>CAYGEE010000187.1:0-1532 GCA_964348765.1 uncultured Planctomycetales bacterium | reverse complement strand
AGAAATAACATAATTACAATATCGGGCAGCAACACTTTTTGAGTATTATGCCCATCGCGAGGAGATTTTTTCATCGATGACGAAGCGATCTTTTAGATTGCTTCGTATAAATAAGCAAGAACATCTCGCAATGACACAGAGTTGATTTAGTGTTCTCGAGATAGATATTAAGTGAAATAATTATGGTATTAAAATCCATCAATCAAAGAATCCGCCAGGCATTTACCGACGCCGCTTATCAGTATGACGTTTTAACGGATCTTCATAAAGAGATCGGCCGGGAATTGGCGGCAAAAGTGATCAAGATTGAATCCGTGGATTCCATTTTAGATATTGGGATGGGAACGGGGTTTATCACAAAGAAGCTGAAATTTTATTTTCCTGAATCGCTTATCGTCGGGTTAGATTTTGCCGAGGGGATGATCAATAAAGCCAGAGAAGGTGAGACGGACTTAACGATTGTTCAAGCGGATGCCGGCCAGCTTCCTTTTAAGGACAATAGTTTCGATGTCATCGTTTCTAATTTAGCGTTCCAATGGGTGGATGATCTAGAAAAAGCGTTTGGTTTATGCCGGCAATCGTTAAAAAATGACGGCACGTTTCTTATGACCATGTTCGGATTTAAAACTTTTGATGAGCTTTTCGTTTCCTTGGCTGAGTCTTCGAAATTAAAGGATAAAACTTTAAAGATCCACCGTCTTCCGATGCAAGATGAGGTTGCAGAAGCGATGAGGCACGCCGGGTTTAATGATATCAAAGTTGATTATGAGCGCATCAAAGTGCGTTTTACCGACATGATGAGTTTGATCAAATGGATCAAAAGTATCGGCGCCAACATGCTTGGGCGGGATATGTATATAGGGAAGGATCTCTTGCTGAGTGCGAATGATTATTATAATAAAAATTTTAAAGACAAATTGGGCGTTTATGCGACGTTTGAAGTGATTTGGGTGGAGGGGAAGAAGTAACCGGTAACGAGTAACGTGCAACGCGTAATTTAAACTCTGAACTGGTTACTGGTTACCCGTTACGGGTTACAATATTTCAATTTTCTATGAATAATACTTCACTCTTTATCACAGGCACCGACACCGCCGTCGGCAAAACGATCGCAACAGCTGTCTTGGGTACGTTGCTTCAAGAAAAAGGCCTCGATGTCGGTGTCATGAAGCCCGTCCAATGCGCCGGGAATGACGCATCATTTTTAAAGAAGTTTTTGGATCTCGATGATCCACTCGATGATATTAATCCTTTCTATGTGAAAGAGCCGTTGTCACCACACATCGCTTTTTCTCGCAGTAAAATAAAGATTAATATTAAAAAGATCATTGATATTTATCAGAAATTAAGAAGCCGTCACGATATTTTATTGGTCGAAGGCGCCGGCGGATTAATGGTGCCGTTGACAAAAGATTTTTCTGTGGCTGATCTTATTAAGGAAATGAATGCGGAAGTTATCATTGTTGCGCGTTTAGGTTTAGGGACGATCAATCACACATTGCTGACGATCAATCAGGCGCGAGCGTTTGGAT
>CAYGEE010000186.1:0-1565 GCA_964348765.1 uncultured Planctomycetales bacterium | reverse complement strand
CAATGACACAAGCGCGAAAATCCTATTATTAATAGATTAAATAATGATACCACACAAAAATACAGCGACAGGGACTTTATTGTAGAAAAAAAGGATTTATATCCATATCAACAAGCACCATCCATGCTGTTGAGGCAAGGCTCAAAACAGAAGGTTCATGCGAATACCAGCCAAAAGGAATCCACGCACGTTTAGAGGAATAACTGTAAGCGGATTGATCGTCATTAATATCAAAACGCAAAGAATCAACGCCTTTTCGCATCGAGATAAGATCCGCCGTTAATTCCTGATCAAACAACGGCTGATTCGATTTATAATATTTACTCAATTCTTTAACCGCTTCTATCGCGCCCGCGCTCCATTCAACGGACAAACGGTCATGTTCCGTCGTATAGCCAACTCCTTTAAGCGATCCATCATCATTAAAAACACCTGCTAAGTTCTTGCATTTCTGCCAAAGTCTCATCGCCGAACCTTCACCAAACCATTGATCGATTCTTTCCGGACTAAAACAAAGGATCGCCCATGTCTGAACATCCAGCGCGAACGGCTCTTTATTCACCTGCCAAGACCCATCAACAAAATGAGCCCCCTGATAAAAATATCCCTCCTCGTTATTCCAGGAAAATTTCATAAAACTCTCAATTTTGTCCATCATCATTTTATATTCTTCTTTTTGCGTGACCTGATAAAGCATGCGAAACGCTGCGTACCATGAAATATTATTCTCCGTTGATATCTGATAATACCACCACTGATTCTCTTCATACTTTACGCTCTCATCCGCTGTCAAACTTCGATATGTCCCCATCGGCGCCATACGCACAGCGCCGATCTCTGACTGCAGGATGATCGCCGCACGCGCAAGCTCCTCGGATAAATTAAGTTCAAGACTATTAAGATCCTGAAGATAAGAATGATCTTCCGGTTGAAAATATTTTTTATGATACAAGTGCATTGCAGCCATTGTCACCCACGCGTTCTCACCAGCAACAGGTTTCCAATCTTCCCAATGAATACGCTCACTCATCGGAAAATCAAAAGAACTATCTTTTCCATCAAGCGGATCTTTACAGTGATATCGTCCATGAGCGTTAATGATCCTGAAAATAAAACCTCGATCCCCCTTTCGCAGTAGATCTGACGAAACCGCTTCCGGATGATGTTCATCATAAATAAAAGTATTAATTGGAAATCCTGCACGGATATTGGCTGTTTGATTAACAGATCCTTCCCAATATAAAGAAAGCGGATGATACGCCAACGATAAATTCTCTGAGCCTCCTAGCATCGAAAGAACGATCTGATAAACCGCACCGTCATAAATATCTAAACCTTCATTGACGATCATCCGTTCAATGATCCCTTCGGCTGATCGACCCTCCCCCATATTCTCAAAAACACGTTGTTTGTCTTTTTCCTGAACAAAAAAACTTAACGGTAAGCCAGTGATGGGACTCACATTTGATCTCATCCAGTTGATCAATTTTTGATTTTCTTGATTAATATTGAGATTGTTTTTGGCGAGGACGTTTTTTGCGGTAAAAAATGTTACGAAAATTAAT
>CAYGEE010000185.1:0-1674 GCA_964348765.1 uncultured Planctomycetales bacterium | reverse complement strand
ATGTTCATGAAAATTAAATCAATTATATTATCAGTTTTACTTCTATTGTTTTCTTCGGTTTGTGCTTTTGCTGGGGATCTAACCGTTGCGGTCGCGGCTAATGTTCAGTACACTTTTGAAGAATTGAAGGCTGAATTTGAGAAGGAAACAGGGATCAATATAAAACAGATTATCGGATCATCCGGTAAATTTACGACGCAGATTGAAAACGGTGCACCGTTTGATGTTTTTCTTTCTGCAGATATGGATTATCCCAAAACCCTCAAGAAAGAAGGGTTAGTTTACAATGATCCTAGAACTTATGCTTATGGAACACTTGTTCTGTGGACAATGAATAATATCGACTTATCGAGGGGGATGGAAGCCGTGAGCGATCCGACTGTTAGAAAGATCGCAATTGCTTCACCCAACACTGCTCCTTACGGACGCCAAGCCGTGAATGCCCTCAAACATTACCAACTGTACCAACAAGTAAGTAATAAACTTGTCTATGGGGAAAGCATCGCTCAAGCGAATCAATTCATCACATCTAAAGCCGCTGATCTTGGATTTACGGCTAAATCGATTGTGTTGGCGCCGAACATGAAAGACCAAGGTAAATGGATCGAGATTGAAAAAGAGGCTTATGAGCCGATTGCTCAAGGTGTTGTTATTCTCAAGCATGCGCAAAAAGAAAATCTGGAAGATGCCCAAAAGTTTTTTGATTTCCTTTTTTCAGATAAAGCAGGAGAGATTTTTAAAAAATACGGTTATATTTTGCCGTAAGAGAGAGTGATTATGAATAAACTTAAAGGAAAGATTGTCGATATTCAGTCATCAGATAATATCTCTATCGTTCATGTGGATGTTGAGGGGGATGTGTTTAGTTCCATCATTTTAGAAGGAAAAAAGTCGCCATTGAATTATAAAGTCAAAGATCATGTAACGCTGCTTTTTAAGGAAACCGAAGTGGGGATTGCTAAAGATTTGACGGGTATGATCAGTTTACGAAATCGTTTTAAAGCCATGATCAAGAAAATAGACAAAGGCCCGATTCTGGCTAAAATCACTCTCAACTATAGAAATCACACCATTGAGGCTATTATTTCAGCGCAATCGACTAGTCACATGAAGCTCAAGGACAAGGAAGAAGTAGAGTGGCTAGTAAAGACGAATGAAGTGACATTGATGAAGAATCCCGCATGAGTTTTGATTTAAGTCCGCTAATATTGACATTCAAATTGGCATCGGTGACGACTCTGATTTTAGTTTTGATCGGGGTGCCACTAGCATATTGGGTAGCTTTTACTCCTCGCGATTGGAAATATATTATAGAACCCTTGATCAGCATGCCGCTGGTTTTGCCTCCCACCGTTTTGGGTTTTTATATTCTCCTCCTTTTTAGCCCCCGGTTTTTCTTGGGTAGTTTTCTTGATAACGTATTTCATATACGGGTAGTCTTTACTTTTTTGGGATTAGTGATTGGATCTGTTTTATTCAGTCTGCCTTTTATGGTCAATCCCATTAAAGCCGGATTTCAAAGTTTCCCGAAGTCTTTAATTGAAGCATCTTACGCATTAGGTAAATCCAGACGAGAAACGCTTTTGAAAGTGATCTTGCCAAACATCAAGCCGTCTTTATTGACCGGGATTATCATGGCATTCGCTCATACAGTTGGCGAGTTCGGTGTTGTAT
>CAYGEE010000184.1:0-1738 GCA_964348765.1 uncultured Planctomycetales bacterium | reverse complement strand
TCTTTAAACATATCGCATCGTCCACAAAAAAGAAGATCGTTTTCAATAAAAAGAAATTTACAGCACTTGATATCGCTCAACAAAGAATGCTGATCCGTTTAGCGGTTAAAAATCTTAAAGGAAACACAAATCAACTTACCTTTAAGCACAGCGAAGACGTCATGGACCTCATTTCGAACCGGACCAATGGCTCTATTGTCCATTTGCCAAGAAATATCTCGATCCAGAAAACCGCGAGTGAGATCTTGATTGAAGTAAAATGAAGTTGAATATACTGCAGAATCATATATAATCCTTAGATTCTTATTAATCACATTCTTGACAAGGATTTATCATATGACAGAGATCAACAAACCTGAAGCTCCAAAACCAAACGGTATCAATAAAAAACCAAGAAAGTTCCCTGGTTTAAAACCTAATTCTTCGAAACAACAAAACAATGGCTGGTTTTTCTGGGTCGCGATCGGATTCGCTCTGCTTTTGTTAATGAGCAAATCAGAGAACATGTCCTCGGTAAGCCCGACAGAAAAGATATCCTATAGCCAATTCTATTCAGCCCTGTTAACAAATAAAGAAACCGGACGGATCAAAAAACTCGAGTTAATGGAAAGCACCGAAAACACATTAAAAGGGGTTTACAATGACGGCAAAAGTTTTTCCTTGAATATCCCCAAAGAAGACAGGTCGATCTATGAGCTGATCCGCAGCAATGTTACTGATTTTTCTGTTATTCCGCCGCAAACATTCTGGAGCCAAGTCTTTTTCTCTTTTATGCCGATCGTACTCATTATCACTTTTATCTGGTACGTTTCTTATCGCGGATCCCAAGTTGGGAACAAACTCTGGAGTTTCGGAAAATCTCGAGCGAAGATCAATACCAAAGATAATAACAGTATCACTTTTAAAGATGTCGCTGGCGTCGATGAAGCGAAAGAAGAACTGCAAGAGGTTATTGAGTTCTTAAAAGATCCTAAAAAATTTGAACGTTTAGGCGGAAAGATCCCAAAAGGGGTCCTTCTTGTTGGACCCCCTGGGACCGGAAAGACGCTTCTTGCTAAAGCTGTTGCCGGAGAAGCGGGAGTTCCATTCTTTTCATTAAGCGGATCTGATTTCGTAGAAATGTTCGTCGGTGTCGGCGCCTCACGCGTCAGGGATCTCTTTGAACAAGGCCGGAAAGCTTCTAAAATATCCGGTAAAGGATCGATCATTTTTATTGATGAGATCGATGCTGTCGGCCGCCTTCGTTTTGCCGGGATCGGCGGAGGCAATGATGAACGTGAACAAACATTAAATGCTCTTTTAGTTGAAATGGATGGATTTAATGCCTCCGGAGGATTGATCCTGATTGCCGCAACCAATCGTCCCGATACACTCGATCCAGCACTTCTTCGTCCAGGTCGCTTTGACCGTCAAGTTGTTGTTGGACTTCCCGATATTTTAGGACGAGAGGGGATCCTTAAAGTCCACGTTAAGAATCTAAAATTAGGAACAAATGTTGATCTAATGAAGATCGCTCAGCGCACAGTTTATTTCTCCGGTGCGGATCTTGCGAATGTTTGTAACGAAGCAGCTCTCTTAGCAGCCAGAAAGAACAAAGAAGTCGTGGAACAAGAAGATTTCTCTGCAGCGGTCGAACGCGTCACCATGGGCCCTGAGAAAAAAAGCCGCACTGTTTCTAAAGACGAAAAAGAAATGACCGCTTACCACGAAGCCGGTCATGCTTTACTTTTTTTATATA
>CAYGEE010000183.1:0-1842 GCA_964348765.1 uncultured Planctomycetales bacterium | reverse complement strand
AATCAATGCACTATAAAATCATGATCCTTATCCGTTCTCGAAAACCGCTAAAATCCTTAAAAAAGATATTAAAACTATTTGTGAAATATTATTAAGAATTAAATATTTTTTAATGAGAATAATGAACAGGAGAACAAATGAATACAAGAGTCGTTGTCGTCGATGATGACAAGGAGTTTCTCGAAGAGCTTCAAGAGATCTTACAAGCTAGTGGTTACGATTTGGTCGTGGTAAACAATTCTAGGTTCGCTTTAAGTAAAATTGTGGAAAGTAAACCGGATGTTGTTCTATTGGATCTAAAAATGCCAGGTAAGAATGGTTTTGAATTGGCGACAGAGATGAACCGCGCTTTTGAAACTGAGGAGATTCCGGTTATCGTTATGACAGCCTATTTTAAAGATGAGTATAAAATGTTAATGGATCTCTGTGGAGTAAAGAGATGCCTTAAAAAACCATTTTATCCATTAGATGTCATTTCTGCGATCGAAGGTGTCCTTTGATTCGGATGCAGATGTAAGGGAGTTAATTTAAAAATATGAAAACTCAATTCTCTACCATTCAGCTCCAGCGGCCGATTCTGTCTCCGCTTTTGCAGCAATCTATCCATGTTTTGCTTCTTCCAATTGTTGATTTACAGCAGGCGATTGAGCAAGAGGTGCAAAACAACCCACTTTTAGAAGCTATTGAAAGTGAAATAGAAAAAGCCTATGAGAAGCAGTATGTTCTTGAGCCTGGCACTTATGCCCAGAATGAAAATTATGGAAATGATCCGGAAGAAAATGAATCGACATTCGAACAATTGACTCCTCAGCCGATAACTCTTGAAGACAAGCTTCTTAAACAGTTGCGGCTGGAGCTTACGGATCCTCTGGAATATAAGATTGGGGAATGCATTGTCTGTAACATTGATGATGATGGTTATTTAAAAGTCACATCTCAAGAGATTGCGCAAATGTCTGGCGTAGATGAGTCTCTTCTTATTGAAAAAATTATTCTAAAAGTCCAAAATTTAGAACCAATAGGGATCGCTTCCCGTAATTTAAAAGAATGCTTGTTGGTGCAGTTAAGTGCCAAAAAGATACGATGTCCTTCTGCTGTGCTAATTATTGAGGAATGTTTGGACGATTTTCTTAGAAGAAGGTATCAAGTCATCGCGCAAAAGCTTCAAATGTCCATAAATGAAGTAACCGGATGCGCCAAGCTGATAGCGGCATTAGAACCCAAACCTGCTAGAAATCATCGTGACATTCATCCTAATATTTATATAAAACCCGATGTGTTTGTTTCCTATGACGCTCAGGCGGGCTTTCAAATTGTTATCAATAAAAAAGGGATCCCCACATTAGGGATTAATGCGATCTATGCAAAATTATTAAGTCGCCCTAATTTAAAAGAAGAAGAAAAGAAGTTTATCTTACAGAAAATAGAAAGCGCGAATAATTTTATTAAAAGTGTTGAGCTTCGAGGCAAAACGATCCATGAGGTCACAAAGTTTGTTTTAGACAGGCAAAAAGATTTTTTTAGTGAAAATAACGGCCCTATTGTTCCTCTTGTGTTGAAAGAAGCTGCCAGAGCTCTTGATCGTAATGAGTCCACGATATACAGAGCGATAAGTGATAAATACATTGATACGCCCAATGGATTATTTCCGTTTAAATTCTTCTTTTCCGCAGCTGTGGTAACGGAAAAGAACGAACAAGTTTCTACGAACGCAGTCAAAGAAACGTTGCGAGAAATTATCGCTAACGAAGATGAGAAAGTGTTTTCTGATAAAGATATCCGTTGTCAGTTTAGTGACCGAGGGATCCGTTTGGCTCGTCGGACAATTGCAAAATATCGCAG
>CAYGEE010000182.1:0-1883 GCA_964348765.1 uncultured Planctomycetales bacterium | reverse complement strand
ATGAAAAATAATTCCATACAAAAGAAGATATTGGGTCTTGTTCAGAAAGCCAAAAAAGCTTCATTTGAAATGGCGCTGGTTGACACGAAGGCTAAGGATCACGCCTTGGAGTTGATGGCTAAAGCTCTTGTTGATCGATCGGCGTATATTATTAAGGAAAACGCGAAAGATCTTTCAAATGCTCAGAAAAGTAAATTGTCTTCCGCGCTTGTTGACCGTTTGACATTAAATGAGAAACGGATCCGCTCGATGGCAGATGGTTTGCTTGAAATGGTCAAGCTTCAGGATCCGGTCGGTGAGATTTTAAAGACGACAACGCGTCCTAATGGTCTTATTATTAAAAAAGTGAGAGTACCTTTGGGCGTGATCGGGATTATTTATGAATCGCGGCCGAATGTCACGAGTGATTGTATCGGTTTGTGTTTAAAGTCTGGGAATGTTGTTATTTTAAAAGGCGGGAAAGAAGCGATTCATTCTAATAAAGCGATTTATACTGTTTTAAAAGAAGCGATCAAGAATACTCAGGTCCCTAATGAAGCGATCCAGATGATCGTCGACACGGACCGTGCCGCTGTTCATTCTCTTCTAAAACAGGATAAGTTTGTCGACGTGATTATTCCGCGCGGTGGCGAGAGTTTGATCGAATATGTCGCCGAGAATTCTCGAATACCCGTCATTAAGCATTATAAAGGCGTGTGTCATACATTTGTCAGCTGTCATGCGGACTTGTCGATGGCGCGTAAGATCTGTTTTAATGCAAAAGTTCAGCGGCCGGGTGTTTGCAATGCGATGGAAACGCTTTTGGTGGATGAAAAGATCGCTCATGAATTTTTACCAGGAATGATCAAAGAATATATCCGATCAGGAGTTGAGATCCGCGGCTGTGATAGGACACGAAAGATCGTTAAAGAAAAGATCAAAAACGCAACGTTGAAAGATTGGGAAACAGAATATCTTGATCTTATTCTCTCTGTGAGAGTTGTTAAAGATGTTATAGAAGCAATTAATCATATTAATACCTTCGGTTCGCATCACTCGGATGCGATCGTGACCAATGATAAAGTTGAAGCGCAGAAATTTCTAAATGCCGTGGACTCTGCGAGTATCTTTGTGAATGCTTCGACTCGATTTACCGACGGATTTGAGTTCGGTTTCGGCGCAGAGATCGGCATTAGCACGGATAAATTGCATGCCCGCGGGCCGATGGCGCTGGAGGAGTTGACGACGTATAAGTATCAAGTGTATGGGCATGGACAAATTCGGACTTAATTCTGGAGAAGAAGTTAGAAGCTAGAGGTTAGAGGCTAGATATGCTAAATTTTTGTTCTAACTTCTAGCATCTAACGTCTAGTTTCTTTTATCTAATACAATATGACTCAGCGCATTGGAATTTTAGGCGGGACATTTAATCCCATCCACCTCGGCCACCTGGTCATGGCGCAGTCCGCAGTAGAGCATTTGAATTTAGATAAAGTGATCTTTGTCCCGTCTTTTTATCCTCCACATAAGAGTTCGCAGGATGTTTTACCGGCAAAGGATCGTTTTGCTATGGTGAAATTGGCCGTTTCCGGCAATAAATTATTTCAGTTGTCGGATTATGAGGTTAAAAGAAGAGGTAAATCTTATAGTATCGATACAGTGAAATTCTTACGCAGTAAATATCCTGTGGGAACGAAATTCTTTTTTATTATTGGCCAGGATAGCTTGCATACACTTTTAACTTGGAGGGATATTCGGGAATTATTGACTTTAGTGACTTTTGCGGTCATGAACCGAAATGGATCGGCAGATATAAACTCTGATATAAAGGTAGAGCATGTTGAAATGCCGATGATCGATTTGTCGTCTTCTAAGATCCGCGCGAAGTTAAGAGCTAAAAAATC
>CAYGEE010000181.1:0-1895 GCA_964348765.1 uncultured Planctomycetales bacterium | reverse complement strand
TTTAAGAGCAAAAGAATTTGATTATTCAAAAACAGCTCAGCAGACGTTGGCGGTTTATAAAGAGGTTTATTCAAAACAGGTGAAATAGGTAATATCAGTTTAAGAGAATTCTTATGAAAATCAGCGGTTTTACAATTGTCCGGAACGCGATCAAATATAATTATCCTGTCGTGGAATCTATTCAATCGATCTTGCCGATCTGTGATGAGTTTATCGTAAACGTGGGAGATTCGGATGATGACACTTTGAATTTGATCAAATCGATCAAAAGCCCGAAGATCAAGATCATTCAAACAACATGGGATTTTTCGCAAGGCAAGGAAGTTCTTTCCATTCAGACGAATTTGGCATTAAAAGAATGCAAAGGCGATTGGGCGTTTTATGTTCAGTCGGATGAAGTGATCCATGAGAATGATCTTCCAAAATTAAAAAAGGTCATGAAGGAATCATTATCAGATAAGAATATCGATTGCCTTCGTTTTTTGTGGTTTCATTTTTATGGAAGTTATTTTCGCTATCGGATCGATCTGGGCTGGTACCAGAAACAAGACCGCATTATCCGCAATAACAAAGAGATCGAGTCTTATGGTGATGCGTTTGGTTTTAAGCGAAAAGACGGGAAAGATCTTCGTCGAAAACATTCCTATTGCTTTGTTTATCATTACGGTTGGGTGCAGGATGAAGCTGTGATGCGTCAGCGGAGGCTTAATGCGGAAAAGATTGGTTTTGTGAATTTAACGGATGAACAGCGGGAGAATAAATTTAAATTCAGTGAGCTTAATAAATTCCCTGTTTATTTTGGAACGCATCCAGAAGTCATGAAAGAACGTATCAAGAAGCATGCTTTAAGTTTAATAGATCTAAAGCGCATTCATGATGCTTATTGGTGGCACCCGTTAAAGATCTTCAAGTTGCGTTTTAAAACTGGACGCAGGGTTAAGGAAAAGATAGAGTAGGGCATGAAATCGCAAGTTAAAAAGATCCCTAGGAAATATCAGCCCAAAGGCATTGAGATCATCTATGAAGATCGAGATATTATTGTGGGGAATAAGTCGGCTGGGTTCTTAACGGTTGCCGCGCTCTGGAATAAGGAGAACACGATCCATTCTGCGCTTAATTCTTATGTGCGAAAAGGGAATTCTAGATCTCAGAAATGTGTTTATGTTGTTCACCGGCTCGATCAAGACACTTCCGGCGTTCTTATTTTCGCTAAAACAGAACAAGCGCAAACTTTCTTGAAAGATGATTGGAAAAATACGATCAAGACGTATAATGCCGTTGTGCATGGGAAATTTGCTGAAAAGTCCGGAACGATCTCGAGTTATTTGGCTGAGGATGAGGATTATGTTGTTTTTTCGACGAATAATCTGACCGGAAAACTGGCTTATACCGGTTACACGGTCCTTAAGGAAGTGAATAATTTAAGTTTAGTGAAGATCGACCTTCTGACGGGAAGAAAGAATCAGATCCGCGTGCATTTCGCGGATAAAGGCCATCCTGTCGTCGGTGATGTGAAGTATGGGAAAAATATTGCTAAGTATCCGCGCTTAGCCCTTCACTCGAGGATCATTTCTTTTACGCATCCCTTTAGCCGAAAGAGAGTGACGTTCGAAGTCCCGGTGCCGGAATATTTCAAAAAATTGGTTGGAGAATGGGAAAAAGTTTAAAACGTAAAAATGAAAGGAATCAAAGATGAGTTTGAACAGTGTGAATATCATGGGAAATCTTACGAAGGATCCGGAATTAAAGTATACGGCATCCGGGAAATCGGTTTGCAGTTTATCAATCGCAAATAACCGTGTTTACACAAGTAATGGTCAGAAAGTTAGTGAAGTTTCGTATTTTGATGTGGAAGTTTGGGGTGCGGTCGCGGAGAATTGTTCTAAATATTTAAC
>CAYGEE010000180.1:0-1939 GCA_964348765.1 uncultured Planctomycetales bacterium | reverse complement strand
GTCTTTGGTGACGTCATGGTTCTGATCTATAAAAATAAAAAGGAGAATTGAGATGAAAAAAGTTTTATTCTTAACACCACCCTTAAAAGCCTGGGATTCGCACGGGAATCATTTGGCGGCGAATCAAATGCACGCGCAGTTGGCGGCGTATTTGCGGGAAAAGAAATTAGCTGAGGTCGATGCTTTGGACAGCCGCGCGCTGGAGCTTGATTGGAAGGGAATGATTGAGTATGTTCGTAAAAGCAAACCCGATGTTGTTTTCGTCGGCGAACTTTTGCATTCAACGTGCGGGGCTGCCGTTATTTGGTTCTTTAATGAAGGATTGCGTTTGATCAAAGAAGAGTTCCCGCAAACGATCGCGATCGCCGGAGGGCTTTGGTATTCCGGGGATTATGACCGTCAGATGCGGTTAAATCCGTGGATCGATTATATTATGATCGGCGAGGCGGAATTAACTTTGGAAGATCTTTTGGTTAACCTAGAAACAAAGAAAAAAGATGTTCGCGATATTCCTGGGCTCGTTTCCCGTCGTGATAAAACAACGATCGTTGTCGGTCCGCATCGTGACATGATCCCTGATCTGAACGTTCTTCCCATGCCGGCGTACGACCTTTTTCCGATGGAAAAATATGTCGGGCACACGTATTGGAAACCTTTTGCGGAGTTAATGACGTCCCGTGGATGTCCGGGGAAATGTCATTTCTGTTATGAATGGGCGTTGTATGATTCTCGCACCGCGACGCAGGATTTTACTTCATGGCGCGGGCTTAAGGGAAATCGGATCGTTGATGAATTGGAATTATTGGAAAAGAAATACGGGATCACAACGGTTGTTTTTCAGGATGATGCGTTTAACACAGATACGCAAGCCATGATCGAATTCTGCAATGAAAAGATCCGACGAGGAAATAAGATCGACTGGGTCTGCTTGGGCCGTGCCGATCAATGGATCTCTCAGCATGAGATCATCCCTCTTATGAAAAAAGCTGGTTTGTTTTTAGCTTTAACGGGTGTTGAGGTTGAGAGCGATGTTCAGCTTAATAAAACAGGAAAAGGGGTTACGATCGACCAGATCCGACGGACAGTTCAGTTATTTCGTGATAATGATATCGGTTCTGTCGGGACAGTTTTGATCGGGCTTAAGGATGATGATGAATCAAAGATCAAGGAACGACTTCGCGTCGCTGAAGAGATCGATCCGGATGTTTTTGCTCTGGATTATTTAACCCCGGTCCCCAATTCACCCGATTGGCGTTATGGGATTAAAAAGGGATGGTTTGATCCGGAGACGATCAATTTGAAAGATTGGGATTTTCAGCATCCGGTCGTTCCGACGGATCATTTAACGATCGAAGAAGTCGGCCGCCTGGGCGCCTGGTGCATGCGTGAATATTATTCTAAACCAGAACGTATTCATCGCATTTTTAATAGTAATTGTGATATTAAGGTTAAATTATGTGTTAAGGACTTTATGAACAATATCTCAAAGTGGGAAGCGAATTCTCGCGTTGGGTCAAATGCTTAAGAGTTATCAGTTTGCAGCTCTCAGCTGTCAGCTTCTGAAAGCTGAGAGCTGAAGACTGAAAGCTTAAAAGGAAAATATGCCACATACACAAACACAGATCGAATGGGAAAAAGATGCGTTGGCGAAATATCAGCTGATGATCACAAAACTTCCTTTGTTCCATCGGGATATTGCGAAACAAGTCGTTAATAAAAAAGCGGCCAGCAATGCCGTTGAGCGCGGGAGCCCGCGAGTGGAAGAGTCTGACATTGTTCGGGCTTTTCTATCAGAGGTGCCGCTTGCGTTCTATAGCTTGATGATCCGGTTGTTTGATGAAGTGAAGTTTGATTATAAAAAACATGAACAAAAATTGTGAAGCGTGAAGCGTGAAACGTGAAGCGTAGGACATTGCGCTTCACGCTTCACGAACGACGC
>CAYGEE010000179.1:0-2025 GCA_964348765.1 uncultured Planctomycetales bacterium | reverse complement strand
ACGGCAAACTCGTGAAGATGGAATTGGATATTTTGAAAGCAATTTCCCCGAAGTAGTTCCTTGAATTTATCCCATTAAAATTAATCACCCGTTGGAAAAATCCCGGAACAGCTCTGAACCCGCCACGGGAGGCAAAGCCATTCATTCCAAAAAAGCCAGAAGTTTTCCAACGGGCGAAAAGAATTGTGAAAATCACAACAATAAACGTTACCACGCCAAAAAAATGACTGTCATTTTCTGACGATCTTAAAAATAATTTAGCGTGCGGAAAATCTGTTATCCATCTTAGATCAACGATCCCCGGGATCCTATCTTTAGACGATCGGACTCCCCGCATTTTTTCTAAACGCTGTAAAAATCTAAGATTAAATTTAATGAGATCGCGGTACTGATAATTACCATGTTGATCTATTCCCTTAAAGACTTCTAACTCAAGACAGGTTCGAGTATGGGTCAATAAAATTGTGACGGATCGGTCGGGGCTCTCTAAAAGCACAAGTATTCTCGAAGGCGCCGGACGATACAATATGCCGGGCCTTAATCCGGTAACCCACACAGAGTAATGCGGCAACCCCGTAATGAGCCTGCCGTCAGCAACGACTTTTCGTTTAAAAGCATGTAGCTTTCTATCTGTTTCTCTGGCTTCTTTTATAAGCTTAATATAGTCTATTCTCCGTGCTTTCTTATTTCTCCGATCCATGATCCTGCGTATCTTTTTTTCTCTTTCAGCTAATCGCGCGTTAATGATCTCTCTTTTCGCATGAATTAAAGAAATAAATCCGGCCAAAGCAGGACTACCGCTAAACCTTGTCCTTGCGTCATTTTCTATATTCCTCAGAACCATCAAAGAAGAAGAAATACGAGGCAATGAATGTATGCTGCTTGCTTCCGGCGCGAAGATCAATTGAGCAATCGCGATATCTTTTTCATCGATCGCCTGCGCAATAACAAAAGGAATATTTCTCCCGCGGGCTTTGGCTCCGGCTATTGCGGATCTTAACTGGACTGTTGTTCCTAGTTCATTCGGCAACCCGTCGATCTGCTTGGCCGCGCGGGCATAAACATCCATCCGGCGCTCGACTCGGGCAAAAAGAGCCTTGAGCTTTACAGGATCGTCGTTGCGGCTTAAAACGATCTCCCTGATCTCCCCATAAATAGGGGCACTTGAAATGAATCTCTCGATCTCTTCCCTGTTTGATCTTGTCCTTAAAGAAGTTTCCAAAAATTTCTTCAAATTATCAATATGCCATCCTTGGATGGTCCTTTTCCGCCTTGCCGCTGCTTCAACAACAGACGGATCATTGGCAACAGTTCTATATCTTTCTAATGCTAAGAATGAATCGATCTCTTCGATCGAACGCCAATTGCGGATACTAACAGAGCTGATCAAATCTAAAAGCTCACTTATCAAAACAGCCGCCGTATCAAGCCCGGCGGAATGATGAATCGCATCACTAGAATGATCAGCTTGATCGGCCTGCCTCTGCAGTAAAGGAGATATCGTCGCTGTCAGATCATGCGCTAAATAGATCTTCCCGTCGGAGATCAACAATCCGAAAGCAGCTAAAAATATTTTATTGACAGCGCCAAACGCCTTTGCTAAATTCATTCCACTAAACATTGCCCCTTCCGCTCTTCCCCTTAAATCAAAAGGAGCTGGCATGGAAAAAAGATCTGCAAAAAGTAAATCATCATTTAGCGGAACCGAAGTCGGCGTGCTTGTTGAAGAGCTCAGAAGTGACATCCGAATATTCTGGGATGCCCTTGACGGCATTAAATCTGAGCTCAGCGGCAAAATCGATTCTGTTCGAAGGGAGCTCGGTTCCAAAATCGATGCCACCAACATCAAACTCGACGCGGCTAACACTAAACTAAACGCAACAAACAAAATGGCCGGCACGAATACCGAGGACATCACAGCAATCAAGAAAGATGTTAAAGAAATCAAAACAACTCTCGAAGGCCAAGATAAACGGCTTGAGCGGTTGGAATCTGTCCTGTCTTGATCTAAAATCCACGGCAAAC
>CAYGEE010000178.1:0-2094 GCA_964348765.1 uncultured Planctomycetales bacterium | reverse complement strand
AAAGGCCTCAAGCGCTCTTTGCGACTTTTGGACGGAGCGCAGAAAGAGCGTGTTATCTTCGATGGGCAGGAAGTTTTAAATTTCTGTTCCAATAATTATTTGGGATTGGCCGATCATCCGTTGTTAAAGAGCGCGGCGATCAGCGCCATTAAACAAAACGGATTCGGCAGTGGCGCGTCTCGGCTTGTCTGTGGAAATATGTCAGTGCATGAGAAGCTCGAAGAAAAACTTGCGAAATTCAAGGGAGCTGAGGCGAGTTTGATTTTTAATTCAGGTTACGCGGCCAATGTTGGAATTATTTCAAGTGTCTTTGGTCGCGGGGATATTATCTTTTCAGATAAGCTTAATCATGCTTCCATTATCGACGGAATAATTTTAAGTCAGGCAGAGATGAAACGATATCCGCATTGTGACATGGATGCGCTTGAAGAAATGCTTAAAAAGTCTTCAGGATATAAAAAAAGAGGGATCATCACGGACAGTGTTTTTAGTATGGATGGTGATCTTGCGCCGCTTGATAAGATCGTTGCGCTTGCTAAAACATATGATTGTTTGGTCATGATCGATGAAGCGCACAGTTTTGGCGTGATGGGAAAAAACGGCAAAGGACTCGCCGAACATTTTGGCGTTGAGAATGAGATCGACATTCAAATGGGAACATTCTCAAAAGCGGCGGGAAGTTTCGGCGCGTATGTTTGCGGATCAAAGGATCTGATTGCGTTCTTAATGAATAAAGCCCGGAGTTTTATTTACACGACGAGTCTGCCGCCGTCGGTTTGCGCGGCGTCATTGGCTGGTGTTGAAATTATTGAAAAAGATCCTCAATTGCGGATAAAACTTTTGGAGAATACAAATTATTTAAGAAGCGGAATTAAGCAGCTGGGGTTTGATACGTTAAATTCTCAAACACCCATTATCCCGATTTTAGTTAAGGATTCGGAAGTTTGTATTGAATTTTCAAAGAGACTTTTTAATGAGGGAATATTAATAACAGCGATCCGTCCGCCGACGGTGCCGGCCAATACTGCGAGGCTTCGGCTGACTGTCATGGCAACGCATGTGCGGCGTGATTTGGATGCTTGTTTGGAAAAATTAAAAAAAATAGGGAAAAATTTAGCAATTATCTAAGTGGAGCTAATGGATTTAGTGGAGTTTAGTGGTCAGTGGTCTTATTACCACTAATTTCCACTAATCCCACTAATTCCACTTCAACAGTATGCCCAAACTAATCACATCAAGCGGAATTGAATGGAACTTTGACGTCGAAGGAGACGGAGAGTGGATGCTTTTTATCCACGGTTGGAGTGTTGACAGGAGGATCTGGCGACAGCAGACAAAATTTTTTGCTCAGAAATTCAAAGTGATCGCCATCGACCTGCCAGGACATGGGGATTCCAGCTGGAAAAAAAAATCTTTGCATCAGATGGCGATGGACGTTGGTGAAATATTTGATTATTTCAATATTAATGCCTGCCGGATCATCGGAAGTTCTTTAGGCGGGATGCTGGCACTTCAGATCTGTGATATTTTGCCTCAAAGAGTAAAAAGTTTAACGCTTGTCGGTTCCATGCCGAAATTCTCGAAATCCGATGATTATCTTTGCGGGATCGATGTGTCTCATATTCGCAAGCTCAATGGGCAGCTCAACAACGCTTTCCCGTCGGTCGTTGATGTTTTCTTTCGATCGCTGTTTACAAAACAAGAACGCGAAAGCCGGCGTTTTAAGTGGCTGCAGGTTTTTCGTAAAGCTCAGGCTGCGCCGATGAAGCTTGCCCTGGTGGAATATTTGGATGTTTTGGAGCAAGAAGATCTTCGAGGATCGCTTCCAAGATTAAAAATGCCGTTTCAAATCGTCAATGGAACACACGATCCTTTGTGCACGCTGGAAACCGTTAAATATCTGCAGGCGCATTGTCCGCATGCGAAGGTGGATCTTTTTTCCGATTGCGGACATTTTCCGTTCTTGAGTAAACCGCATGAATTTAATAGTGTTTTAGAGAGATTTTTTAATAATACATGAAACTGGTCTCTGTGTCATCGCGGGCATAATACTCACAGAGTGTTGCTATTTTTGTAATGACAGTACCATTTTAA
>CAYGEE010000177.1:0-2302 GCA_964348765.1 uncultured Planctomycetales bacterium | reverse complement strand
ATTAAGAATATCAGAGAATTTATATTCTTTCTATTCCGGACACTTTTTAAGAAAAGGCTCTAGATCCTTTCGATAAGCTGAATTCTTACTAATGATCGATCCATAATAGAACTGCGATTCTTGACAGTTGCCGATCGATCGATAAAGATTCCCCAGCCGATAATACGTTGTCAGATCCTGCGGCTGCAAATCCAGGACCGACCTAAAAAGCTCGATCGCTTTTTGATCATATCCTAAATTTTCATAAACAACAGCCAAATTAAACCGAGCATCAACATGATGTGCGCAGGTTTTCACAACGATCTCGTAATATTTTCGTGCTCCCTCGTAATCCCCTTGATTCAAATAGATATTCCCCAAATTATAATAAGTATTCGTATCATCGGGCCTTAACATTAACGCCTTCTCATAATGTTCTTTTGCGAGAACATATTTTTTTTGATGATCATAGGTAAGAGCTGTTTTCGTTTCATAGATAAAATCAATGATCTTCGCATCTACTTTCTTTAAACCAAAAACACATAAGCATAGAACAACCGCTCCCGCCGATAAAATGACCCGCACATAACGCTTAGAATAGATCTGATCAACGATCCAGAAAACCCCACAAGCCTCATAAACAAGAAAGATCGGCAAAATTGATGTCCGATGACGGAACGTTAAAAAAAAGATCAACGTTGTTATGATCTGACTTAAGATCAAAAGCAACAAATAAACATTTGAAACCGAAGACCGCAGAGAAACAACAATACCAATAACAGCGACCGGAAAAAGAATGAACCATGGGTTAAGATCCCACCTGGTTTTCAATTCTTTCTGCAGCAAAAGATCGACATCATAAGATGATTCATTCTCGCTGGCGAAGGCGATGATCTTTTTTCCAAGCAGTTTAATATATGCCACCGGTTGATCTTTAATAAAACTAAAAGCCTGATCTTTCCAGAATTGAGAAACTTGAGCCGGCGTCATTTTCTTTTTCGCGATCGTCTCCGCCATGATCCGCTCATCTTCATCCTGCCCAAAGTGTGTCGGACGGATAAATCCAGGATTCTCAAAGATCCCCGTTGCCTGTGGATTGTTACCAATATAAAGGCTTAACCCGCTTTGCGGACTGATCATCACCCAATTGCCATGAACAATCTTATTACGCAAAGACCATCCTCCGACGATCAGCGTGACCCCTAAGACAAAACTGAGACACTTTCTAAATGCTAAAGGCCTGCGGGGAACTTCCAGGAACACCATCCAGAAAACGATCAATCCGCTAAAAAACAAAAATTTCCCGTCACCAAGAATAGTTAACCCGGATAATAACCCAAGCAAAAAATGATCGCGCACCGAATGAAGATATTCCGCATGTGTTAATACGATCAAAATGATCAAACTAAGAAAAATCAAAAGTGTCACCGGCATCATGAGCCAGTCGTAAAAGATCAACGAGAAGCTCAACGCTGCAAAACAAGCGGACAAGAAAGCAACTTTAGGATTAAAAACTCTTCTGGCGATCAAATAGATCAGGACACAATTAAGCGATCCCAAAAGAAGATGAAAGATCCGGACAGCCTCCCAATTCCCCAAACAAGATCGATAGCTGATCGCCAAGAAATAAGGATAAAGCGGCAAACCCCAGAACGTATTTTTCCCCAACCAATTCCCACCGGCGAGATCTATCGCCCATTTTTGATAATAATCAACATCACTGCCGGGGAAATCATAAAAAAGATAATGACTTTTAAGATAAAAAAGATACGTAAGCCTTACGGCAAAGGAGAGAAAAAAAATAAAGATCATTATCAACGATTGTTTGGAAAGATTCCGCATCTTTACGATCTAACATCTTGTGTTGATGACGGTTGATGAGGGATTTCATTCTTCTCGATCTTCTTATCCACATCTTTTTTTAGCTCGGAAGACTCCGCAGACACATCAGCTCCAATATCCCGAAGTTCTTTTTTAAACAACTTGATCGCCTGCGCCAAACCTCTGGCCACATCCGGAAGAGCTTTTCCGCCGAAGAGAAGGAAAATAATCAAAAAGATGAAAATCAATTCTTGCATTCCGATATTAAACATAACAATCTCCTTTGATCAACTATCTAAATATTTAACACGATGAATTCTATAGAATTAAAGCATAAACTTTGTCATTCCTGCGAAGGCAAGAATGACAGAATCACTTACTTAAAACTTTCGGGTTTGGATACCGTTCTGTGTCTTTGCGAGGCCGCTTTTAGGCCGAAGCAATCTTTTTAAGAGATTGCTTCGCAAAAAACGCTCGCAATGACACAAGCGCGAAAATCCTA
>CAYGEE010000176.1:0-2406 GCA_964348765.1 uncultured Planctomycetales bacterium | reverse complement strand
GGTTTGCATTCTTTTAATGCTGCCGTCAGTGTTGATGTCGATAGATGTCGTTTGGCGGACGTTTTATATTTCTATTTTTTTTTTTATTTACATCAGTTGTCATTGTCGTTATGAAGTATAGAAAGTCTTAAAGTTATGGGTAAAAAAGAAAAGAAAAGCTTTCGTTCCGGGATGGTTTCTATCGTCGGCCGCCCTAATGTCGGGAAGTCAACGCTTCTTAATCAGGTCTTGGGAGAGAAGGTGTCGATCGTTTCTCGGATCCCTCAGACAACGCGGCATCAGATCCGCGGGATCCATAATGATGCGCGCGGGCAGATCGTTTTTATTGATACGCCTGGTCTTCATTTAGGGAAAGATAAGCTTGATCAATTTATGAATCAATCTTCGGCGTCAACGGTTGATGATGTGGATTGCGTGATCTATCTTGTGGACACATCGCGCCGGATCGGGGAAGAGGAAGACCGGGTCGCACGGCAATTAAAATCAATTAAGACTCCGATCATTTTAGGTTTTAATAAAGTTGATCTTAAAGCCCCGAATCTTGAAATCTATATCAAGCATTGGGAAAAAATAAAAGGAATGCCTGTTACCGAGATGAAGGATTTTCAGATGATCGCACTTTCCGGCGAGAAAAAGATAAACATTGATAAACTCCTTGATATTATTTTTGATGTTTTACCAGAAGGGGAAGCGTTGTATCCTTTGGATGTTTTGACAGATTTTCCTCAGCGGATGGCTGTTGCGGATATGATCAGGGAGAAATTCTTGAATATTATGCGCGAAGAAGTTCCGCACGCGATCGGGGTTATTATTGAAAAGATGGAAATGACGAAGAAAAAGATCTTATATATCAGCGCACTCATTTTAGTTGAGCGTGACACGCAAAAAGAGATTGTGATCGGGAAAAAAGGGGCGAATATGAAGATTGTCGGTGAGCTTGCCCGGAAAGAAATTGAAGAGATGCTCAGTAAAAAAGTTTTCTTAGAAATGCTGGTAAGAACTGAAGATAATTGGCGCAACAATGTTGAAATTCTTCAACAACAAGGGTATCAATTTAAATAATGAAAAGAAATTTTGTCACTGCTAGCGAAATTCAAAGAATGGATCGCTTTGCGATAGAGCGATTAAGGATCTCATCCTTAGTTCTTATGGAAAATGCCGGACGGAGCGTTGCCCAAAAGGTGTTGCAGACTTTATCAGGAGTAAAAGATCCTCAAGTGATAATTTTTTGCGGCACGGGAAACAATGGCGGAGATGGATTTGTCACCGCGCGGTATTTGTTCAACAAAAATATCAATGTGAAAGTTTTCTTGATCGGCAATGTTTCACGATTGAAACCTGATGCCAGAAAAAATTATATGATCTTAAAAGGTCTGCAGTGTGCAGTTCATAAGTTAAGCCGGATCAATAAAAATATTTCAAGTGAGATCTTTCACGCCGATTGTGTTGTGGATGCTATCTTTGGTGTCGGATTAAATAGAAGTGTTGATAAGACTTTTGAGAATATTATTTCTGCAATGAATGCTTATGCGAAAAAGATCATTTCCGTTGATATCCCATCGGGTCTTGATGCGACAACGGGAGAAAATCATAAGGCCTGCGTTGAAGCGGATATGACCGTAACCTTTACATTTCCCAAAAAAGGTTTTCTTCTCGGCGATGGGCCTTCTCATGTCGGACGTGTTGTCGTCGCTGATATTGGGGTTCCGCAAGAGCTTATCCATTCTGTTTGACATGCCTGTAAATAATAAAAACATTGGTTTTTTAATAAAAGCAATTAAAGAAAAGATGAAGAGTCTGCCGGATCCTTCGGTTACTCTTGTTGGGAAAAAATATAAAACACCTTTTCATGTTTTGATCTCCTGCATTTTAAGTTTACGGACTAAAGATGAAACAACGCTTCCGGCTTCCGAGAGATTATTCGCTCTTGCAAGCTCTCCTCAGGCAATGTTAAAGCTTTCTGTCAAGCAGATCGAAAAAGCGATCTATCCCGTCGGATTTTATCATACAAAAGCGCGGCGGATCCTTGGGATCTGTCAGGATATCATTGAAAAATTTCATGGAAATGTTCCTGATGAAATGGATCTTTTATTGACTTTTAAAGGTGTCGGGCGAAAGACCGCAAACCTTGTTTTGACGGAAGGTTTTGGAAAGCTTGGCATTTGTGTCGATACGCATGTTCATCGGATCTCTAATCGCCTTGGGTATGTATCAACGAAGATGCCGGATCAGACTGAAGCCGCATTACGGGCAAAATTACCGGCGGAATAT
Source organism: uncultured Planctomycetales bacterium (assembly GCA_964348765.1). Lineage (GTDB taxonomy): Bacteria > Omnitrophota > Gorgyraeia > Zapsychrales > Zapsychraceae > CAYGEE01. The sequence continues at coordinate 135 of CAYGEE010000176.1, read as the reverse complement.
TGGATCGAATACAACGCGCTTTTAGTGACTTGGGGGCAGAATATTTGCCGGCCGATCTCTCCGTTATGTTCAGAATGTCCGATCAATCGACTTTGTGAACAAAAAAATGTGGGTAAAAAGAGATAACTGTTAAAT
>CAYGEE010000175.1:0-2409 GCA_964348765.1 uncultured Planctomycetales bacterium | reverse complement strand
GAATAATATAGTTTGAAGTTCTAGGGCGAGGGATTTTTCCCTCGCCCTTTTTTTATTTCTTATTTTTATTTTGTTTTTTCGGGAATAAAGCTTAAAATAAATCTCAATGATGCAAATCTTCCTTAACTTAGGTCTTGCCATTCTTCCTTTTGTCGCCGCGATTGGTATCGAGCCGGTGTTGCCGTATCTCGAAGAAGACCTGCGGTATCCTAAGGATTTTCTTGCGGTTGTTTTTGCTTTATCCATCGCACTTATTGCTATTTATAACGGCCAGTTAAAGAAATTCCAGAATAAATGGATACTGATCTTTTTCGTTTATTTATTTTTTAATATTCGTTTAGCCCCGCCTTTCGTTTCGGTCTACCATCAATACAATATTGCCGGATTCTGGCACTATTCAGCGCTTTCGTATATTTTGATCTTCTTTTTGATGTTTTTGGCTGTGGCAAGTGTTGAATTTAGCGAGAAGAATATTCAGACGATGCTCAAGATCGTCTCTTGGGCTGGCTTTGTTATGGCGGTGTATGTTTTCTTTCAGTATCTTGGGTTAGATCAATTTTTCTTTTTAAAGTCTGTGAAGTCGATAGGAACTCTTGCAACTGAGCCTAAATTAGTGGGAACGATCGGGCAGTCGACGTTGGTTTCTGCTTATTTGGCGATGTGCATTCCCGTCGCTTTATATCTAAGGAAATATTATCATGCGGCGGTGATGGTCTTGGCTGTGTTTTTAACGCACAGTCAGATCAGCACTGGGGCGATGGTTTTTGCACTGATATTTTATTGTATGCATTTATTCCGAATTAAGATCACACCGCTTATAAAAGTGACTGGTGTTTTAAGTGGTGTTGTTTTAATGATCGTTATTGGTATTATCTATTCGATGGACAGTAAATATTTGGAAAGCCGTTTATCGTTTGCTGATAATGGGCGTTTTGATAATTGGAAGACGATCGTTTCAGATATTGTCAGCCCGCCGATCGTCCGTGAATTAAGCCCCAGCCTACCGGAGGAATTTCAGCAGCAGACAGCGATGCAGAATCAAAAAATATATCCGCTTACAGGGATGGGGCTGGGCAGTTATCATTATATTTTTCCGCATAAACATAAAACGACTTTTTTGCAGGCGCATAATGAACCATTGGAACTTTTGTATAATACCGGCATTGTCGGTCTTTTATTGGTCTTAGCGGCTGGTTTTGCTTTTTGGCGGGAAGTTTATCCGTTGATAGGCATGAACTCGCGACTACTGGCTATTTTTACGAGTCTGATAGCTTTCTTTTTATGTTCTTTAGGGAATTTTGTCTGGCAAGTCGAACCGCATCGGTTTTATGCTGTGTTATTCCTGGGGCTTTTGTGTAATCCTTCCTTGAGAAATAATCTTAAAGCTTGATGCTGTGTTCGAGTTCTTTCTTTTGTGTCATTGCGAGGAGCTTCAAAGTTTTCATGTAAAAGGCGACGAAGCAATCTTTTACAGAGGATCTTAAAAGATTGCTTCGCAAAAACGCTCGCCCTGGCCTGCCAGATATTTGTTTTTTCTTGGCCAGGGCAGGCAATGACACTGACTGTGTCTCGACGGACTTTTCAGGGAATTAGACAATTATAAATATGAAATTATATAAGTTAGATAGATCGGTATTGTTATTTAAGAATGGCGCCTGTCAGTTTTTAAACGGGTTGACCACCAATGACATGCACAGCGCGCAGAGTGCGTTTGTGACTATTCACGGACGGATCATTGCGACTTTTGATCAATATAAGATCGATGACGATCAGGTTGTGATCGTCGTTGGAAGGAATTTTCTGCAGGATGTTCTTACTCATCTGGATCGGTACATGAAGCTTGGCGGGATCAAGGTTGAAGAGCTTCATGGGCATGTTTATTTTGATCTTTTTAATGAATTGTCAGTTGAAAAAGATGATTTTGCTATTCTTCAGAAAAAAGGGAAGCTTATTGTTACAAAAAGGGAATTAAGTGCCAATGTCAGCGATGACGAATTCCTTTTATTTCGATTAAAAAACAATATTCCGCTTCACGGTGTTGATTATAAAGATGAAATGATCTTAAATGTCAGTGAAACAGATTTTGTTTCATTTACAAAGGGTTGTTTTTTGGGTCAGGAACCTATTTCGAAAGTCCATAATCGTTCAAAACCCAGCTGGAAATTGGTTGTTAAGAATGAAGATGAATTATCGGAAGATGAAAAGGCCAAGATGACCTCAAAGACGATCGATCCGGACACAAAACGAACATTGGGATTTGTCTTTGTCAGTTATCGGGAATGATGGTAATATAGAAAATTAGTAATTAGTTGATCGAGAGAATTTTATGATTCCCCTCCCCTTGTGGGAGGGGTAAGGGGAGGGGGCATCGACGGAAGTTGTCCAGTTTATACCCCCTCCCTAGCCCTC
>CAYGEE010000174.1:0-2464 GCA_964348765.1 uncultured Planctomycetales bacterium | reverse complement strand
TGAAACTTCCATAACACAATAATCCAATCCTTCATTGATCATCTCAATTAAAAGTTGTTGATTCTCAAGAAGCCCAGGTGTCGTGTTTAATGATGGACGGATCAAAGAACCAAGACGGTAATTCACCGTACCGATCACACCGCAACTTTTATTGTTTTTCTGGAGAATTGATTCAATTAAATACGCGACCGTCGTCTTTCCATTCGTTCCTGTAACTGCAATAGGCCGGATCTTTTCAGAAGTATTCCCATAGAAATTCTTTGCCAATTTTCGTAAAAATCCTGCAGGATCCGCAACTTTTAAAACGCAGCAGTCCCCATTAATAAAATCTACATTCACCGTCTCATCAATAACAAATGTTCTTGCTCCGCGAGCAGCAGCATCCTTTACAAAATCCAAGCCATTCTGCTTGGATCCTTTTAACGCAACAAAAAGACTATTTTTTTTAACCTGTCGAGAATCGGAACATATCAATTGAATATCCCAAGCGTCATACGGAGGGAGAACCTCGAATGGATAAATATTATCTAACAAATTTCTTAGAAGCATCGGCGTATTTCATTTCATTCTGAGAATTACCAAGGTATTTTAGAGTGTTTTCAACAACCTCCTTAAAAACAGGAGCGGAAACAACCCCGCCAAAATGTCCATGATGCGGCTCATCAAGAACAACGATCACCGCGACACGCGGATTATCAGATGGGGCAAATCCAAAGAATGTTGCATTGAACAAATCATGAGAATATTTACCGTTAATGACCTTTTGAGCTGTTCCCGTCTTTCCCGCAACTTTTATACCTTTTATTTGCGCCATCTGTCCAGTTCCTTTTTCAACAACACCATTTAAAATTTCCGTGACTCGAAGCGCTGTTTGCGGACTCATAACTTGTTCGAGCTTTTCCGGCTCAAAGAATTTGATGATCTCATTTTTATCATCTTGAACATATTTTAAGATATATGGGCGCATGTAAGTCCCCCCATTTGCGATGGCAGAAATAGCACCAACGAGTTGAATTGGCGTAACGGTAACTTCTTGTCCCATGGGGATAGCACCAATGGATGTTTTAGACCACGCAGACGGAGGTTTTAAAAGGCCATTGACCTCTCCTTCAAGTTCAATATTTGTTTTCATCCCAAAACGAAAACGCTGAGCATACTCATAGATCAATGCTGGACCCAATTTCTGAGCGATCTTAGTAACTCCGATATTGCTCGATTGCTCAAATACACCTTTAAATGTCAACATCCCATGCTTCCCATGATCATGAAGAATATGATTAGCAACTCTGAAAGCCCCGTTCTCACAAAAGATCATATCCGTTTCAACAAATTTTTGTTCCTCCAAAGCCGCGGTTGCCGTCACGATCTTAAAAACTGACCCCGGCTCATAAACAAAACTAATCGCCCGATCAGTTCGATGCTCAATATCACTTGTACGCGCCTCTTCAAGATTATAAGTTGGCCGATTCGCAAGCGCGAGGATCTCCCCTGTCTTCGTATCCATAACGATGATCGTGGCAGCTTTGGCATTATGCTTCCTATAAGCTTTATCAAGCGCCCGTTCAGCGATAAATTGAATTGTCTCATCAATTGTCAAAACAATATGATATCCGTCCTTGGAAGCAATGTAACGATTGGAGATCATCAGATCGCGCTGATGAGCATCACGCAGGATCTGCGTCCATCCCGATTCACCTTTAAGATAATCATTATACTTAAGCTCAATACCTTCCAACCCCTCATTATCAATACCAGCAAAACCAATAACATGTGAAGCTAACTCCGCATTCGGATAATATCGCTTACTTTCATTGACAAAATCCAACCCTTTGATCTTAAGATCTTTTATTTTACGAGCGGTCTCTAAGGAAAGTTTTCTTTGGATCCAAACAAAATATTTTTTATTCGCTAGACGGCTTGTAAGAACTTGTGGATCCAACTTGAGGATCGAAGAAACATTTTCAACGGCTTTTCTTTTATCATCAAGCGACATTACTTGCGGATTGGCATAAAGAGAATACGCTGTCACATTAAGCGCAAGCGGCCTCATCCGACGGTCATAAATAGTCCCTCGAACAGGCTCAAGCTCAATAAAATGATTATGTTGTTTAGATGCTAATTTAGCGAGATGATTGTACTTAAAGATCTGAATAAAGATAAGATGACCGGAAAAAAACAACAAAAAGACAATCAATATAAAAAAGACAGAAAAGTATCTAAATTCGTTTTTGCGGACAAACACGTTTTTCCCTATTCTATCCTTAAAAATAGTTAGTGGAACTTATGACTTAATAAAATTATCTTCTTAAATTATTCCCAGATGCTGCATCCCAAGAAAGCATGCTAATCAAGGATTTAGACTTTCTAAGATCCTGCCCCTGCGATCGATCAACGACTTTCTTTACCCGTTGAGTGATCTTCATGATCCTCTGTGAATCAACAAACCCAATATCACTCTCACCGT
>CAYGEE010000173.1:0-2558 GCA_964348765.1 uncultured Planctomycetales bacterium | reverse complement strand
CTCCCATCGAGGGAGGGGAAAAAATCACAAATTTCCTGAATAAAAAATCTATTGCTTTCCTTCACTATAATACACTGCCAACCCCACGAAAAAGATCGTTGTCGTCGCAAAATACGTTGTCAAACTCCCCAAAAGGTCCACATTGCCAAAAACAAATATCTGTTGGATCGATTCCAAGATCATTGCCAACAACGGCCAAAAAATAAGCCCTCGCGTTTCTTTTGTACTAAAAACAGAATTAAGATCAAAAGTTTTCTTAAAATTGATCTTGGTCACAATGTCGAGTCGAGGGATCAGCCGAGGGACTTTCGCGCAATAATTTTCATATTCTTTACCAAAACTTTTCAATAAAAAGGCTTCTTCAATCTTGATCTGTTTGATAAATCGCAAATAAAAGAAACATGCAAAGATCGGCACGCTCCAGAATGGCCAGACAAGAAACGCAAAACCGGCGCCCAAATAAAATGTTCCCAAATACATCGGATTACGCACGATCGTGTAGGGTCCGCTCACCACAAGCGCATGACTTTGTTTAGAGAAATTCTTTTTATGTCCACGCGCCGCCATTCTTAAGAAATTTCCTTTATAGATCAAAAGAAATCCCATAGCATCGAAAAGCGCATCGAAGATCTCATTGGAAAGATAAAGCTTCTTAAAAGCCGCAAAGATCCCTGTGCAGAGGATAATGACGATGAGGATGGTGGTGTCTGTTTTTATTCGAGGTTTCATAATTATAAATTTTATTCGTGAAGCGTGAAGCGTCGTTCGTGAAGCGCTTCACGTTTCACGTTTCACGCTTCACGAAATATAATTATTTTTGGCACTTCTGACAGAAAAAAGTACTCCGCCCCGCTTGAACGATCTTTAAAATTAATTCCCCGCACACACTGCAAGGTTCATTATCCTTGGCATAAACCTTGATGCGATTGTTAAACTCGCCTTTTTTTCCGTCAGCGTCGCGATAATTGCGCATCGAAGTTCCGCGGTATTGAATCGCTTCGTTTAAAATATTGCGTGTTGATTGATATAATAATTCAATTTGAGCACTTTTCAACCGCGAAGATAGTTTTTGCGGATGGACTTTTGCGGCGAACAGGATCTCAGAAGCATAGATATTCCCAATACCAGCAACAAATCTTTGATCCATCAAAAGCGTTTTTATCGGAACTTTTCTTTTCTCTAAATTCGTATTTAACCACTCCGCGCTAAAATGGCCGTTTAACGGTTCCGGCCCTAAATTCTTGAGATACGATATGTCGTCAAGATCCGCCGCGAAAGTAAGTTTTCCAAATAACCGCTGATCATTATAATTCAAGAATTTCCCGTCAGAAAGCTTGAAAACGACTTTTGTTTCTTTCAAGTTCTCACTTTCTTTTAAATTCTTCCCATAAACCAACTGACCGGTCATTTTCAGATGAATGACCAAAAATGTCTGATCCGCAAAGCTGACAATGATCGCCTTCGCCCGCCGGGTGATGGAATGGATCTTCTTGTTCTTCAAATTCTTTATAAAATCTTTTTTCTTCCCGACAACAACTCGATCATCAAAGATCATGACGTCATCGATCGAAAGGTCCTTGATCTTCTTATTTAAGTCGCGTGTTATAGTTTCAACCTCTGGCAATTCTGGCATTGATTGTAACCTCGCTTATTCGTGAAGCGTGAAACGCTTACTAGCGCCCGCTTCACGCTTCACGAACGACGCTTCACAATTACGACAGATTTTTAATAATTCCTCTAATCTTCTTCTCCACCCCATTAACACCACTGACACGGATCATCCCCGGCCTCTTCCAATTCCCCATATCGATCACCGGCCGTTTATAAACCAGGCCATAGCAGATCTCAGAAAGTGTCCCATGACTTCCGGGCATCGCGATAATAATATCAGCCGAACAAGCAACCATCGCGTTTCGAGCATAACCGATCGTTGTCGGTAAGGCAATATCAATGAATTCATTGGCATCTGACTTTTCCTTCCCCGGCAAAAGACCAATTGTCAGCCCACCAGCCTCCTTCGCTCCCTGCGCCGCCGCTTTCATAACACCATCCAGCCCGCCGCAAACAAGGACCGCACCAGCTTTTGCGATGATTTGACCGATCGCATAAGCCTCTTTTTTGATCTTTTCACTGGTTTCATGCCCGCCAATGACCGAAATTGTGATTTTTTGAGCTCTCATAGGTCAGTTTTGACAATATTTTTGATGTCTTAATCACCACTTAGATGCCAAAATAGCGCTACATTTGAACACATCGTGGATAATTTGACACACTTTATGCATATATTTCGTATTATCATGGGTAAAATAACCCACTTAAACACTGTTATTCCCTCCCCCTCGTGGGGAGGGCTAGGGAGGGGGCATAATTGCAATAATTCCATCAACAGCTACTCGTGCGCCAGCTTTGTTGTATAACGATTGGAATGTCTCCATTGAGGTTATAAAATCAGGAGATAAATTTGAGTCACGGAGATTAAGATTATATACTTTCGGGAAGTATTTTCGAATAGGCGCTGGGGCTGCAGGCTTATTTGGTATTGAATCATCAAGCGGATA
>CAYGEE010000172.1:0-2584 GCA_964348765.1 uncultured Planctomycetales bacterium | reverse complement strand
ACTTGAGACACTTGTGCAGATCATGAATCGATTCTTCCACCCACGACGTGTCGCCTTTGTAAAAAATTAGATTAGATCTCCACAATTTACATCAGCAAAAACCACTTCCACGGCACGCTGACTATGCTGTTCTCTTGATCTAACGCCAGATCTCCTGAATGAAGCAAAATGCCGAGATGGCCATCAACCTTTTGCATGGTTTGAATGACCTGTTTTTTATTTTTCTCACCGACCCCGACCTCCCAGACGATCTTTTTTTCCGCCCGGGTCACAATAAAATCCGCCCCGCCTTCGGCCACATCGTAGGTCAGAGAACTGCCGCCGAATTTATCCAGAATCCTATTAAAATACATGCCGACAATATCTTCATATAAATAACCCTGATAATTGACAAACACCCCAACGCTGTCGCGCGAAGAAAGATAGTAGTATCGCAACGCCGGTGTAGCAAAAAGAAACTTAGATGGTTTTTTCACCTGCTTAAAGTGTCCGCCGAAAGGCATAACGCGATTGAGAATTCCAGCTTTAACCAAAGCATCCAACAGATCATGGACCTGATTAGCTTTTGTTTCGATGGTGTCACTTAAATTCACAACGCTCGTGCCAATACTAAAAGAAAGTAAATAAAGAATCTTGTCAATTTTCTTAAGCGTTTCATAATCAAAGGCAGAGAATTGCGGAATATCCGTGTAGGCCACCTTGCTTAGCATTTGGCCGATATAATCAAGCGCCAATGTTTCGTTATCAAAGTGGATTGTAAAGGGAAATGTACCCAACTTCACATATCGCTGAATTTCCAGGCTATCGATACCTTTCCAATATCCATTAACCTTTGGTTCCAATTCTTTGAGTGTTTTAAAAACACTCTCAGCTTTAGATGGCAAGAAAAGAGCTTCCCTGAGCTCCTCGGCCAAACCTTTAACAGGATATTTCTGACCTTTAAAAAGCAGATATTCGATAAAATTGACCGGATGAACGTCTACAAAAACCGCGCGCCGGGCGATATCGGCGTTAATTTGTTCTCTTAAAAGCAATACTGCCGAACCTGTGCAAATGACCATAACTTTCTTGGAGCGATCGTAAATACTTTTTAAAAACGCGGCCCATTTACGATCGTAATGGATTTCATCAAAAAAAAGAATTAATGGCTGTTTTAATTCTTCCAATCGGTGCCCGACAAGCTTCTCATAATCTTCCAATAGTTCCCATAAACCTGTGTCAAAACGTCTGACGACCTCATCCGCTGAAATGTAAAGCTTATCAACACCTGAAGACAGCAGATTTAGAAATATTTGAGCTAAAAGAGTCGTTTTTCCAGTCCCTCGCAAACCAGGCATAATAATAATTCGAGGATCCAATGCTGTCCCTTTTAAAAAATCTTTTACATATTTCTCCAAAACAAGATAAACACTTCTCTTGTGAAGCTCGCGGCCTTTCGAATCCTTTGTATAGCCGCTTAAGCGATTGGAAGATTGGGCTATTTGTGTTTGAATATATTCTACGAGTTCTTGATTACTCATGGTTCAATATTAACATATGGGTACACAGAAGTCAATATCTATACCCTTGTAAGGATATAGAAACAATATCTTTCTTTAACTCATTTATTATCATATAGTTGTATAAATATCTTTAAATATTATTCAATTCCCAACGCCCCCGCCGCCTCGCGGTACTTGCAATAATCACAATCCTCCCCCGATTTTGGTATAGAAGGGCACTTGAGACACTTGTGCAGATCATGAATCGATTCTTCCACCCACGACGTGTCGCCGGGATAGGGGATCAATTTGATCTGAAAATCAATCCGATTGTTAAAGGCTTTTGCGTTAGAATTGCCATTACAGTAAACAAAATAGCCGGTTTTATGGACCTTAAAGCCGTTTTTCATAAATAGCCATTGATAAATTTCCATCTGCCTTTTATAGCTGATCTGCCAGTCGGCATCGAGGGTGACCTCTTCGGTTTTTGATGTGCTTTTATAATCAACAATGATCAACTCATTTTTTGGCGTTACCCACACATCATCGATCCCACCGGTAATTAAAAGATTCGTGCCCGGGACATGATAGGTGATCCCACGATGTAACGCATCGCGCCACTCGTCTATTTTTTCATGCTGATAAGGGACGGCATTGACCTTGGCCTCAACCATCAAAGGATGCGGCTTTTGCGCCTTGCGGTAGGAATCAAACTCTGTTTTTAAAAGGCTATCGACGGCGGAATTAAGCGAATACGGATAACTCGGCGGCTGGGCAACGCCTAAGCGCCGGTCAAGATAAAAACAGCGCGGGCATTTGATAAAAAGATCGATCTTAGAACGGCTGATTTTAAATGGTGTTTTCGATTCTGGGGCGTAAATATTTTTTTTGCGGTTGGGGTTGTAATATTGAGACATGGGTTACCTATTTTTTATCCCCTGAAATAACTTGATATTGAATTTCCCGATTCTTTTCTTCCACGTGCTTCTTTCTCTCTTGTGCCGTCAGACGCGTTGTGTCTTTATCGTTATTCTTATTTGAAAACCAAACAAACTTTGGGAAACCTTTAAATTTCTTATCCGCATTCACCAGCTGATAGTCTT
>CAYGEE010000171.1:0-2628 GCA_964348765.1 uncultured Planctomycetales bacterium | reverse complement strand
ATTGTGTACCGATAATAATCCCGAAGATAACTAAGATGATAGGAATAACGACAAAAACAACAAAAATCCATGGTTTTGTTTGCTTTTTATGTGGATCGTAGAAAACGGTCATAGTCTCTTATGATAAACGAAAATCAGAAAGTTCACTTTTTGCTTCAATGATCAAATTCACAATATCGCGGCGGCTAATGATCCCAACCAGCTTACCGTCACGGACAATCGGCACCCGGCGAATATTTTGACGAATGAATAACTTGCAAATATCAATGGCATCCGCATCCTCTTTAAAACATACAACCTCTTTTGTCATATAATCGCCAACTGTCTTTTGCACATTGAGATTTTTATCAATCAGCATCCAAAGGACATCCTTTTCCGATAAGATGCCGACAACTTTCATGTCCACATCAACAACCGGCAAACCGCTGATCTTATGCTTAATAAGCATTTCCATCGCTTCAAAAATAGGAGTTTCTCGATTGATACTAATAACATTTCTCGTCATTACGCGCTCGATAGATAGCATTCTTTCGCCCCCGATTAATTGGTTATTTTATCTCAATTCCGACCGGACAATGGTCGGATCCCATCACCTGATTTAGTATAAAAGCTTTTTTCAAATTGGGAAGTAATTTTTCACTTATCAAAAAATAATCAATTCTCCATCCAATATTCTTGGCACGGCTGTTACTCATCGGGCTCCACCAAGTGTAATTCTTCCCTTCCTTATTAAAATGACGGAACGTATCAATGTAACCAGCGGCAACAATATTATCCATTCCGGTCCGTTCCTCGATCGTAAACCCGTGGCTTCTGACATTCGCGGCCGGATAAGTCAGATCGATCTCTTTATGTGCGACGTTCAAGTCGCCGCAAAAAATAACAGGCTTTTTCTTTTCTAACTTTTTAATATGTTCCAAAAAATCCACGTCCCATTCTTTATGCCGATAAGGCAATCTTTCCAATTCACGTTTTGAATTGGGGACATACACATTAACAAGATAAAATTCTTGAAATTCAGCAGTATTCACGCGCCCCTCATTATCATGTTTTGCAATTTCTAATCCATGAGACACGTGAATGGGCTTTATTTTTGTAAAGATCGCGGTACTCGAATAACCGGGCTTTTGAGCATTACTCCAAAACTGTTCATATTCCGTCAATTCGCTAAGTTGCATCCCTTCTTTGGGAGGTTTTGTCTCTTGAAGACATAAAATATCGGGTTGTTCCTTGCGTACAAAATCCAAAAATCCATGCTTTACCGCCGCACGGATGCCGTTGACGTTCCAACTGATTAGTTTCATCTTGCTCCTTTTTTGCGTGAAGCGTGAAACGTGAAGCGTGAAGCGCAAACAATGGCTCGCTTCACGAACGACGCTTCACGCTTCACGATTTTCCTTTACGGATTAATTTTGACCGGCAACCGTTTCGCTCCCCATGTTCCCGGGACATTTTCAAATGCTCCGGCAGTGGGAGTTTGACAATACTGACATTTACCATTTTGTATATGATACTCACCGAGCTCATACCAGTCACGTTCAATTAATTTTTTTTTACAGTGAGGGCAATACGTGCTTGACCCTGTTTTATCATGGACATTGCCGACATAAACATAATTTAGTCCATGCGATAGTGCGATCAATCGAGCTTTCGTCAGAGTCGCATGAGGCGTTGGCGGATGATCCGTCATTTTGTAGTCAGGATGGAATGCGGTAAAGTGCAGAGGAACATCGGGGCCTAAGTTTTTCATGATCCATTCACACATACGCTGTAATTCATCCTCGGAATCATTTTCTCCCGGAATGACCAAATTTGTGATTTCAAACCAAACACTCGTTTCCTTTTTTAAATAAACCAAAGTATCTAAGACCGGCTGCAGCGCGCCGAGAGTTATTTTTTCATAAAAGCGTTCGCTAAAAGCTTTGAGATCCACATTTGCGGCATCCATATGTTGATAAAATTCCCCACGGGATCGATCCGTCATATATCCGGCTGTGACAGCAACAGTTTTAATGCCAGCGTCATGACACGCATCAGAAATATCCATCGCGTATTCCGCAAAGATGACTGGATCGTTATAAGTGAAGGCAACACTCTTACATCCCTCGCGTTTCGCCGCTTTCGCGATCGCCTCCGGTGAGGCTTGGTCTGTCAATCGGTCCCATTCCCGCGATTTACTGATATCCCAGTTCTGGCAAAATTTACATCCCAAATTGCATCCGGCCGTTCCAAAGGAAAGGATACTTGTTCCGGGATAAAAATGATTTAACGGCTTTTTTTCGACGGGATCAATACAAAAACCGCTGCTGCGGCCATAGGTTGTGAGGATCATTTCTCCGCCAATGTTCTGGCGGACAAAACAAAACCCGCGCTGGCCTTCGGCTAAATGACAAAATCGAGGACAAAGATCACAACGGATCCGATTTCCATCAACTTTTTCCCAAAATTTTCCAATGTAATTTGGCATATTTTTCGAAAAAATTAAGAATCTTTCGCCTGTGTCATTGGAGCGACCAACGGGAGCGCGGCAATCTTTTAAAAAGATTGCTTCGCTGCGCTCGCAATGACACAGAAAGAAATTAAAACACGAAAACCCTAAACATATTGACAAAAAAACCTCAACCGTTA
>CAYGEE010000170.1:0-2689 GCA_964348765.1 uncultured Planctomycetales bacterium | reverse complement strand
ATATTTAGTAGAAGGGGATTCTGCCGGCGGATCAGCGAAACAAGGCCGCGACCGGACCTTTCAGGCGATTTTGCCTTTAAAGGGAAAGATCTTAAACGTCGAAAAATCCCGGCTTGATAAAATTTTAACTAACGAGGAAATCCGAACGATCATTACGGCCCTGGGAACAGGCGTTGGTGAGGATTTCAATGTTGAGAAGCTTCGTTATCACAAGATCATCATTATGTGCGACGCCGACGTTGATGGTTCGCATATTCGTACGCTTTTGTTGACTTTAATGTATCGCCAAATGCGTCCGTTGGTTGAGGGCGGCTATGTTTATATTGCCCAGCCTCCGCTTTATAAAATCAAACACGGCAAACGCGAGGAATACATTGAAACGGAAGAAGAAATGAGCGATATTATTCTGGACATGGGCACTGAAGGGATAAAGCTTATTAAGTTAAAAGGAAAAAAAGAATATACTGCCGCTCAACTGAAGGACATCCTGAACACAGTTGTCGATTTGCAGCGGTTGGTTTCCATTTTAGGTAAACGTGGAATAAAGTTTGCGGAATATTTGCAAAATGTTGACCAAAAGACCATGAAGATGCCGCATTATATGGTAAAAGTGGAGGGAAAAACCCACTTTGTCTTAAATGAGGCGGAATTGTCAAAAATCACAAAAGATAATACGGATGCACAATATGTTGAGATACTTGAGCGAGAAGATCTAGATATGGTAGCGGAGCGCTTAGCGAAACACGATATGAGCATTTTTGAATATGCTAAATCAGAAATTGTTGAAACATATGATGTTGGTGAAGACAAAAAGACTAAAAAAGAAAAAAAAGAGAAAAAAAAGGATGAGCCGGTATTAAAGCCTTTATTTGCGATTGAAGAAGACAAAGATCGGCATGAATTTTTCACTCTTCAAGATGTTTTAGAGTTTATCAAAAAGCAGGCCAATAAAGGTGTTCATATTCAGCGATATAAAGGTTTGGGAGAAATGAATCCCCAGCAATTGTGGGAAACGACCATGGATCCTGCCCGGCGAACTGTTTTAAAGGTGACCGTAGAAGATGCGGTGGAAGTTGACAAGACATTTTCTATGTTAATGGGCGATGAAGTTGCTCCGCGCCGTGAATTTATTGAAGCAAATGCTCATGAAGTGGAGCAGTTGGATATTTAGGCAATTAGTAACCTGTAACGTGTAACCCGTAACGTGTAATTTGCGGGTTACAGGTTACTCGTTACGGGTTGCGATTATTACAATAGAAAGGCAATCCATGAGAGATTTAACGATCAAAGAAAAAATTATCCCAGTTTACATCGAAGAGGAGATGAAAAAATCTTATCTGGCTTATTCGATGAGCGTTATCGTGGGACGAGCCTTGCCGGATGTCCGTGACGGGTTAAAGCCCGTTCACCGTCGCGTTCTTTACGCGATGAACGATCTGAATTTGGATCATAGCAAGCCGTATAAAAAGTGCGCCCGCATCGTCGGGGAGGTTTTGGGAAAGTATCATCCTCATGGGGATGTGGCTGTTTATGAAACGCTTGTCCGCATGGTTCAGGATTTTTCTTTAAGGTATCCTCTTGTTGATGGTCAGGGGAACTTTGGTTCTGTCGACGGCGATGCGGCTGCTGCGATGCGTTACACGGAAGCTCGAATGGCTGCGATCACTAATGAGATGTTGGGCGACATCGACAAGAGCACGGTTGATTTCTCTCCGAATTTTGATGCAACACTTATGGAGCCGGTCATATTGCCGGCTGTCCTTCCCAATCTTTTGGTCAACGGGTCAAGCGGCATTGCCGTCGGGATGGCAACGAATATGCCGCCGCATAATCTGGGCGAAGCGATCGATGGGATCATTAATTTAATTGATAATCCAGAGATAACGATCAAAGAATTAAATAAGTTTATTAAAGGGCCGGACTTTCCAACCGGCGGGATTATTTGCGGGCGCGAGGGGATCGTTGATGCTTATAACACCGGACGCGGGAAGATCATTTTGCGGGCCAGAGCAAGCATTGAAAGACAAAAAAGCAATAAAGACAGCATCATTGTTTCTGAACTTCCTTATCAGGTTAACAAAGCAAATTTAATTGAGACGATCGCCGGCCTTGTTCAGGACAAAAAAGTTGAAGGCATTACGGATATCCGCGATGAGTCCGACAAAGACGGGATCCGCGTTGTTATCGAACTTCGCCGGGATGTTGAGCCGCAGATCATTTTAAATTATCTCTATAAACACACGCAATTGGAAGTTACTTTTGGTGTTATTAATCTGGCGCTGGTCAATCATCGCCCGAAAGTTTTAACTTTAAAAGAGATCTTAATTCACTATATTACTCATCGGCGCGTTGTTGTCCGTCGAAGAACTCAGTTTGAATTGGATAAAGCTTTAAAGCGCGCTCACATCTTAGAAGGCTTGCGCATCGCGATCAAATTCATTAATGAGATCATTAAAACAATTCGCGAATCGAAAAGCACAGCGGAAGCAAAAGTCGCTTTAATGAAAAAATATGAATTAACGGAGATCCAGGCGCAGGCGATCCTTGAAATGCAATTGCAGCGTTTAACGGCCTTGGAGCGCGATAAGATCGAATCAGAATATGATCAATTATTAAAAGACATTGAAAATTATCGATCGATCTTAGCGAGTGAAAGAAAGATCGAAGCGATCATTAAAAGCGAATTGGA
>CAYGEE010000169.1:0-2768 GCA_964348765.1 uncultured Planctomycetales bacterium | reverse complement strand
ACCAGACAAAGATTCTTTTGTCAAGTATTTTTAACCACTATTTTTTTGAAAGACTTACAAACCTAAATGAGAAGCGCTGAAGCGTTTTTCTCGAGGAGGTTTTGCGAAATATTTTCAAGCAAAACATTGCTAAGCAAAAAATCTATGGAATTTTTTATATTTTGATTCGCAGGAAAATCCGAGCCAAATAAAATATGTGAAGCATCCGTAAGTTCAAGCGCACACATCAATGACGCAACCGATCGCGACCCGCTTGTATCAAAATATAGATTCTTAAAATACTCACTTGGATTAACTTTAAGATCCTTAACAAATTCACGTTTGCGCAGCATCAGATACGTATTATCAAACCGCTCTTTTACCAAAGGCAAAACTCCTCCATAATGAGCAAAAATGAACTTCACTGTCGGGAATCTTAAGAATGTCCCGCTCATCATCATCTTTCCGATACAGATCGAAACATCAAAAACATACTCCAAAACCGGCGACAACAAAGGATCCTGCACTCGATCTTCCCCGATCGGATTTAATATTTGCGCATGCACATGTATCGGCATCGCGTGCTTTGCGGCAAATTCATAAACGGGGAAGAACTTCTCATCATCAAGATATTTTCCATCATAACTCGACGCTAAAGAAATAACCTTGAACCCAAAATTTTTTATTCGTTCCAATTCTTGAGATATTTTCTGAGGGTCATCAACAGGAATGATCCCGGCGCCTATCAATCGATCTGGATGTTTTTTTACAATATCGGCGATCTCTTGATTGTAGACTCGGCAAAGATTACCCCAACCACCCATCTGAATATGCGCGTCGCTCGTCGGATAAAGCAAGAGTGACCTGTCTATGGCATTTTGATCCATAATCGAAAGGTGCCGGTTGATATCAGACCAACCCATCTTAAAGAAAGCTGTCTTCTCGGCTACTTGCGCAGGCATATAATGGCTATGAATATCAATAATTCGAGGCATAATAAATAATTCTAAATTTAGATCGACCAGAAGAGAGGAAAGCTAAATAAGCTTGTTTTCTTTCAAAACAGTTTCAACATCATTAAGGGCTTTCTTAAGATCCACAATCAGATGAACATTGATCGAAACGCCTTTTGCCGTCGGGACCATTTCTTCGGCTCCTTGCGTCATTGTCCATGTTCGAATATCGATCAGATCATTTCCCTTAAACTCACGGATACCAACACGGATCTCCTGGAACTTGTTCTTTTTGAAAGTCGCGATTGTCTTATCCATCGATCTCTCCTTTCGATAAAGCTTTTAGCTTTTAGCTCTCAGCCGTCAGCTATCAGCTACAATAATTCCTCTGAAAGCTGAAGACTGATAGCTCAAATCACTTTGCCTGCTTCTGCGCGTAATCAATAATTGGTTTTGTCCAAGGTGTCTGCTGATTAATCACGGCCAATTCCAGCGGACAGGCATTCGCTGGGACAGAAAGTGCAAACATCACCATATCCGCAACTGCAGACGGCGCCATCAACCGATCCTTTTGCTCTTTTGTAATATCCTGCAAATGATCCGTCAGATCAGAATCCACAACGCCCGGCAAAATGGACGTCACCTTGATCCCATGATCGCGCATCTCCCAAAATAAACCTTTTAAAAAAGCACGCAACCCAACTTTCAAAGAGCTATAAACCAAAAAAGTCCGCGGGATCGGATCGACCAATGTCGACCCGGAAACCATGTTAATAAGCGCGCCGCTTTTGCGTTCGATCATATGCGGGATCACCAAACGAATAAGCCTTACATATCCCAAATAATTTGTTTCAGTTAATTTCTCAAACTCTTCGATCGGCTGTTTTTCAAAAGGATACTGACTGGAAACTCCGGCATTATTAACAAGAATGTCGATCGTCTTTAATTCCTGAAATGTTTTCGCAACAAGATTTTTAAGATCATCCAAATTGGCCACATCCGTCGGGATTCCAATAACGCGGGCTTTTGTTTTTTTCTGAAGCTCGGCAACTGTCTTATCAAGCATCTCCTTGCCGCGTGCCGCCAAAACAACATTGACCCCAGCCGCTGATAAGCGCTCAGCAATCGCTTTTCCTATCCCTCGGCTTCCGCCGGTAATGATCGCATTCTTTCCTGTTAGATCAGCCATATTCTCCTCCAAAAGACATATTAAAAACTTTTAGGTTAGAGCTTCTTTCCCTGTGTCATTGCGAACCCCCGCAGGGATGAAGCAATCTTTTTTAGATTATCTTAAAAGATTGCTTCGTTGATAGCGCAAGAATTTCTCGCAATGACACATAATAATATTTATTTTTTAGCAAGCGCCTCTTTTTCGATAACTCGTTTGAAGATCTTCATATTATGCTGAGAATGTTCATTAACAAATCCTTCAATCTGCTCTGCGCTAAATTTCGTAAAACCAGGATCCATCTTAAAATCCTGGATCCAAGTCATCAAAACACCTTCCGGTGTCTCGTGATAGAACCAAATGATCTTCATATAAAGAAACGGGAACATCGGCTCAAACCGGGTCGCATAGGCATATTTCAGATCCTTATACAGCCAGCGTTTTGAGATCCACGACTTTCCCTCATTATCATGCAGCCGAAAAGTTATTTGATTGCCTTCTCTTGATAAAACATCGGCTTTGACATATTCATCACCGAATAATTCCGTCCAGCGCTCGATATTATTCGAAATGTCGAAAACTAAGCTGTATGGCGCGTTAATAAGAATCGAATTGACCGTATGTCCCATGTTGCCTCCTCCTTAATACATATTAATATTATTATAAAT
>CAYGEE010000168.1:0-2777 GCA_964348765.1 uncultured Planctomycetales bacterium | reverse complement strand
ATATTTGACTTATAATAATCACAAATTAGAAATTAATGTCGCATGCGAGTTTTCCCCTTTGTGTCATTGCGAGGCCCGTTTTTGGGGCCGAAGCAATCTTTTTAGCGTATTTCAAAAGATTGCTTCGCGAAAAGCGCTCGCAATGACACAGAAGCTAATAACTTGTGCACGGTATTAGAAATTATAGAGAAATTATTATATGAGTAAAAATGCTTCCATTAATCTTCATGTTATCGCTCATCAGGCGATGGCAAATTATGGATTCCTTGCAAAATATCCTATTGAGGTTATTCGGGAAGCTCAGAAATTGATCCCACAGCTGGATAATGGGACGTTCCGGAAATCTTTTGAGGATATGACGCCTTTGTTATGGTCGTCGATCGATAATGTGGACTCGCAGGATCTTGATCAGTTGGAATATTGTGAAAAAACAAACCGTCAGGAGATCCATGTTTTTATTGCGATCGCGGATGTTGACAGCTATGTCGAGTATGGTTCTGCAATTGATGAGCACGCGGCCCATAATGGGACTTCCGTTTATGCGGAAGTAGAGGTTTTCCCGATGCTGCCGGAACGTTTAAGTTCAGACCTTTCATCTCTTATTGAAGGAAAAGATAGGCTTGCGATCGTTGTTGATTATTATGTTTTAAGAAGCGGAGAACTTCGTCCCGGCGGAGTGCGGCGGGCGGTTGTCCGTAATAAAGCAAAATTGGTTTATGAACCCGTCGGTGAATGGCTTGATCAGGAAGGAGCGATCCCAGAAAAGATCCAGAAGATGCCTGATCTTAAAGAGCAGGTGCTTTTACAGATGGAGGCGGCGAATCGATTACATCAATTTCGTCTAAACAATGGAGCCCTTGAGTTAGAGACTATTGAAACAAGTGTTAAGGTTGAGGATGGACAAGTTGCGGACCTTATTATCCGGAAAAAAAATACAGCGCGCAAGATCATTGAGAATTTTATGATCGCGGCCAATCGGACGATGGTCGCGTGTTTAGAGAAAAGTAAATTTCCATATATTCAGAGGATCTTACGTACGCCAGAGCGATGGGACCGTATTGTTGCGGTTGCGGCCAGCTATGGTGAAGAGATCTCCGCGGATCCGGATCCGAAAGCATTGTCGGATTTTCTTGTTCGTCAGCATAAACGTGATCCAGGCCATTTTCCTGATCTTTCGATCTCCATTGTGAAATTGATCGGCGCGGCGGAATATGATCTTATTGAGCCCGGTGGGAAGACGAATCCAGGGCACTTTGGTTTAGCTGTTCATGATTACACTCATTCCACGGCTCCCAATCGCCGGTATGTTGACATTGTTATTCAGAGACTTTTGAAAGCGGCACTCGATAAGAAAAATCCTCCTTACGATGTAAAAACATTAAAGACGATCGCGGGTTGGTGTACTGATCGCGACAGGATGTCAAAAAAGGTTGAGCGGTTTATGGTTAAAGTCGCCGGAGCTGTTCTTTTGTCTGGACGGGTCGGCGAGATCTTTGAAGGCATCATCACGGGGGCATCGGATAAGGGAACATATGTTCGTTTATTAAATCCACCGGTCGAAGGCCGTGTGATGCGTAATCATCGTGGGATGAATGTTGGGGACAAAGTTTGGGTGAAATTAATAAAAATGGATGCTCGTCAGGGATATATTGATTTTGAAGGGGCGAGACGAAGGGTATCTTGAGATTAGGGTTTGGGTTGGGATGCCCGTATGGTGAGGGGGTTTCGTTTTTGGTCTTTTGCCGACCCAACCGTAACCTTCGCACCATACCGGCTTCCAACCCCAAACCAAACATTTAATGGATTTAAATTTAGCTAACTTAAGGACATATGACACGACTATCAAATGACACATTTCTTAAAACCATGATCGATCTGGCTGATGACGCCGGCAAGATCGCGATGGAATATTTGGAAAAGAGTAAGCCAAGTTATAAAAAAGATCAGTCGATCGTGACACTCGCGGATAAAGCTATTTCTAAGCTTGTTGGCAAGAGGCTTGCGCCGTTTTTGTCTAATAAAAATCATCTTCTGATCGAAGAAGAGGATCCTAATGTTTCTAAAACTTTTGATAAGGATATTCTTAATAGGGCGGAATATATTTGGAGTGTTGATCCTATCGATGGGACGAGGAATTATGCTAATCAAATGCCGAATTTCGGGATATCGATCGGCTTAATGAAAGATCTTAAGCCTGTTTTGGGAGTTGTTTATTTCCCGTTCTGGAAGGAATTGTTCTACTGTGATGGGAAAAAAGCTTTTTATGTGAAGAATGCTTTCACGAAACAAGAAATCCGAAGGCAGATCAAGCCGATCCACAAACCGATCGATAACCGCACTTATTTTTTGGCGACGGATACGTTCTTTAAACATTTTGATTGGGACCATAAAGATTGTCGTTTGATGATCCAGTCGGCGGCTGTCATCGAGCTTCTCTGGCCGGCGATTGGCCGCGGCTGCGCGGGATTGATCAAATGCTCTTTATGGGACTTGGCCGGAAGCTGGCCGATCTTACGCGCTGCTGGCATGGAATTGCGCGCGCTTTCAACGGGGAAGGTTTTGGATTGGATCGATCTTTCTGCATTTGATCCTCGGATACCGTGGAGATTAAACGATTTTTATGTGATCTCTGATCAAAAGAATTTTCTTGAATTAAAAAAGAAAATTCGAAAGAAATAAGTTTTTTCATAATGATCCTTCTGTGTCATTGCGAGTTGCACTTGCGTTATTTACGAAGCAATCTAAAAGATCGCTTCGTCATCGATAAAGAAGTCTTC
>CAYGEE010000167.1:0-2897 GCA_964348765.1 uncultured Planctomycetales bacterium | reverse complement strand
AATATATAATGGCCATATATTATCAACTAAACAGGTCCTATTCAACAGCATATTATTCTTTATAAGGCATTATGCAAAAGATCACAGAGCTTTTTAGATTAAAACAACAAACCTTCTCCTTTGAACTCTTTCCACCTAAAACAGACCAAGGTTTTGAGAAACTTAAAGAAACCATGGGAGAATTGTGCGCGCTTAAGCCTGATTTTATTTCCTGCACCTACGGCGCCGGCGGAGGAAACAGAGATAAAACGTTTGATATTGTTGAAATGCTTCAAAAAAAACATCATACACCCGGTGTTGCTCATTTAACATGTGTTCTCAATACAAAAGATCAGATCAAATCCATCCTCACGGATGTCAAAGCGCGCGGGATACAGAATATCTTAGCATTACGCGGTGATCCTCCGCAGGAATCTCCCAATTGGCAGCCGGGGCCGGATAATTTCAAATACAGCAGTGAACTATGCGCTTTTATCCGAAAGACCTTTGGTGATCACTTTGGGATCGGTGTCGCCGGTTTTCCGGAAGGACATCTTCTCTGTAAAGACCGCGATCAAGACACCAAGTATTTAAAACTTAAAATAGACAGCGGAGCAGACTTTGTCATCACCCAGCTTTTCTTTAACAACCAAGATTATTTCGATTACATCGCACGCTTGTCAAAGCTCAATGTCAAAGCCAGAATTCTTCCCGGCATCCTTCCGATCACGGATTATCCGGCATTGGTCCGCTTTAGCGCTCTTTGCGGAGCGACACTTACAGATGAGATCAAAAAGACATTTGAACCGATCAAAGACGATAAGATCGCGACGTTAGAGGCAGGAATTAAATTTGCGGTCGATCAATGCCAAGAGCTTCTCTCAAAAGGCGCTCCGGGAATTCACTTTTACTGCTTAAACAAAGTCTCTCCGACAAACAGAATATTAAAAGCCATTCGAAAATAGCTATTTCTTTGCTTTCGCCAGGACTTTCCAATCAACAGTAATATTATCTCCAACAATGATCCCGCCGTGATCTAATACCGGGCTCCAAAGAAAATGAAAATCCTTACGATTAATGACCCAATGACCATTCGCTTCGATCATCTGTCGGCCATCTTTACTCTTTTGTGCCATTGAAATATTAAATGGCAGGATCAGCTTACGCGACACCCCCTTTAAGGTAACAACAGCATCAGCAAAATATTGATCGCCCCGTTTAAAAACACGTTGGCTCTTAAATGCGATCTGAGGAAATTGATCCACATCTAAAAGTCTCTTTGACTTTACAACCCTATCGAGACCTAAAAATCCTGATTTTAAACTTTTCGCTTTAACATCGAGCCAAACAGAACTTTTGGTCAGATCATTCTCATCAAAAATAATTTCCCCACTATATTCATCAAAACGCGCCTTATAACTGCCGATCAAAGAATAATTGATACTGCCATCAATTTTAGACAGCTTGGGATCAATTAAAAAATCATGAGAAGCATCCGCTAAAGAAGAATAAGAAAAACCAAGGACGATCACTGAGAGTAAGAAAAAAGCCCTGAGAAGCTTTAATATTCGCTTCCCAGGGCTAAATGATGCAAGATCGATCATAATTGTCGTATTCTACTTCTTATCTGCCTCAAATTCGACAATAATTTTCACTAAATCATCAACCATTAAACCGCCATTATCGAGAAGCTTATTAAACGTCACATTATAATCTTTTCGATTGATCGTTAATTCACCACTTAAACCAATAACTTGAGCGCCAAACGGGCTTGTCACCGGGCCGCTGATCGAAACCGGAATCGAGATCTGTTTGGTCACATCTTTGATCGTCAAATTCCCTAAAAGATCATATTCTCCTTCAGATTTTTTAACTAGCCCCGTGCTATTAAACACGATCGTCGGGAATTTATCAGCATCAAAAAAATCCGGTGCTTTTAAATGCGTATCACGATCAGCAATCTTTGTATCAATGCTGCTAACCTGGATAGTAACGGCCGCATTAAAGGACTTTTCATCCTGAGGGTCAAAACTAATACTCCCAGAATATACATCAAAGCCACCTCGCGTCACGCCGACTGCCATATGCTTGACCGCAAACCCTAGCGTTGAATGAGTCGGATCTATCGTATAAGTTTCAACAGCGGCAAAGCCTAAACGAGCCTGTGAAACAGCCAGAATCAAAGCCCCAACAAAGATCAACTTCAAATTCTTCATTTTTATTTCCTTTTTAAAAGAGATTGAAACAAAATTTTTTAATAAAAAGGGTGACGCGAAAGAATCGGCCACCCTCTTTATTTATTTCCAAAAAACAAGATCTAAAGATTAATAGCTGCCCTTATCCATTGCACCTTCAGAAGCATCATCTTCATCCATGACTTCATTAGCCATATTGTCCATTTCATTGGCCATCATGTCGTCCATTTCATCTGCTTCATCCATCATGGCATCAGCTTCGTCGATCATTACCTCAGCGGCAGCTTCTGCGGCAACGGCAGGAACGGCAACGGCAGGTGCTGTTTCCTCAGCGACAACTAACGGTGTGAAACCAACCGTAAGCATAAGGAGTAAAACTGCGGTAAGTGTTTTGTTCATGTTCATCCTTCCTTTCGTTAATTTGGCACTACTGTTTATATTAAAGACTCTCTAACCAAAGATCTTACTAAGATCCTCAGGGATCACATGCTCCACATTTTTAACAACGCCCTGTTCATTGATAAAAATGAAAGTAGGTACTCCGATCAAAGCATAATCTTCCGCAAGCTTTGAATCACTGTCCAAAAGGATATCAAAAGAAATTTTCTTATTTTTAGCATATTGACCAACCGTCTGAGCATCTTCCCCAGTATCAACAATAAAAAGCTGGACATCTTTTCCGAAAACATTATCTCCCCTAGAAGTTAATTCGCTCATAGCCTC
>CAYGEE010000166.1:0-2899 GCA_964348765.1 uncultured Planctomycetales bacterium | reverse complement strand
AAAAAAAAAAAAATAAAAAAATAACGAGGTGACAGCCAAAACAAGCTTCGTAAATAAACGCTAGCCTAATCATAGAAATAGTGTATAGTACAAAGACTTTTTTATTAATCGATACTTATTAATGGGTATCCAAACAAGGAGAAACAAATGGGTTTTCAAGGTGGTGGGTTCGATCGTCAACCAAAAGAAATGCATAAAGCAGTTTGTGCCGATTGCAAACAGGAATGTGAAGTTCCTTTTAAACCACGGGGCGACAGGCCAGTTTATTGCAGAAATTGCTTTACGAAGCACAAAGATAGCGGACGTTAATTTATAGTCTGTACACTTTTAAATGCCCATCTCGATACGAGGTGGGCATTTTTTTGCAGTGATATTTAATATTGAGATTTAGAGTTATTACAATCTGGAATAAATAATGAAAAAATCATTTTATAATGTTGATCGTGATCCAAAGCTAAAACATTTTGTTACGCCTGAAAAGACGGCGCATCATGCGGAGATCTTATCGAATCGCGTTCGAAATCGTTATTCGCACCTTGCGAAACGTTTTCGCAAGCAGGGGATCGATTGTTTTCGTCTTTACGACTGGGATATCCCGGAAGTTCGTGCTGTTGTTGATTGGTACGCCGGGCACATTGTCGTTGGGGAATACGAACGCCTGCAGACGGGAACCGAGTGGCTTCCGGCCATGGCTGAGGCTGTTGCGAAAACTTTAAATGTTCCGTCGGATAACGTGCATTTAAAACGCCGGCATACAAAGACAGAAGATGGTCCGCGCTATACGAAAATGGGTTCAAGCGGCGAGCATTTGACAGTTCAAGAGCGTAATCTCTCGTTTTTGGTGAATTTAGATGACTTTTTGGACACAGGATTGTTCTCTGATCATCGGGAAACACGAGTCATTTTGGGGAAATTGGCCGAGGGAAAAGATTTTTTAAATTTATTTGCATATACGGGAGCGTTTACTTGCGCGGCGGCCGTTGCTAAAGCGAAAACAACGGTAACTGTTGATCGATCATCTATTTATCTCGATTGGGCCAAAGAAAATTTAAAATTGAACGGATCTTTGACTCCAGAGCATGAGTTCATTCTTTCCGATGTTGACCGTTTTTTAGAAGGAGCTCTACGTCAAGGACGTCAGTTTAATTTAGTGCTTATCGATCCTCCATCGTTTTTTCAGGATGAAAAAAGAGGAGTGTCGTTCGATGTTAACGAAGATCATCCGCGGTTAATTCGAAATACTCTTAAAGTGATGGCGCCGGGATCAATAGTTTTTTTCTCAACGAATCATCAGCGTTTTGAGCCTCGACTTAATGGACTTCCTGTTAAAGATCTTTACGAGATCACGCCTAAAACGATCCCGGAAGATTATCGAAATAAACTTATCCATCGATGCTGGAAAATGACTGTTCTGTAGAGGCAGAACAATGTTCTGCCCCTACTATTTTTGGGTGATCTTGGGAGCGATTCGCAATGTTTATGAAAGTATGGTATAGTTTGGTTTTTAGTGGATGTCCAAAAGGATAGTGTTTGACACTGAAGATGTAGGTGTTTAGAATTACAAAGTATAGATCAATGGAATACTCGCCTTATTTAAATTTACTCATATCACGCAGCCCCAACCAAAGGAGTCACATGAACCAAGAAAATCACAATGAAGATGATGCAGTTGTCCAGCAAGGTGAAATGGATGTTATGGCTTACTTAAGAAAAATTCAGCAACAGCTGGTTTTTTTAGAAAGAAAAGTCGACACCTTGATCGCGCAATCAAAGGATCGGCCGTCGTCGTCATCATTTCGCGACAGGCCTTTTACGAAGCCAGCGTATCGCTCGTTTAGTCCTTCTTCACATCAGGGCAGAGGCGATCGCGACAGCCGTTCTCATGGCGGAAGAGAATCCTCTTCATATGCTCGTCCTTTTGACAAACGCTCATCGGGAGAAGGCCAGAGATTTGCGCCACGAAAGAAACCGTCTTTCCAGAAGAGGAATGACAGATAATTACAGGTAAAGTGAAATAAGAAGTTAGAGGTTAGAAGCTAGAAGGTAGAGTTTTATTTATTTTGTTGATAAAATGTCATCTGTGAATTGTTAAGAATTCTACTTGCTCTTCATGTTTTTGCATTAGAATAGCTTCAGTATGACGGTTCAAACGAATATCCAGCTTAAGGATGTTGTTCTTTTTAAAGATCTTTCTTCGAAAGAATTATCCCTTATGGGGAAAATTCTTAGGGAGAAGAAATTTGAAAAAGGGGAGATGTTGTTTGAGCAGTCTGAGCAATGTGAGAATATTATTATTGTTAAAACCGGAAGAGTGAAGATCTTTCGCTTGTCAGCCGGAGGCAAGGAGCAGATCCTTGAGGTCTTAACACCCGGCGACACCTGTGCTTGTAATCCCGGCAAGAAAGAATGGTCGTGTTCGTCTTGGGCGGAAGCTATAACAGATTGTTCGATCTGGGCGTTTCCGCGAACTCATTACGTTGAATTGGTCAAAACCAATTCGCGTCTGGCCAAAGCATTGACGGATATTTTCGCCAGACGTTTATGCCGTTTTTGTTCTCTGATCGAACAGGTTTCATTAGATAATCCGCAGCAAAGATTAGTAAAATTCCTTTTAGATATGATCGATTCTCAAGAATCCCACAAGGATAATGGATCGGTCCTGCCCTTTACTCAAGAAGAGATCGCTCACCGCTTGGGCCTTACCCGCGAAACGATCGCCCGCCAATTAAGCCAGCTTAAAAAAATAAAATTGTTAACAACTGACCGCAATGCTATTTCGATCTTAAATCGAACAGGTTTAGAAAAGATCCTTGAGCTCTAATCTTATTAAAATCATATTGTTGTGACAATTCCCCTGTGTGATTTAACGCACAGACAAAAAACATAGATTCATATATGT
>CAYGEE010000165.1:0-3001 GCA_964348765.1 uncultured Planctomycetales bacterium | reverse complement strand
CTCAAGGAGATTGGATAATTTGAAATGACCAATGAAAGGAACCTCACTGAGCACCAGATGGGTTCCTTTTTTATTTTTTGATTTGACGCGATTGTTTGTGGTGGATGATCTAGCGGCAAATCATCCCGAGCGAGCCAATAAATAAAAAATTTGGCGAGTCGAGGGACAATATTTAAAACCTATGAAAAAAATTATCGGCCTTACATACAATTTAAAAAGTGATTGGGTCTTAAACCCGAATGATCCGGCGGATGCGAGTGCGGAATTTGATTCACCGGCAACAATGGAGCGGATCGCGCTCGCGCTTGAACGGGGAGGCCACACGATCAAGAAGATCGGCAATATTGATCAGCTTTTAGCGAAGATCAACAATTTGGGAGTTGATATTGTTTTTAATATTTGCGAAGGTTTTGAAGGACGCAATCGTGAGTCGCAAGTACCGATGCTTTTAGAGTTAAAGAAGATCCCTTATGTTGGTTCTGATGCGCTGACATTGGGCGTTACGCTTGATAAAATTGCTGCTAAAAAGATGTTTGTTGCTGATGGCGTTCCCACGCCGCGGTTTTTCAATGCCTCAGCGCATGATGATCTTGAAAAGTTGAACACGATCGGTTTTCCATTGATCGTTAAAGCGCGTTATGAAGGGACTTCAAAAGGATTAAGTGATGATTCCCGAGTTGTTGATATGGAAGGATTGAAAAAGAAAGTGGCGCAGATCAATAAAATATATCATCAACCGGCGTTAGTTGAGGAATTTATCAGCGGAACAGAATTTACGGTCGCGGTGATCGGCAATGAAAATCCGGAAGCTATGCCTGTTGCGCAAGTGAGCATTCAAGGCTCGACGGAATTAGGCGACAAATTTTTTACTTATGCTCGAGTCCTTGATGAGGATCTACGCTATGTTTGTCCTGCGAAGATCTCAAAAGAGATGACTCAAAAATTACAAGATATCGCGGTAAAGGCTTATAAGTCTGTTGACTGCTGGGATTTCGGCCGAGTTGATTTTCGTGTTGATAGTAACGGCAATCCTTATGTTCTCGAGATCAATCCTCTGCCGAGTTTGGCGGAGAAAGATGTTTTCAATATTTTCCCATACGTCATGGGTTCTACATATGATGAGACGATCAATCGAGTCCTTAATGTGGCGTTAGAGCGTCACGGGTTGTTGGGATTGTCGAAGGCGTCTTTAACTCAAAACGCGGGGCAAAAAGCTGCCGCAAGGTGAGTTTATGAAGGAAAGAACACAGGAGAGGTTAAATATGGAATCAACTGAAACGATCGTTTCTAAAGATAATCAAATAGCAGAAAATATAGCGAAACCGGCTGTAAAACTTTCACCGAAAGAAAATCGTGTCATTAATTTCTTTAAAGACGCGACACCTTTGGATTGGGAAGATTGGCGCTGGCAGATGCGAAACCGCATCCGCACGCTGGATGTTTTGACAAAGATCCTTAATTTGACTGATGATGAGATCAAAGGCATTGAAGGCTGCGGCGATAAATTGACGATGTCGATCCCGCCGTATTTTGCGAGTTTGATCGATCCGGAAGATCCAAATTGTCCTATTCGGCTTCAAAGTGTTCCGCAAAAATATGAATTAGAGTCAGCACCTGAGGAAATGGATGATCCCTGCGGAGAAGATTCTCACTCTCCAGTTCATGGGCTTGTTCATCGCTATCCTGATCGAGTGCTTTTTCTTGTTAATGAGATGTGCGCGATGTATTGCCGGTATTGCACACGTTCACGGATGGTCGGTGACGGAAGCCGGACATTAAGTATGGAAACATATGATGCTGCCTTCGATTATATTCGTTCGAATAAGAAGATCAGGGATGTTCTTATTTCCGGTGGTGATCCGTTAACTTTAAGCGATCGGGTATTAGAGCATATTATAAAAACTTTAAAATCGATCCCGCATGTTGAATTTGTCAGGATCGGGACGCGTATTCCTGTTACGTTGCCGCAGCGCGTGACAACGGATCTTGTGAATATGCTTAAGAAATATAGTCCGATCTGGATGAGCATTCATTTTAATCACCCTAAAGAGATCACCAAGCGTGTTAAATTTGCTTGTGATCTTCTTGCTGATAGCGGGATCCCGATGGGAAGCCAGACAGTTTTACTTAAAGGTATTAACGATAAGCCGGTTATTATGAAAAAGCTTGTTCATGAGCTTTTAAAGATCAGAGTTCGGCCTTACTATATTTATCAATGCGATCCGATCAGAGGGTCGAAGCATTTCCGTACTCCAGTTGCTACCGGCTTGGATATTATGGAGAAACTGCGCGGCCACACAACAGGCTATGCGGTTCCGACTTATGTCATTGACGGCCCAGGCGGCGGCGGCAAGATCCCCGTTTCTCCGAATTACATGGTTGGCAAAGAAGGAAATAAATACATTCTTCGCAATTATGCCGGCAAACAGTTCGTCTATCACGATCCGGATTAAAATTAGGGATAGATTTTAATTTTTATTGTCATCCCCGCGTAAGAAGGGGCAGAACATTGTTCTGCCCCTACTTTTTTTACATTTGACGCTAACTTTTCTGTGTGTTAAGATTAGCCCCCAAATAATTAGAGGAGCTCTTTATGAAAAAGATCGAGGCGATCGTTCGGCGGGATAAATTTGAAGAAGTTTGCAAAGTCCTTGAGAAATCAGGGGTTGGGGGAATTACGGTCTATGAAGCGAAAGGATTTGGTCATCATCGAAATGGCCTTAATCCTAAAATGAAGATCGAGATCTATGCTGATGAGTTTCAGGTTGATAAAACGGTTGAAATGATCCGAAAAGCTGCGAAAACCGGCTCAACCGGTGACGGCAAGATAGCAATTTTACCGTTAGATAACATTATCCGGATCCGGACAGGAGAAGAAGGCGCGATTGCGATCTAGCGCAAAAGTTCTTGTGAAAAAACAATTTACAATTTTAAAAAATATCATATAATAACAAAGTTTCAAAAAAGTACTAAAATAAAATCAAAAGGCGGTGAAGTTCAT
>CAYGEE010000164.1:0-3014 GCA_964348765.1 uncultured Planctomycetales bacterium | reverse complement strand
CAAAGGATCGGCATCAACGGAAAGTTGCCCGCTTAAAGGATCATTTCCTTTACTCATGAGGATTTACTTAAGAACTTAAATGACTTAAACATCCCATTAACAAAAGAGATATATTTGTCAAAATCGGCAGGTGTCATCGCGGTAAAAGTAATTTGATACGCCTGATTCCCTACGATCGTCCAGGCACATAAATATTTTAATTGTGTATTATCGCCCTTACCGATAAAAACTATTTTATAACCTTCCCGGCCGGAGATCTTAATCTCTTTAGATTCTTGAATGTCCGCATTCTGCTGAAAAACTGCTTTCAATTGATCAACAGCAGTCTTTGTATATTCATCCAAAGTCATCGATCCATCGAGATCCTGAACCACAATGTTGACATTCTCTTGAAAAAGATCTAAAGCATTGCTTTTAGGAGAATAAAAAACAACCGCTGCCCCTTCTTTGTTTTCTTCTAATAGCCAACTCGAAGGGTATTGAATAGAGAAACCTAACTTCAAATTAGAATATTCTTTAAATTTCTGACCCCGAAAATAAAAAAATGCCACAGTAAGGATGCATAATGCTCCCACGATGCCCATAACAATATAAATGGGGGTTAGTTGACGTCGTCTTTTCATGACAGAACTTTATCAGATGGAATTAGGATAAGAAAGATTTTTTTAAAAGTATAAAATCACCTGTGTCATTGCGAGGAACGACCTGCCTGATGACAGTCAGGAGTGACGAAGCAATCTCTTAAAAAGATTGCCACGCTCCCTTGGGTCGCTCGCCCTGGCCTGCCAGATATTTGTTTTTTCCTAGCCAGGGCAGGCAATGACACAAAGTCTTAACTACTATAGAAATTCTTTTTCTGATCTCTTAACGTTAATAAATATTGGCACGGCTTAAATCGACTGGCGGCATATTTCTTCTCTAATTCTTCAAGCCGTTTAACGACATTAGCGATCCCTAAACTATCCGCGTAACGAAGCAATCCTCCTCGAAATGGCGGAAAACCTGTCCCAAAGATCATCCCAACGTCGATGGCGTCCGCTTCACTGACAACCTGTTCCTCCAAACAACGAGCGGCCTCATTGATCATAATAAAGATCATCCGGTCCACGACTTCCTTTTCATTAAACGCATTCCTTTTCCCACCGACACTTTGAAGAAGCCCGTCGATCTCAGGATTTGGGGTCTTTTTCTTTCCGTGAATATATAGCCCTTTCCCTGTCTTCTTTCCAAGTAATTTATTCTCCAGGATCTTGTCAAAGATCTTAACTGCCTTAAATCGTTCTCCAAAAGCCTGCTCTAAAATATGAAGAACCTTTATCCCGACGTCAAGACCAACTTCATCGGAAAGTTCGAACGGACCCATCGGTAAGCCGAAGCGTTCAATAACCTGATCCGTTAAAAGCATTTCACCGGTCTCTTCCAAAACCCGACCGCCTTCATTGATATAAGCTAAAAGGATCCGATTAACAATAAACCCGCAGGAATCTTTAACAACGATCGGTGTCTTCCCCAAGCTTTTCGTCAAATTAAGCATCGTCACCAACGTCTCTTTCGACGTCATCGGTGTTGTGATAATTTCGATCAACGGCATTCGGTGCACAGGATTAAAAAAGTGATAACCAATGACCTTCGACGGATCTTTTGTCTGTTTCGCCATTTCAGTGACGCTAAGAGCAGATGTATTCGTCGCCAATATCGTTTTAGGTGAAGTCACTTCACTTAATTCTTTAAAGACCTTTCTCTTCACATCCATATTCTCAACGACCGCTTCGATAACAAGATCGACAGTTTTAAAACCGCTATAATCTAAAGTGCCGCTAATACGCGACATGCAAACATCCGCATCAGCCTTACTCATCCGTCGAGATTTGACAGCTTGCTGATAAAGTTTTCCAGCTGCTTGAAGGCCTTTTGCGATCGAATCATGATTGATATCTTTAAGTCGCGCCCAGATCCCACGATTACTTAACAACTGCGCAACTCCCCCGCCCATGATCCCAGCGCCCAAAACACCACAGCGCTCGATCTTAAGAGGAACAACATCATCCGTGCCGTCGATCTTTAACTTCTTATATTTTTCCGACAAATAAAAAACTTTTACAAGGTTCTTGGAAATATCCGTGACCGCCAGGCTCCCAAAACCCTTCGCTTCGATCTCCAAACCTTTTTGCCGACTGGTATAAAAGTTCTGACTGACAACCTCGATTGCTTTTAACGGCGCCGGATAAAAACCTTTCGTAAGTTTTAAAACAGATTTACGGGATTCCCCAAAGATCACCCCATTGCCGATGCGGGTCCCTTCCAAAAAAGCGTTAAGCCCTTTAGGTTTCTTTCTTTGATATCTCTTCTTAGTTATTTTTCCAGCGACAACAGCATTTATGAAATCTTTCACCTGCGAATCGAGACCAGCCTGAGTAAAGATCTTATCAACCAGCCCCAGCTTATAAGCTTTCAATCCATCGATGGGCTTTCCTGATAAGATCAATTTCAATCCTTCCGGCAATCCAACGATCCTTGGCAGCCGATACGTTCCGCCGAATCCGGGAACAAAACCTAAATTAACCTCCGGTAACCCAATTTTCACTTTATCATTAAATGTCGTGATCCGATAAAGACAGGCTAACGCAAATTCGCAACCGCCGCCTAAAGCGACGCCATCGATCACACAGATCGTCGGGATCTTAAGGTCTTCCAATTTATTTAAAACATCCTGGCCGGCTTTTGCTTTTGACGCGCCGTCTTTGGGATCAACGATCTGCTCGATCTCTTTAATATCCGCCCCGGCGATGAAGCAATCTTTCTTTTTACTGTAAATAAGTAATGCCTTCAACCCTGACTTCTTAGAAACCTCATCAAGGAGCACATCTAATTTCCGCAAATTTTCCACATTCAAAAGATTGACCTTAGAATCATCCTGATCCAGTTCGAGATAACCGATGTTATTTTCTTCTCTTAAATTAATCGACATTTTTATCCCCTTTTTTGTAGGGAACGGTCGCGACCGTTCCCTACAT
>CAYGEE010000163.1:1056-3044 GCA_964348765.1 uncultured Planctomycetales bacterium | reverse complement strand
TAATTAGGGTCTGTCCCTAATTTCCTGTTCATGATCAGTTTACAAAATTGTCACATGATCGTCACATTGGGAAATTACAATAATAAGTATGTTTATTAAGGAGGTTGGTCGTATGAATAAAGTGAAAATATTTTTGATCGTGATGGTTTTTTGTTCGATAACGTCACTGGCTCGTGCCGCTGAAGTTATCAATATTGACGGGTCCAGTACAGTTTTCCCGATTACAGAAGCTGTTTCTGAAGAATTCGGAAAAGCTGGAAAAGGAAAAGTTATGGTTGGTATTTCTGGGACCGGCGGTGGATTCAAAAGATTCTGCCGAGGGGAAACGGATATCAGCGATGCTTCGAGGCCAATGAAAGATTCTGAAAAGGCATTGTGCAGTTCTAACGGGATTGATTGGATCGAAATTCCTATTGCTTATGATGGATTATCCGTTGTTGTTAATCCTGAAAATACTTGGGTTGATCATTTGACGGTTAGCGAATTAAAGAAAATATGGGATGCTGACGCTCAAGGCGTTGTGATGAAATGGAATCAGATCCGTAGTAGTTTTCCTGACAAAGAGATCCATCTCTTTGGACCAGGAACGGATTCTGGAACATTTGATTATTTCACTGAAGTGATCAATGGGAAACCGGGAAAAAGCCGCGGTGATTATACGGCGAGCGAAGATGACAATATTCTGGTCGAGGGAGTTTCTTCAGATCCGTCAGCTTTAGGGTATTTTGGGATGGCTTATTATGAAGAAAATCAGGATAAATTAAAAGTCATTCCCGTAGATGATGAAATAAGTTCCAATGGCGATGGCCCGATTCTGCCTACTCAGGAAACGGTTCGCGGGGGAACTTATAAGCCGTTAGCAAGAGCACTTTATATTTACATTAGTAAGGCTGCGGTCGCTAAAAAACCGAAAGTAAAAGAATTCATTCAGTTCTATTTGCAAAATGCTGCTTCATTGTCTAAGGAAGTTGGTTATATTCCTTTGCCGGATGATCAATATGCGAATAATTTGGTGAAGTTTTAATTTTCATTGTAGGGAACGGTCGCGACCGTTCCCTACATAAGGGATTTAATGGATAAGAAAAAAATCAGGAAATTAAAAGAAATTTTGATCGAAAGACTGCTGTTACTTTGCAGTCTTTTGTCCGTTTTTACGACGGCAGCGATCATTGTTGTTCTTTTTTCTGATTCTGTTGGCTTTTTCCAAAAAGTTTCTTTGTTTGATTTTCTGACCGACACGCAATGGACGCCGCTTTTTACAATTAAACATTACGGGATATTGCCCTTGTTGTCGGGGACGTTTATTACGACACTTATTGCCGTTTGTGTTTCTGTCCCGATCGGTTTAATAAGTGCTATTTATTTAAGTGAATATTCTTCTTTAAAAGCGCGGTCGATCGTTAAACCGATCATGGAGATCTTGGCGGCCGTTCCGACGGTTGTTTATGGATATTTCGCACTACTATTTGTGACACCTTTACTTAAGAAATTTATTCCGGGGTTGGCAGGTTTTAACGCTCTTTCCGCCGGGCTTGTGATGGGTGTTATGATCATCCCGTTGGTGTCATCTTTAAGTGAGGACGCGATGCACGCTGTGCCGATGGCTTTACGGGAAGGAGCTTATGCGCTGGGTTCCCGAAAGATCCAAGTGGCTTTTAAAATTGTTTTTCCGGCCGCGTTGTCAGGGATCATGGCGGCCGTTATTTTAGCTTTTTCGAGAGCTATCGGTGAAACAATGATCGTTGCGATCGCAGCCGGCCAACAGCCGCATCTGACGGTCAATCCGTTGGTCCCGGTTGAAACGATCACAGCCTTTATCGTTCAGATCAGTTTAGGCGACACGCCGCATGGGACGCTTGAATACAAAACGATCTTTGTTTGCGGGTTGACGCTTTTTATTTTTACATTTATTTTAAATGTTCTGAGCTTCAAACTGAAAATGCGTTTCAGGAATGTTTATGATTAGTAACAAAATAACCAAACAGCTT
>CAYGEE010000163.1:0-1046 GCA_964348765.1 uncultured Planctomycetales bacterium | reverse complement strand
TATTTTCCAGTCTTAGGAATTGCCTGTACATCGATCGGTTTGATCGTTCTTTTGGCGCTTGTCCTGGATGTTTTTCACGACGGGTTTTTTCGTTTAAGTAGGGATTTTTTGATGAGCTATCCGTCCAGAAAACCTTTAGAGGCGGGGATCTTATCGGCCTGGGTTGGAACGATCTGGCTGATGGTTACAACCGCCATCGTTGCGGTCCCGATCGGCATCGGCGCGGGGATCTATTTGGAAGAATATGCGAAGAAAAACAAGTTTAGTGATTTTATTGAGATCAATATCGCGAATTTAGCTGGTGTTCCGTCGATCATTTACGGGATCTTAGGCCTAGGATTGTTTGTCCGGATGATGCATTTAGGCCGCAGTGTTTTAACGGGAGGATTTACACTCGCGCTTTTGATCTTGCCGGTCGTGATTCTTTCAACACGTGAGGCTTTGCGTGCTGTTCCTTCATCCATTCGGGAAGCATCATTAGCTTTGGGCGCGACCCGTTGGCAGACGATCCGCTATCAAGTTCTTCCGTCGGCTTTGGGAAGTATTTTAACAGGTATTATTTTGGCATTATCACGGGCGATCGGTGAAACAGCGCCGTTAATTATGATCGGGGCCTTGACGTATATTCCATTTATTCCGCAGAATCCGATTGCTTTAAGTCCTGATCTTCCGTTTCTTCATTTAAGTTTGCAGGGATTTCTGGATCCGTTTACCGTGCTACCGATCCAGATCTTTAATTGGACGTCCCGTCCGCAAAAAGGCTTTTTAGCATGCGCGGCGGCGGGGATCATTGTGCTGTTGGTCATCACCCTTGCCATGAACGCGATTGCGATCTATTTTAGGTATAAGAACGCGAAACGTTGGTAAATGTTGAGAATATTTGATTAACATAACGTGAGTTCGACATAATAAAAAATATTTTTTACGCATTCCCTCCCCCAACGTGGGGAGGGCAAGGGAGGGGGGAAATAAATGGCAATCGCCTTTTTTAATCCCCTCTGTACAACTGAAACATCGTTTACATTTTAGACCGGGTACATCCTTTA
>CAYGEE010000162.1:0-3132 GCA_964348765.1 uncultured Planctomycetales bacterium | reverse complement strand
AATATAAATAACCTATAATAAATTTAACTCGGGAAAGACGACCCTCCGGGTCGTCTCTACAATATAGAAAGAATCTTTATGGACAAATTAATGCTCGAAGGCGGAAAAACGCTTAAAGGGGAAGTTCGAGTGTCGGGTTCTAAGAACGCGGCTTTGCCGATATTGGCGGCAACTCTTTTGACGGAAGAGCCATGTGTTATTACAAATTTTCCGAAATTGCGGGATACACTAACGATGATCAAGCTTTTGAAATCTCTTGGCAAGAATGTCGAGGTTGATAAAGATATGCTTAAGATCACTCATCGGGATAATAATAATTATGTGGCGGATTATAAGCTTGTCTCGACGATGCGCGGATCGTTTTGTGTCTTGGGCCCATTATTGGGAAGATTAAAGATCGCAAAAGTCTCACTTCCCGGCGGATGCGTTATCGGAGTTCGGCCGGTTGATTTGCATATCAAAGGGATCAAAGCTCTGGGTGCTAAGTTGGATTATGAAGCCGGGTATTTGATCGCGAAAGCTGGTAAGAGATTAACAGGCGCTCATATTTATTTGGGCGGGGTTTTTGGATCATCTGTTCTAGCAACGGCCAATGTTATGATGGCTGCGTGTTTAGCGGAAGGTGAAACGGTCATTGAATCGGCTGCGTGCGAGCCGGAGATCGAGGATCTAACGAATTTTTTAATTAATATGGGTGCTAAGATCGAAGGCAAAGGAAGTCCGCGTTTAGTGATCCATGGCGTGAAACGTTTGCATGGAGTCAGTTATAAATTGATCTCTGATCGGATCGAAGCAGGAACGTGGATCCTTCTTGCCGCCGCGACAAGAAGTAATATCGCCATCCGTAACGGCTGTTTTCCACACTTGATGGCTTTGGTCGATAAGCTAGCTGAGGCAGGTGTTATTGTTACAAATGATAATGATATTGTTCGTGTGAAAGTAAAAGGTCCTATCAAAGCGGTTAGTGTGACGACTCATCCTTATCCTGGTTTTCCGACGGATTTGCAGGCACAATTTATGACGCTTATGTCGCTTGCACATGGTGTGAGTATTATTTCTGACCGGATCTATCCCGATCGATTTATGCATATTGCAGAATTAAATCGTATGGGGGCGAATATTCGTCGGGAAGGGATCAATGCGATCGTTCAAGGAGAGAAGAGTCTTTTCGGTGCGCCTGTCATGGCCTCGGATTTGCGCGCGTCAGCGGCGCTCGTCATGGCTGGACTTGCGGCCAAGGGAACGACGGAGATCAATCGTATTTATCATCTTGAACGGGGATATGAGGATATTGACGGGAAATTAAAAGCATTGGGTGCGAAGGTTTGGAGAGAGAAGGAATAAAGAATTATAACGTGAAGCGTTAAGCGTGAAACGTGAAGCGTAAAACGTCGCGCTTCACGCTTCACGAACGACGCTTCACAATAGCCTTTTTTAATTATGATATTAATGATCGACAATTACGATTCATTTACTTATAACCTCGTTCAATACTTTGGTGAATTGGGAGCTGATCTTAAAGTGTATCGTAATGATGCTTTAACGATCGGTGATATTAAGAAAATGGATCCGGAGAAAATAGTTATCTCACCCGGGCCAGGCCGTCCGGAATCCGCCGGGATCTGTGCGGATGTCATTAAAGAATTTGCCGGTAAAAAACCGATTTTAGGTGTTTGTTTGGGGCATCAATGTATTGGATATGTTTATGGCGGAAAAATTATTCGTGCGAAAAATTTGATGCACGGAAAGACTTCGCAAGTTAAACATGATGGCCGTGAAATTTATAACGGTGTTGAAAATCCATTTGAAGCGACGCGTTATCATTCTTTAGTTATCGATAAGAATTCCTTGCCGGAATGTTTGGAAATAACCGCTACTTCTGATGACGACGAGATCATGGGTGTCCGCCATCGATCATTTCCTCTTTGGGGTGTTCAATATCATCCGGAGTCGATCTTAACGACGTCGGGGAAGAAGATTTTGGGAAATTTTTTGAAATTAAAATAAATATGTCATCGCGAGATGTTTCTTGATCAATAACGAAGCGATCTTTTAAGAATAAATAGATTGCTTCGTCGTCGCAAAAAGAATTCCTCCTCGCCATGACCTAATAATTACCCATGCGACAATTCATCGACAAGATCAATAATCATGAAAATCTGACGTCTTCGGAGATCGAGGAAGCTTTTGTCCAGATCATGTCGGGAAATGCTCCCAAAGAAGAAGTTGCGGCTTTTCTTTTAGATCTGCGCGAAAAAGGTGTTACGGTTGATGAGATCACCGGCGCAGCAAAGGTTATGCGTAAATTTGTTATTCCTGTTAAATCAAATCATAAGATTATTTTTGATACCTGCGGGACGGGTGGAGACAAACAGAATACTTTTAATATTTCAACTCTTGTGGCTTTTGTCGTTGCGGGAGCGGGGATCGCGGTCGCTAAGCACGGGAATCGATCGGTATCGAGTAAATGCGGCAGCGCTGATATTTTGGAGGCTTTAGGGGTTAAGATCGATCTGGAATCAGCGCAGATGGAAGATTGTTTGAATAAGAATGGGATCGTTTTTTTATTCGCGCAGAAGCTTCATCCGGCTATGAAAAATGTTGCGGCGATCCGTAAAGAATTGGGTGTTGAAACGATCTTTAATATTTTGGGACCGTTAACTAACCCTGCGAAAGCCACTCATCAGATCATGGGTGTTTATTCGCGTGATTATGTTGAACCACTTGCGAATGTTTTAAAGAATTTGAAATTAAAAAGAGCGCTCGTCGTTCATGGCGCGGACGGGCTTGATGAGATCACAACAACTGATAAAACATTTATGAGTGAATTTAATGGAAAAGAGATCATTTCTTATAGCATCTCTCCGGAAGAATTGAACTTTTCGATCGCGAAAAGAGAAGATCTGACCGGCGGTGATCTTAAAAAGAATTTAGATATTTTTGAAAGAGTTTTAAAGGGTGAAAAAGGCCCGAAGAGGGATATTGTACTCTTAAATGCCGCATTCTCGATCTATATCGCTCAAAAAACAAAAACGATCAATGACGCACTTGTTCTTGCCGCTGATTCATTGGATTCAGGAAAAGCGTTGGCAAAACTGGAAGCATTAAAGAATTTTCAATAATGTTTATTAA
>CAYGEE010000161.1:0-3251 GCA_964348765.1 uncultured Planctomycetales bacterium | reverse complement strand
CCCTTGAGGGTTGCTGTCATCGGCAGCGGACCGAGCGCTTTTTATGCCGTTGAAGCGCTTTTTAGATCCGGACAGAATATTGTTGTGAATATGTTCGATCGTCTTCCGACTCCCTTCGGGCTTGTTCGTTTTGGTGTTGCGCCGGATCATCCTAAAATCAAAAATGTGACGAAAGTTTTTGAGAAAACCGCTGAAAAACCTGGCTTTTCTTTTTTTGGGAATGTTAAAGTCGGAAGTCCGGACCTGACAATTGAAGAATTGTCCAGATTCCATAATGCCGTGATTTTTTCTTATGGCGCGGAATCTGATCGGAAATTGGGGATCGAAGGTGAGAATCTTATCGGAAGTCATACGGCCACGGAATTTGTCGCCTGGTACAACGGCCATCCGGATTATCGAAATCATAAATTTGATCTTTCGTGTGAATCCGCAGTGATTATCGGACAAGGGAATGTTTCAATGGACGTTAGCCGGATCTTAGCTAAGACACCGGATGAACTTAAGAATACGGATATTGCTAAACATGCTTTGGAAGCGTTGGCTGAAAGTAAGATTAAAGAGATCCATTGCATTGGCCGTCGCGGACCCGCACAAGCTGCTTTTACACCGGCGGAGATCCGTGAATTTGGTGAACTGCATGACTGCGATGCGATCGTCCATCCGGAGGATCTGATCGTCAACACTCAGAGTCAGCAAGAATTAAACGATCCTAACAATGCCGTTAAAAAGAAGAATTATGATATTTTGGTCGAACTTTCTAAAATGCCGATATCGAACAAGAAAAAGAAATTCTTTATTCATTTTCTCAAAAGCCCAGTTAGCATTGCTGGTAAGGAAGGTCACGTTCAATCTTTAACACTTGAAAAAAATGAATTAAGTGGTGATGTTAATAATCAAAAGGCTAAAGGCATGGGTGTTAAGGAAATTGTTAATTGCGGGCTTATTTTTCGCAGTGTCGGATATAAAGGTGTCGGATTGCCGGGATTGCTGTTTGATGATCAAAAAGGCGTTGTTCCGAACGTCAAAGGACGAGTTCAAAATGCATCAACGTCAGCCAAAGGATTTTACGCGACCGGCTGGATCAAACGCGGGCCGTCGGGAATTATTGGGACAAATAAACCCGACAGCGAAGAGACCGTTCAAAGTTTATTGGAAGATGTTCCGGCATTAAATCCTTGTCCAACCCCGGACAATGGATCTTTGATAAATTTATTAAAATCCCGCAATGTTCGTTTCATTTCCTTTGCCGACTGGAAAAAGATCGATGCCGCTGAGATTGCAAATGGCATTACGGCCGGCAAAACTCGCGAGAAGTTTACTTCTATTGATGAGATGTTGTCTGTTTTAAAATAATCGTGAAGCGTGAAGCGTCGTTCGTGAAGCGAGCCACTGGTTGCGCTTCACGTTTCACGAACGACGAATTATTCAATAAAACAATCCGCAGAAAAAGGTTTTTCAAGAAGAGAACTTGTCGCAGGATTTTCTTTGAGGTGTTTGATAATTCCTTCCGCACCGATCCGTCGATGGAATGCACCGACACCTTCACCGGGTTTGTGATTCGCTTTGTGTAATTTAAAAAGCGCATCAATAACGGTGGCTACTGATTCGCGGGGGACAGAACGTAAGAATATCTGTTCACCATCAGCGCTTGTTAAAGGTTTTCCCTGGAATTTTCCCGTTTCATCACCAAAAAGTTTGAATTGATAGCGATCCATGCCGGTGCCGACAAGGCCGATCGTTTTTGTCGCGGGACGGAAGCACTGTCTTTCGCAGCCGGTGATACCGATCGATTCAGCGACATCGCCCCAGCCGAGTTTTTCCAGTTCATCAATAAGAAAAGGTTCAAATTTCTCGGAATCCGTGTAAGTTAATCGGCACGTATCTCGTCCTACACAGGCGCCGGAATGAAGGCGTAATGTGGAATAATTTTTACCGTTTCTTTTTCCAAAATTATACTTTTCAAGATCTTTTTCAAAGTCTCCTTTTGCGGATAATGGAATGTTGCTAAACAAAAGATCTTGATTAGGAGTAATCAAAAGTTCAAGAGAGTATTTTTTCATGATCTCGCGGACCATTGTCTTTAATTTTCCATTGGGACTATTGTCAATAAGTCGACCGTTTTCAATAAATGCGCCGAATGTTAATAATCCATTGTTGGGTTGAACCATCCAGCCATGATGAAGATGCCGTGCGCCGTAATCATGCGTTGGGTCTGGTTTCTCTAAAGGAAATCCTAAACGTGATGAAACCTGGTCGCGATACCATTCGATGCCCATTTTCTTGACAAGATATTTTAACCGAGCCCACCAGCGGTTTTCACGGTCGCCCCATTCCTGATGGACTTTGACAACGGCATCGAGGACAGTTAATAGCTGATCTTCGGTGCACTTTCCCAAAGGCTCGCCAAGAGAGGCTAGTGATGGTTTACCATTTCGTTCGCCCTGTCCACCGCCGATGTAAATTTGGAATTTTGTGACCATGCCGTTTTCAACGATCGGCGCGATCGACAAGTCATTTGTGCGCAGTTCCGTGCAATTATCCGGAGTCAGGATCCCAGTTTTAGGATCTTTATGAACAGTTGAAAAACCGATCTTAAATTTGCGGTTTAAAAGATTCTTACCGTATTGAAACGAAACATCCGGTTTGCGCAAAAATTTTGGATCGATCTCGAAGACCTGAATGAAGGGATCCAGAGGAAGTTGAAAATAAAGTCCTATTTTTTGCGCCCAGGCATTCGCGTTAAAGA
Source organism: uncultured Planctomycetales bacterium (assembly GCA_964348765.1). Classification (GTDB taxonomy): domain Bacteria; phylum Omnitrophota; class Gorgyraeia; order Zapsychrales; family Zapsychraceae; genus CAYGEE01. The sequence continues at coordinate 505 of CAYGEE010000161.1, read as the reverse complement.
CATCTGAATATCGCGAAAAGGGGCAGGCCATGACGTTCCGGGTATTGTCGCCGCAGCCGTTTAAACTATTAAAACCGGATTCGGCGATTTTTTTGACGCATTCAATGACATGTGCTTTTTTGATCCAATGAAATTGAATATTTTGTCGATTCGTCAGCCGGATCGACGGGTTCCCATCGGTATCTTTGGTGTATTTATCACTTAACTCATCGATCAATGCCCATTGTTTAGAATTGATCGGCCCGCCGCCGGGAATGCTAAAGCGGATCAGATACATCCAATCCTTTTCTTCACCGGTCTTGGCGCGGTTAAATTCTAAATAAATGCCGTGGCTTTTGGCTAGAGCTTCAGATTCCCAGACGAGATCAGGAGTGTTGTCGCGAAAATGCTCGTAAAGCGATCCGCGCACACCGTTTGAATTGATCTTATTGATCTCTTCTTTGGCGAATTTTTCAGAAGGAGTTCGAAAATTAGGTTCAAAGGGTTTTTTCATATAATTTAGATG
>CAYGEE010000160.1:0-3340 GCA_964348765.1 uncultured Planctomycetales bacterium | reverse complement strand
GATATTTGTTAAAAATTTCTGTTTGCAAAAAAAATCATTATTGGGTATACTATCACAACAATTTGAAGTTAAAAATTAATCCAATATTATAGAAATTTATCCTGCTCGGCGATAAACAATGAGTTTTTAAGGATAAAAAAAGCGTAATATTGAACCCCTCAAAGGAGCAGTGTTGGTATGGTTGAAGAAATGATTAAAAAGCTGTTGGAAGCCGGTGTCCATTTTGGGCATCAGACAAAACGATGGAACCCGAGAATGAAGAAATTTATTTTCGGTCAGAGAAGCGGAATTTACATTATCGATCTTGAAAAAACTGTCGATTGTATCGGGAAAGCAAAAGATTTTTTGCGCGATACAGCTGCTAAAGGCGGGAAGATCCTTTTTATCGGGACTAAAAAACAGGCCCAATCGATCCTTGAAGACAAAGCCAAAGAATGCGACATGTACTATATTACCAATCGTTGGCTTGGTGGTCTTTTGACGAATTATCAGACGGTTAAAAAATCTATTGATCGGTTGAAAACGATCGAGAAAATGGAAGAGGACGGCGTTACAGCAAATTTAAAGAAAAAAGAATTAGCTCGTCTTGCTATTGAAAAAGAAAAATTATTAAAGAATCTTGGCGGTATCCGTACTTTAGGCGGAGTTCCCGATGCTGTTATTATCGTTGATCCAAAGCGTGAGGAAATTGCCGTTAAGGAATCTGTCAAGCTTGGGATCCCGGTCGTTGCGCTTATCGATACGAATTGCGATCCGACTCCGATTGATTATCCTATCCCTGGAAATGATGATGCTCAAAAATCGATCAATCTGATCGTTTCAATTTTAGTTGAAGGGATCGTTGAAGGACGAAGATCTTTCTTGACGGCTAAGACTATCAAGGAAAAAGATGAAGGGAAGAAAGATGTTCAGGATGACGTTTCCAAAACAGAAACAGCAGTAACAACGACATCATCAACGACATCCCTGTAATTTTGGGATAGTTTTTTAATCTTTATTTACATTAAGTTCATTTTTGATAAGAAAGGTTTTTGAATTATGCAAGCGACCGCAAAAGAGATCAAGGAATTACGTGAAATGACTTCTTGTGGAGTTATTGAATGTAAGAAAGCCTTAGAAGAATCAAATGGTAATGTTGAGAAGGCAAAAGAAGTTTTGCTTAAAAGAGGATTGGAAATTGCGGCAAAAAAAGCGGACCGTACAGCAACGCAAGGCCGTGTTGATTCTTATATTCATTCTGGTAATCAGATCGGTGTTTTAGTTCAAGTTAGTTGTGAGACGGATTTTGTGGCTCGCAGCGAAAGTTTACAGGTTTTTACTCGTGATGTTGCTCTTCAGATCGCGGCAACAAGTCCTACTTATATTAAGAAGGAAGAGATCCCTCAGGACGTTCTTAATGGTCAGCTTGATAAAGAAGGCTTCATTGCTGAAGTGTGCCTTTTAGAGCAGCCATTTGTAAAAGATCCTAAAAAGACGATACAGGAATATTTGAATTCCATTATTGCGAGTATCGGGGAAAATATCTACATTAGCCGTTTTGCGCGATACAAAGTTAATGAAAGCAATTAAGAAATCCAGCTATAAGAGAATTCTTTTAAAGATAAGCGGAGAAGGCCTGCTTGGCACTCAAGAGCACGGCATTGATGCTGAGATGTGCGCTTCTGTTGCGACACAAGTTAAAGAAGTCCACGACATGGGCCTTGATATCGCCCTTGTTGTCGGAGGCGGAAATATCTTTCGCGGGCATGTCGAATCGAAGAAATTCGGGCTTGAAAGATCTGTTGCGGATTACATGGGGATGTTGGCCACGATCTTAAATGGCCTTGCCCTTCAAAATGCTTTAGAGCAAATTGGAGTTCCAACGCGTGTTCTTTCCGCGATACAAGTTGCGGCTGTTGCTGAGCCGTACATCCGTCGGCGAGCGATGCGCCATTTAGAAAAACGCCGGGTTGTTATTTTCGTTGCGGGAACAGGTAATCCGTATTTTACGACCGATACCGCGGCTGCTTTGCGTGCTAAGGAAATTAACGCGGATGTGATCTTAAAGGCCACAAAGGTTGATGGTGTTTATACGGCTGATCCAGTCAAAGATAAAACAGCGAAGAAATTCAAGCAAATAAAATTCATTGATGCTTTAAAAAAGAACCTTAAAGTGATGGATGCAACGGCTCTTAGCCTTTGTATGGATAATAATCTGCCGATCATTGTTTTCAATTTGTTTCAGCCAGGGAATATCAAGCGAGTGGTTTTAGGGGAAGAGATCGGGACCCTTATTCATTAAGGAGTTAACTTATGATCACAAAACAAATTGTTCAAGACACAGAAGCAAAAATGAAAAAGTCCGTTGAATCGGCAAAGCGGGAATTCTCTGAAGTCCGAACGGGCCGCGCGCAGCCGAGTTTAATTGAAGGAATGCATGTCGACTATTTTGGGACACCGACGATGGTTAAACAGCTTGCGAATGTTACTTCTCCGGATCCAAAAACGATTATTATTCAGCCATGGGATCCGTCAGTTATTGCTGAATTGGAGAAAATGATCATGAGTTCTAAATTGGGGTTAACTCCAACGAATGACGGTAAAACAATGAGATTGTCTATTCCGCCATTATCTGAGGAACGAAGAGAAGAGATGAAGAAGATCGTTAAGGATATGGCTGAGAAGTCAAAAGTTTCATTGCGGACTATTCGTCGGGATGCTAATGATCGATTGAAAAAGATACAGAGCGAGAAAACAGCATCGGAAGATGAGAGTTTTAAAGCTCAGGATGAAATTCAGAAAACCACGGATAAATATATTAAGGAAATTGATTCCTTGCTGGATGATAAGTCTAAAGAGTTGATGTCTTTTAAATAATCCTACTTTTTTGATAATTTTAAAATTGTAAAAATAAAGCGCAATGACCCATTCCTCCCCGCCACAAAGTTTGGCGGGTCAGGATAAGGGGCAAAATATTTCTGGTGGTTGTTCTTTTAAATTTCAAGTAATTTTGACCCACAAGCCCAGCACCAGATGGTGCGGGGCGCAGTCCCGAGAGATCATCGGATCAATGTTGATCACGAGGGACTTGCGAAAATTTAGCGCAATGACCCACCCCTCGTCACAGATAATGAATAGAGTGTGACTCGGGATAAGGGTCAAAATATTTCTGGATGGTTGTTCTTTTAAATTGTAGTAATTTTGACCCACTAGCTCACCCGGTAGAGCATCACCCTTTTAAGGTGGGGGTACCGCGTTCGAGTCGCGGGTGGGTCACTTTAAATTTGTTTTTGCCCTTTAAGGGCGGGTGGCGGAATTGGTAGACGCGCATGCCTTAGGAGCATGTGGGGAGACCCGTGGA
>CAYGEE010000159.1:0-3437 GCA_964348765.1 uncultured Planctomycetales bacterium | reverse complement strand
CTCCCCTAACCCCTCCCACAAGGGGAGGGGAAACTTACTTATATTGAATTCACGTTATTTTAGTTATAAAATAAAGAAAATAATAGTAAAATAATCAGCGCAATGACACAGGGGAAGTTTTCACAAGCACTAAAATATTACTAATGAGATTCTTATGAGTAAAGTCAGACTTTTGGTTGGAACCCGCAAAGGCGCTTTTATTCTTACTTCAGACGGCAAACGTAAAAAATGGGATATCAAGGGCCCGTTTTTTCAGGGGTGGGAAATTTATCATATGAAAGGTTCGCCTGTTGATCCCAATCGTTTATACGCATCGCAATCAAGCAGCTGGTTCGGCCAGGTCATACAGCGCTCCGATGACGGCGGAAAAACTTGGCATCAGCCCGGTACGCCTCCCGGTGAGCCGAAGACAACCCCCGACGGCATGCCCAAAGGTGAAAGTAATAAATTTGTTTATGATACATCAAGTAAAACCGGAAAACCTTTAACGACCCATCAATGGTACGACGGCACACAGCATCCCTGGGACTTTAAACGCGTGTGGCATTTGGAACCATCGCTTTCTGATCCTGATACAGCTTATGCCGGAGTCGAAGACGCGGCGTTATTTAAAACAACCGATGGCGGAAAGTCCTGGCAGGAACTCTCGGGCTTACGCGGCCACGGCACAGGATCACAGTGGATGCCCGGCGCCGGCGGCATGTGCCTTCACACTATTCTTCTTGACCCAAAAAATCCAAAACGTATTTATGTCGCCATTTCAGCGGCGGGTGCTTTTCGTAGTGATGACGCTGGAAAAAGTTGGAAACCTATCAACAAGGGGCTGACATCCAAATATCTTCCAGATCCCAATACGGAAATCGGTTATTGCGTTCACCATATCGCCATGCATCCATCGAATCCTGATAAATTATTTATGCAGCTGCACGGAGGAGTTTTACGCAGTGATAACGGCGGTGATTTGTGGAAAAATGTTGATAAGGGTTTACCAAGTGATTTTGGATTTCCCATTGATGTCCACGCTCATGAACCCAATACGATTTACGTGATACCGATCAATCCCGACGTCGGGCGTTATCCGCCTGAGGCGAAACTGCGCGTTTATCGCAGCCGAAAAAGCGGCGACGGTTGGGAGGCACTTTCCAAAGGCCTTCCGCAAAAAGATTGTTACGTCAATATTTTACGCGACGCAATGTCAGTCGATAAACTTGATTCGTGCGGAGTTTATTTTGGCACAACCGGCGGGCAAGTCTACGCTTCCTCGGACAGCGGGGACAATTGGGAAACAATCGTCCATGATCTTCCATCGGTCTTTTCAGTGGAGGCGCAGACGCTTAAATGATCCGGGTCGTTTTACCTCCTCATTTACGAACCCTGGCGCACGTTGACGGTGACATCATTCTTGAAGTCAAAGGCGAAATAACTCTGCGTGCGGTCTTAAACGCGCTGGAAGCCAAATATCCCATGCTCTGCGGCACGATCCGCGAACATGTGACAAACAAACGCCGGGCGTTTTTACGTTTTTTTGCCTGCGGCGAAGATATTTCTCTCGAATCGGCTGATAAACCGCTAAATCCTGCGGTCGCGTCGGGAAAAGAACCGTTTCTTATCATAGCCGCGGTGGCGGGCGGGTAAATAAATGCAAAAATTTTTTCCAATTATAAATATTTTTTACTTATCCGCTGTTTGTATTTTCTTATTTATTCCACCCGTATTTTCCCAATCCCGCGATCCGCTTGTTTTGCAAAAAGTCATTCCGCTTGAGAACGTCGAAGGGCGGATCGATCATTTGGATTTTGATCCTCAGAATAATCGTTTGTTTGTCGCGGCACTTGGGAATGATTCATTAGAAGTGATCGATTTAAATATCGGTAAAAGGATCCGCTCGATCAAAGGATTTTCTGAGCCGCAGGGAGTTGTTTTTGTTTCGGAGTTTAAAAAGATCTATATCTCCAACGGTGGGAGCGATCAAGTCAGTGTTTTAAATTCGGAAACTTTTGAGATCGTTAGACAGATCAAGCTTGAAGATAATGCGGATAATATTCGTTATGATTCAAAACAAAAGAAGATTTACGTCGGCTGTGGCAAAGCTTTGTTTATTATTGATGCGTCGAAGGATAGGGTTGTTGGAAAAATAACTTTGGAAGCGCATCCGGAGGGCTTTGAGGTTGAGCAAGTGGGATTGAACATTTTTGTTAACGTTCCGATCACTCGAAAAATTGTGGTTATTGATCGAGACGCGCAACAGATTCGTAATCAATGGCCGATTGAAGATGGATGCCGTAATTTTCCGATGGCGCTGGATGAAGGCAGTAAGCGTTTATTCATCGGCTGCCGGGAAAGGTTAAAGCTGCTTGTTTTGAATGCTATAACAGGCTCTACGATTTCTCAATTGGATATAGGCAAAGACGCCGATAATGTTTTTTATGATCCTGCATCTAAAAATATTTATGTATCGTTGGGAGAAGGAGCCATTGGTGTCTATAATCGCAATAAGGATCAGTATAAGTTTGTGAAGAATATTCCTACAGCTCCTGGAGCGAGGACGTCGTTTTTTGATTCCGGCTCCAAACGATTGTTTTTAGCCGTTCCTCATCGCGGCCAACAGCCGGCGGAAATCCGTATTTATCAGGAAAAATAATTGTACCAGAATGAAGAGAGAGGCCTAAATGGACGCAGCCATAAAAAGCAGAGTCCCGCAGATTATTTTCCTGTATTGGGTCATTAAGATCGCATCGACGACCTTGGGCGAAACGGGAGCGGACATGTTCTCGATGACCTTCAATCTCGGTTACCTGACAACTGTTGCGATATTTATGGCTTTTTTTCTTATTTTTTTTCGGAATCAAACTTTCCTTGAAAGGTTATCATCCGTTAGTTTATTGGCTGACCTTTACCGCCTCGGCGATCGTGGGGAAGGCGATATCGGATTTTATCGATCGTACTCTGAAAATTGGATACCCAATGGGTTCGGCTGTTTTAATAATATTGTTATTGATAACTCTTTTTATCTGGTACAAAAAAGAAAGATCGATCAATGTTGAATATATTCCTACCGCATCCATTGAGATCTTTTATTGGATGGCTTTTTTATTCGCGAATACCCTGGGAACAGCGGCGGGAGATTTTGTTGCCGATTCTTTGGGTTTTGGATTTGTTCACAGCGCGATCTTATTTACTGTGCTGCTTGTCATCATTGTACTTTTGCACTATTTTACAAAAGTCTCAGGAACATTGCTCTTCTGGCTGGCATTTGTTCTCACCCGGCTTTTTGGCGCCACGTTTGGGAAGCCGATCGTCAAGGGAGGGCTCAATTTAGGTACAGTGGGTTCTTTGATATTCTTTTGTGTTATTTTAATTTTTGCCATTGCCAAAGAGACCAAGTTGGAGAAAATAAGGAATGCATAATTTTTAATTTTAGAGGATCAGGTTCTTAT
>CAYGEE010000158.1:0-3532 GCA_964348765.1 uncultured Planctomycetales bacterium | reverse complement strand
CTATAAAGGAATAATATGCTTTTAATGATAATCTTTATCCTAGTCTTAGCCGCTGCTTGGCTTTTTGCTTACTCCGTTGTTCCATCGGTTTATAACCGGATGGTCGTTGTTAATGAAAAACGACAGGACAAGCTTCGTCAGAACATGGAAATGTTCTTGCCTCGTCACGAAGTCAATAAATTAAATAAGATCTTTATTTACGCACCGATCGTTTTTGTCGCAGGGTTTGTTCTTTTATCGCCGGCGGAATTGCGTTTTTATGCGGTCATCCTTGGATTGATCGCCGGATTTATTTTTCCGGGGATCTATTTGTCAACTCTCGCCAAGAAAACAAAAGAGAAATTTAATGGTCAGTTAGTTGATGCGCTGATGATCATGTCGAGTTCTTTTAAAGGGGGCTTAAGTTTGCTTCAGGCGATGGAGGCTGTCGTTGATGAAATGCCGGATCCGGTCAATCGTGAGTTCGGCATTGTTTTGGGTGAAAACAAAATGGGCGTTTCTCTCGAGGAGGCGCTGCAGCATTTATATAATCGCATGCCATCGAATGCTCTTCAGCAAATGATCACCGCGATCCTTTTGGCACGCGAAACGGGGGGAAACCTTCCGGAGATATTTTCCCGCATTGCCGCAAATATCCGTGAGAATAGAAAGATCCAGCAGAATTTAGATACGTTAACTATTCAAGGAAAGATCCAGGGTGTTGTGATGAGTTTGCTTCCGATCGGATTCGGGTTCGTTGTTTTTTCAGCGAATCGACGGATCTTTGAACATATGTTCCACTCTGATCTCGGCCGGATGCTTCTTATATACGCGCTTATTTCGGAAGTGGTCGGGGCGTTCTTGATCTGGAAGATCAGTACGTTTAAGGATTTTTAATAGATGGGAAGAAGTTAGAAGCTAGAAGCTAGAAGCTAGAAACTAGAAGTTAGAAGTTAGAAGTTAGAAGTTAGATGTTAGATGTTAGAGGCTAGATCTTGGTTCTAGCTTCTAACTTCTAGCCTCTAGCTTCTCATAAACTCAATCAAGGAAACCATTAGATGCTATTCCTAGTTCTCACATGCGCCTATCTCGCCGGATTTTGCGTCGTAATTTTCTTTATGCCGCTGGAATGGGAAAAGAGAGTAACGCTTGAAACATTCGGCTTGTCGATCGACAAGGGCAAGAAAAAAGAATCTTTTGTAAAAAGCATCATAACATTTTTAAGAAGAGTCAGCTGGGTCAATAAACCGATCTGTCAAGGGTCTTTTCGAAAAAGAATGGCTAAAGATCTTGCGATAGCGCATGTCGATATGACGCCGGAAGAGTTTATGCTTGTTAAAGAGATCGTCATTGTTGTTTTTTTAATGTTCATTTTGCCGACGGCGAATGCGGATCTTCTTGTTGGGTTTGTTTTAATTGGGATATTGGCAGGACACATTATTCCGGAATTCTGGTTAAAGGGTAAGATCAAGAGAGCCAAAGCAGTTATTGTTAAAGAGCTTCCGGATGCAATCGATCTTTTGGCTCTGTGCGTCAACGCCGGCCTTGATTTTATGCTCTCATTAAAATGGGTCGTTGAGAAATCTCCGCCGACGATCATGATCCAGGAACTCAATATTGTGTTGCAGGAGATCAATGTCGGAAAAACACGACGGGATGCGATCAAGGACCTGGCTGTTCGTTATGACCTTCCGGATCTTTCCACGTTTTCTCGGACGCTGATCCAGGCGGATAAGATGGGGACATCTGTTACGGAAGCCCTTAATATTCTTTCAGAAGAAATGCGATTGGCCCGTTACCGACGGGGTGAACAATTGGCATTAAAAGCCCCTTTAAAAATGCTTGTCCCGTTACTTCTTTTTATTTTTCCGGTCGTCGGCATCCTCGTCGCCGGCCCCATCATGATCGATTTCATGGAAAACAACCCCTTTAGCAGCATCGGCGGAAATCAAGCAAAGAAATAAGTAGGGACAGACACCACTTTCTATACAAAAAGCACAAAAAGTAGGGACAGACACGACTTTTTCACAAAAACAGCCGAAAAGTAGTGTCTGTCCCTACTTTTTAAATGCTGATGGATTTTTTTATCAAATCGGTAGTAGAGGGGCGCCCGAAAGGTTTGGGAAGAAGGGGGCGGTTTAATTTGTTTTCGAGCTCTCGGAGATAATCGTTTGGCCCGACAACCAGTCCTTTTTTGGTATTGTTTCTCACCGCTTTTAGAAAATCGTCTGACTCTGTTTTCATTAAATAATCCTTCCATGATCCAACATCGAGGTGCTCCTTAATGTCAGCCAACTGAATGATGTTATATCGTGTGCCCAAATGCGCTTTCGCGCTCGACCAGGAATAATCCCAAGGTTTTAAAACCATTTTGGCCCGCATGGGATTGCATTCAACATATCGAACGGCTTCATAAAAATGATCCTCATGCAAATGGCAAGAATAAAACCGGGATTGCCACAGATGGCCCTTGATGTTTTTTTTCTGATTAAAATAAAGGGCGTAGCACATGTGAGTGATCTTAAAAGCTTGGGCTAGGGAATCAAAAGAAGTCGGGCGAACGATAAAATGAACGTGATTTTTCATCAAGCAAAAGGCAAAAATATCAACTCCGTATTCCTGGCAATTTTTTTGGATGAGTTTTAGATAAACAATATGATCCAGGTCTTCTTCAAAAACATTTTGCTGATAGTTTCCTCTTTGCGTGATGTGGTGCATGCATCCGGGCAAAACAATGCGAGCGCTGCGAGGCATAGTAATTCCTTTCTGGGGAATGAGCTTTAAATCAGGGGATGGTTTAATTTAGAATTTTTGCACGAATTGATTGGGGGAAGAAAAGCATTGTAACAAATCGTTGTAATTTGTCAAATTGTTTATTGGTCTCGGATGAAAAGATAAAAAGTAGGGACAGACACGACTTTTCGCAAATATTGCCGAAAAGTGGTGTCTGTCCCTACTTTTGGTGCTTTTGGTCTAAAATTGCCGATTTGCGTGGTTTTGGTGTTTAAATCGTGGTTTTACCTGTTTTAATTGATAAATGTCCAATGTGAGGCTGTTTTAGTCAATTGGAGGGCATCTGGAAGGCTAATGACATCTGTATTTTGATCAGAAGCTAAGCGATTTGTAAATTTTCTCATAGTGCAGCAAATGTCCAAACTGAATGTCCGCTCTATTGCGTATTGTCCAAACTGAATAAAAAGTAGGGACAGACACTACTTTTTCACAAAAACAGCCGAAAAGTGGTGTCTGTCCCTACTTTTTTCTTGTTTCGTGGAAAAGTGGTGTCTGTCCCTACTTTTTGATGTTCTGAAGGATTTTTGTGATCTAGGTCTATGTGTGGATAATATTACGCAGAGTGTGTGGTATTTTGATCTTTTTGAAAAGGTATCGTTTTCTTCATTTGTCTAAAAAAAAGAACATTGTGTTTGTCGACGAGGAATGGCGCTATTCGTGTGTGATATTTGAAAGTATTTTATGATTTGTTGTAACTAGTTGGTAATAAACAGCTTTTATTTGTAAAATATTTGCGTCACGCCTTGCCATGTATATATTA
>CAYGEE010000157.1:0-3606 GCA_964348765.1 uncultured Planctomycetales bacterium | reverse complement strand
GGAATATGCAGATACTGTCGCGAGAGTTTTAGCAGAGAACAATATTGATGTCTTTTTATCAAATACAGCGATCCCTACACCGGCGCTAAGTTATGGTGTTGTTAGTGTCAAAGGTGTTGCCGGGATCATGATCACGGCAAGCCATAATCCGGGCAAGTTCAATGGTGTAAAGATCAAAACGAAAGAAGGCGGCGGGGCTTCGAAAGATATTACTGACAAGGTTGAAGCTATTCTAGGGAAGACACCAGTTCAGATCGCTGATCTTTCAAAGGCGTTGGCAGATAAACGGATCGTTATGCATGATTTTAAGATCGCTTATTTGAAATTCTTAAGGGGTTATTTGGATCTTAAACGAATAAAAAATGCGAAGTTTAAAGTTATTTTAGATGCGATGCATGGCAGCGGCAACGGTTTATCGGCGCAAGTTATAAAGGGAAGCAAGATCCGTTTGACACTCATGCGTGATGATGTGAATCCTTCTTTTGACGGCGGGAAGCCTGAACCTGTTGTGGAATTCTTGCAGGGAATTTTAAGCCGAGTGAAAAAAGAAAAATTTGATCTTGGACTTGTTCTTGACGGAGATGCGGATCGTATCGCAGCTGTCGCGCCCGGCGGAGAATTTATCCATCCGCAAAAGATCTTAGGGCTTCTGGTCCTGCATTTAGTTCGTAACCGCGGCCGTAAGGGCGGCGTTGTTAAAACGATCTGTGGAACGATGATGATCAATAATATTGCTAAGAAATTGGGATGTAAACTTTATGAAACTCCGGTTGGTTTCAAATATATTTCTGATCTTATGGTCTCTGAACGCATTGTTGCTGGTGGAGAAGAAGCGGGCGGAATGGGTGTTCAGGATTATATTCCCGAACGTGACGGGACTTTAGCCGGGATGCTTCTTCTGGAAATGATGGTTTATCAGAAGAAGAATTTGAAGCAGCTTGTTGTGGATATGGAAAAAGAATTCGGCCAGTACTATTATCAACGGTGCGATCTGTTTTCTGGCGGAAGAAAGTTGAATCTGGAGAAGGTCAAGCAGATGACAATGCTTCTTGGTAAAAAAGTGGTTGCGATGAAAGATTTTGATGGCGTTAAGCTCGAATGTGAAGATGACAGCTGGTTGATGCTGCGTCCATCCGGCACCGAGCCGTTGATCCGTGCTTATTCTGAAGCTAAATCTCTTGTCCGCGCTAAAGCTCTTATTAAGCTTGGAGAAGAATTTCTGCGCCAAAGCTGATTATGATCTATTGGTTAACTTATTTTATAGTTAAACCCTTTCTTTTTATTCTTGCCTCTCCAAAGATCATTGGCCGGGAGAATGTCCCCAGAAAAGGCGGATTTATTTTGGCCAGTAATCATCAGAGTAATGTTGATCCGTTCCTTTTGGGAACATTTTCCGGTCGGGCGTTAAATTTTATGGCCAAGGATTCTTTGTTTAGAACAAAATTATTGTCTTGGCTGTTTTCTCAATGGGGAGCTTTCCCTATTAAAAGAGAATCTTCCGATTTTAAAGGGATCAGAGAAACGATCCGTCGATTAAATCATGGAACGCCGATCTTAATGTTTCCTGAAGGGACCAGAGGTAAGAGTACCCTTGAGAAAAAAGCTAGGGATGGCATTGGGTTTCTCGCTGCGAGAACGGGAGTTCCTGTTATTCCTGTTTATATTAAGGATTCCGATAAGGTTCTAGTTCCTGGATCAAAGAAAATCAATCGTTTTCAAGTCACAATAATCTTTGGCCCTGCGATGTTTTTCAGTAAAGATGAATCTTATGATGTGATCGCAAAAGAAATTGTTGGTAGGATGTATTCGTTATCTCCCTAATCGCTTTTTCGTGTGTTCCCTCCCACAATAATTTCTCATTGACAAATATTAGAATTTTGGGATAATTGTCTTTCTTAAGATACGCAGGTAATCCATTCTATTGAAGGAACTTGCGGATCTAAATTAAAAAAAAGGAAAGAGGAATAAATTTTATGTCAATAACTAACCAAACAACCAACCCATCAACTAACCAGTCGAGAATGGAAGCTCTGTACAATGAAACTTTCCGAGAAATAAAGGAGGGTGACATTGTTAAAGGAATAATTGTCGCGATCAATCAAAAAGAAGCTGTTGTGGATATTGGCTTTAAATCTGAAGGTTTTGTCGCCGTTGAGGAATTCCTCAATCCGGAGATGTTAAAGATAAACAATGAAATAGAAGTTTTGATCGAGTCTATTGAAGATGATGAAGGGCGTCTTATTTTATCCCGTTCAAAAGCCGAAAAAATGCGCGGCTGGATGAAATTAGGAACGACTCTTAATGAGGGCAGTGATGTTGAAGGCCGCGTTCTTAAGCAAGTTAAGGGCGGATTTATTGTCGATGTTGAAGGTATTGAAGCGTTCTTGCCGATGTCTTTGTCGGCGTTTAAAGGTCTTCCACCAAATGATGTTCTTGCCACCAAATTTACTTTTCAGGTCGCTAAAATTAACAAAGCAAGACGCAATCTTATTCTTTCTCGACGAGAAGTCGTTCAGAAAGAAAGAGAATTGGTCCGCGATAAACTTTGGAATGAATTAGCTAAAGGTCAACGCCGCATGGGTCTTGTTAAGGGGATCACGGATTTTGGTGCCTTTATTGATCTGGGTGGTGTTGATGGCCTTCTCCATATTACTGACATGAGCTGGACACGTATTAATCATCCATCGGAACTTGTGAAGATCGGTGATCGCATTGAAGTTCTTATTTTGGATTTTGATCGTGAGAACTCAAAAGTTTCTCTTGGATTGAAACAGATCGTGGATAATCCATGGGTTAATATTTATGATAAATATCCTACAGGTACAAAGGCTAAGGGCAAGGTCGTTAATGTAATGCCTTACGGTGTTTTTGTTGAGATCGAAAGAGGCATTGAAGGTCTTCTTCATTCCTCAGAGATCACTTGGCAGAAGAAATTAGTGAATCCTCAGGAAATGTTTAAGGTTGGTGATGAAATTGAAGTTCAGATCATCAACGTTGATAAAGATTCCAAACGGATTTCTTTAAGTATGAAACAGTTGGAAGCCAATCCTTGGCTTTCTGCTCAGGAAAAATATCCTACAGAGACAAGAGTCAAGGGCAAGGTTCGTGGTTTTACCGATTACGGTGCTTTTGTGGAACTTGATTCTGGTTTAGAAGGGATGATCCATATTTCCGATATGTCGTGGACCAAGAAGATCAATCATCCGCAGGATGTTCTTCAAAAAGGCCAAGATGTGGAAGTTGTTGTTCTTGCCATTGACCCAGAAAATCGAAAGATCAACCTTGGTTTGAAGCAGTTGACATCAAATCCTTGGAGTCAGATCGCGGACAAATATTCCATTAATTTAGAAGTTGACGCAGAAGTTGTTCTTAATTCGAATTTTGGAGTATTTGTTAAGCTTGAGGATGACGTTGAAGCTCTTGTTTATTCATCAGAAATTGAAAAAGAAGCTGCTTCGTCTTTAAAGCCGGGTGATAAGATCAAGGTTAAAATTATTAAAGTTGATGTCGAACAGATGAAGATCGGTGTCAGCGCCCGCGTTTAATTACTAGTTTTCTATTGAAACATCTATAGGACACCTTCTCGATATATTAATATAGAGAAGG
>CAYGEE010000156.1:0-3618 GCA_964348765.1 uncultured Planctomycetales bacterium | reverse complement strand
AATGAGAACTAAATTTTTTAATGCTTCTTATGATCGTCCAACGGAACCATACAGCATGTCTTATATTTCTCAACGGGTAATTCTTCCATCTTCTTAAAAACAGCTCGCTGTTCGGCCTCCGAACTTGCCCGATCGACAGCCGGATAGACTATCATTTCTTCCTTATCATTATGCTCTCTTAGAAGAATATACAGATCGTTCTCTTGACTGACACTTTGAATATCACGAACCCTGATCTTTTCATGGAGATTTTCCAAAGCCTTTTCGATCTTGCGGTGTTCCTCTTTCATTTGCACCGTCGGGCTGCATCCATTCGATCCAAACTTCTCATCAAATAACGGAAAAAGGATCTCCTCTTCCCACGCGATGTGACGTTTCAACCCAAATTTAAACTTCTTAAAATATTCCTTCGCCTGATCAAAATCAGTTGCCTTTAACTGTTTGAACTTCTGGAAATATTCATCCAAAAGATCATGATCATGCCCATAGAAATCCGCTATTTCATTTTGCGACATTAATAAACCCCGCTATTTAGAATCTTTTTCTTTTTTTCAATTGAGCCAAAACTGCATCTTCCGCTTTGATCCAATCCTCTTGATCATTGCCGTGTTGACAGCCTCGCTCTAAGTAAAACTCATACGCCTGCTTTTGAATTCTCTCTTGGATCTCCGGTGAAGAAAGATACTGTTCTCGTTCAGCGGCGCTGCGATTTTGGGTCGAGCCCACTGACCTGCCATTTCCCCGTTCCTTAAGCATTGCAACAAGTTCTGGTATTGTAAGATCAAGGATCCCTTTATTCATATCACCCACCTCCTATGCGTTTAATGTATCACTAAATTAAAGATTGTTAATTCGATAGAATACTTACAGACATCAGTAATTTTACTTAAGAATCACCATAAAAGATAGGACCAAATCAAAAAATTAAAGCTTCTGCGCGCTGATCAAAAACAAACTGGGGATCTTATGAATTGGGGGATTTTCTTTTTTCCAATCGCCGATCAGTTGAGTTCGAAGATATTGAGAACGGCTCAATAGTCCCGACGCAACACAAAGCATTGTTTCTTCGAGACAACTTGATACCAGTTCCTCAAAAAGCTGCTGATTCCGATACGGTGTTTCCATGATGATCTGCGTCTGAGATTCCAATCGTGACCGCTTTTCAAGATCCTTGATCCTACGCAGACGATCGTTCTTATCCTTCGGCAAATATCCATTAAAAGCAAAATTCTGTCCGTTAAGTCCTGACGCCATTAAAGCCAGCAAGATCGATGACGGGCCGACGAGCACAACAACTTCCATTTTCTTTTGATGCGCAAAAGAAACGATCGCAGCGCCGGGGTCGGCCACCGCCGGACAACCAGCTTCTGAAATGATCCCGATATCTTGATGTAAATTCTTCTCAAAGAACTCTTTCGCATCATGGATCGGCGTATGTTCGCTAAGCTCAAAGAATTCACACTCAGGCAAAGGAATATCCGCAATGATCTTTTTTAACGAACGCCGAGCCGAAGGAATATTCTCAGCGAGAAAACAACGGATGTGCCCGATCGCATGACACGCTTCAGAAGTTAAAACATCTTTCTGATCGTCGGCGATCGCGCTCGGGATTAAAAATAATTTTCCTGGCATGTTGTCTTTCTAATTTTAAGAAACGACCGGGATCGTCTGCTGCATCGACGGGCGCAATGAAAACGCATCGAACCATTTCGCCAGCTGCGGCAAATTTTCTTTCGGATTTAAATGGCCCAGGCGCAAATTGACATAACCGATCGCGCACGCGGCGGCGATCGATCCTAAATTGAAGTCAGACAAGATCTTTTTCTGCTTTAAAAGATATTCAAAAGACCTGACGATCGCTTTTTCCTGATTCGCAAAAAATTCTTTATGAAAATTCTCGCCATGCCGCGATTTCTCCATGAAAGCCAAAACAGCCGCGTCCATGATCCCGTCGGCGATGGCTTCGATCTTAAGGACGTCAAACCGGTTCTTCGGATCTTTAGGGATCAATCTGGGTTTCGGCTTTAATCCATCGAGATACTGACAAATAACAGGACTATCAACAAGAAACTGACCTTTCCCAATAACCAGCGCCGGGATCTTCCCCAACGGATT
Source organism: uncultured Planctomycetales bacterium (assembly GCA_964348765.1). GTDB lineage: Bacteria > Omnitrophota > Gorgyraeia > Zapsychrales > Zapsychraceae > CAYGEE01. The sequence continues at coordinate 1,503 of CAYGEE010000156.1, read as the reverse complement.
CGCCGCAAGAAGTGCGTCGGATTTATTCAACAGATCTTGTTCGATAAGATCTAATTTAATTCCCTTTTCTATAGCAACCACTCGAACTTTTCGAGCATACGGCGATCGTTTCGTGCAAAAAAGTTTCATAAATCTCCTTATAGTTAAATAATTTCTACAATTGTGTCATTGCGAGGAACGACCTGCCTGACGGCAGTCAGGAGTGACGAAGCAATCTTTTTAAAAGATTGCCGCGCTCCCTTTGGTCGCTCGCAATGACACATATTTCTAATTTTCAATTATTTCGGACGAACAACATCCCAGATATTCCCTAATTTTGAATAAGCATTCCCGCCTAAACGCGCCAGCGGGTCAAATTTTTGATAATCGATCGTCAAGCGGTCATTGTGTGTTGAAACGATACTGTCATCCAACCAAAAATGTTTGACTTCCCCGATAATCAAGCCTTGCGGATCATGACCGAGCTCTAAGATCTGTGTTCTCACGCAATAAAAAACAGCCTTGGGACCCACCACGCGCGGCAAAGGCATTCCTTCATCGTGGATAAGTTTTAATTTCAAAGCATCAACTTCCGATTCGCCAAACTTTAGTGTCGCGGCAGTTCCAACAACCGTTTCAGCTTCATTACTCGATGGAACATGAACAACAAAATTTGACCGAACATCAATATTAACCCAAGTATCTTTTTTTTCTTCCTCCGATTTCCACCCGATCGATAAAATAACCATCGGTGGATTCCCGCAGACCGCATTAAAAAAAGAAAATGGCGCGAAATTATAAGTCTTATCCCCATTATCCGACAAAACCCACCCGATCGGACGAGGAATGACCGTCTGTGTTAAAAGAAAATAAGCTTGATTGTCTTTGAGGTTTTGGGAGTGGATGAGCATGAGGAAATTCTAAATAATAATATACTTTCTTACAATTTAAATTAAATGTCTTTTCAAGAATGCGTGCCCGGAGCCTCTTTTTAGATACTTTTCAAATTGTCTCGCCGTAAATTCATTCTTAAAAACTGTGTAACTCTCGACATTCCAAGGAGCATATTTCCTAGAAAACAAAGATTTTTTCGCATTATGAGCTGTAAACGTTTTTCAAGATCGATCGTAAACCCGAGATAATTCTTCGCAGGATAATTCACGCTTTGAATGACATAAACAATAAACATATTTTCTTCCCCTTTCTTGATTTAGGGGAAAATCGGAAAAACGGGGAACCTGTTTTAATACTTCCCAATGTTACGATTTGCGTACAAGTCGTTCTACTACGCTCAAATACTTTGGTAGCAAGTCCGCTCTACTACGCTCAAATGTTCCGCTTCGCTTCACGTTTGAGCTTCGTAGAGCATTCTGCGTAGCCAAACACGGAGCGAAGCGAAGTATTTGGCGAAGCAGAATGGAGGTGCCGGGAATCAATTGAGCATTTTTACATAACTCATTGAAAACTAACAATTTTCTTAAATTCCCGTCGAGAAACAACCCTCAAAAACTTTCCACCCTTTAC
>CAYGEE010000155.1:0-3636 GCA_964348765.1 uncultured Planctomycetales bacterium | reverse complement strand
CTGTTATTTTACTTAAAACTCCCTCTCGATTATTCACTACTTCATAATTCCAAAATCTTAAAATTTCAAATCCCTGGCCTTTTAACCATTGGTCTCGTATTTTATCTTCTTCGTTTTCTGCATGTTGTCCGCCATCAAGCTCAATTATCAACTTTTTCTCATAACATACAAAATCAACAATATATCGGCCAATGACTGCTTGTCTTCGAAATTTTATTCCAAGATTCTTTAATCTAAGCACATACCAAAGGCATTTTTCGCTCTCTGTAAGATTATTTCGCAATTTTCTTGCAGTTAAATTCAGTATTAGCGCCAACTTACCCCTCCCCTTACCCCTCCCACAAGGGGAGGGGAATGCAATTTATAATTCATCACTGCGTCTTTAGATCAATATAATCATCCGTACTCTTATCCGTCACCCATTTACGACCGCTTAGATCTTGCACCCGGCTTCTAACATAAATTACAAGATTTTTAGTATCCATGCATGTTCTTGCTTCATTCTCTGGTTCAAAACAATTGTTGCACGCCTCAACAGGATTCGGCAAAGAACTTCCGCACCAGCCAAGATGCGTGCAAGGCGAATGCGTGATATTATAATAACCAACATCCTGCGCTGGATCCGAGGACACAACATTTCCACTGGCATCACAAAATCGATGTGTATCATTACTTAAACGGATAACCCGTTCTATCAGATCGATCGAATCTTTCTTCTGAACACTACGGATATATTGTTTTTGATCACCTGTCGTTTGATACAATTTCCCATCTTCGATCTGCAAATATGTGCCGCCCGCTTTTGTCCCGGCCGGTGTGACAAAGGTGTAAAGATTAAGATCATTCGTCAGCCCCGGCGGAGGATCTGCGCTAAAATTCAGATCGCCTTCCTGATTATCAAGAACGAAAACTTTAGTAATGACCCTTATAAGATCACTCTCATAATCCAGGATCCGTTCATCATCCGGATCATCATCAACGTTAACAGAGAGATTTTTTCCTGTATCCAAATTGATCCCTTCGGCAAAATTTAGTTGAGCAACTTGAGAAGTTGAGCCCCACTCTTTTTGAAATTTGTCTGTTGATTCATCATATGCCATAACCGCTTTCCACTGCCAGGCAAAGTTCCTTCGCAAATCCCCAGTAACTTCCGAAGTTGCCGCAACAGGTGGATTAAGCTGATAAGTCAAATCCAGATCGAAACGCTGATCAGCTGTTAAATTCTTAAAAGTAACAACCCCATTATTATCCGTAGTAGCGCAGGTCCGCCAAGGAAAATCCGTAAACTGAAGACTCGCATTTGCAGCCGTGGTATCAGGATCATCTGTATTACACCAATCCTTATTCCCGATAAAATTCGTATTAACCGTAAAAAGCCTCCGGCAGGGAATATATGATGCGGGAGAGCTTCCAATAAGATTCGCGCACTCAACATCCCATTGACGGTCATTTGAATTCGAAAGGTCAACCTCTTTAAATCCTGCCGTCGTAAAAACAAAATGTTTATTGTTAATGAACATATCGATAACAGGAAGATTATTATACTCCGTCTCATTCTCATAGCCAAAACGGCCGCTCACTTTTTGAAATAAATGCCGGGAAAAACTTCCTGACCCGACCGTGATCTGCGGCAAACGATCTATCGTTCCATATTTATCAGAACCTCCGCTTAGTCGATCTTCAATAATAAGCGCGCTTGCAGAATTCCGAGAAGTATTTCCATCGATCTTATATTTTTCCGGTTTATAACTCGGCGCGATCCCTTCCGAATGCTGATAGCTTGCCAATAACGCGACCCGAAGAGCCCGGAATTGCGCGTTCTGAGAGTTGCTATACTGCAACGATTGACGCAAGATCACCCCAACCATAAAGATCACAACGGCGCCGAAAACAGCAAGCTCCGTCGTCGTCTGGGCGGTGGTTTTGGTTTTGAAGAGATTAGTCATATAATAAAAGTGATTGTTTAGTTGACAGCGAGAATTCAAACATTTTCTCATTGTGTCATCGCGAGAAAAAATGGTTTCCTCGGTGACGAAGCGATCTTTTCAATATAAAAGATTGCTTCGGCCGAAAAACCGGCCTCGCAATGACACAAAGAACATCTCGTCGAGTCTCTCTATCAGCTAAACAAATGCTAATAAAGATTATAATTAACAGGTTGTGGTGTGGATGCCAGTATGGTTTAAGGTTTTAGTTTTTGACATTTTTGTTAACTCAACCCCAGCCCAACAACTATACTAGCTTCTAAACCTTAACCAACTTCTTCAAATCAGTTCAAAAATTACATTCTGATTAATACCCCTCCACCCCCGTATACCCTGTTTTATTTTCAATAGAATTCGTCGTATCCACCCGCGTTGTCCAATAACCATTCGCGTCATTAAACGTCATAATGCTCGTTGAAGAATTCGCATGCATCGTTTGAGTCAAAAAAGTATCCGCCTTCTGAGGGTCATATTGCTCGCCCATCGTATCCACCGTCGATTTCCAGCGTCCCTGGATCGCTCTTTTAATATACTGTTGCGTTGTCAAAAAAGCTCCCAAGACAACAATGATCAAAAAGACATATTCTAAACTTGATTGACCGGATCTTTTGATTCGAAGCATATTAACCTCTTTCCAAAACAGGACTTTTACAATCGTGTCATTGCGAGCGACCAAAGGGAGCGCGGCAATCTTTTAAAAGGATTGCTTCGTCGCCGATATTATAAAAAAACACCAATTGCTCCTCGCAATGACACAAAAATAGAAAACTTGCACATCGCATTAAAATTTAATATTATTTATCATCCTTACTTCGTCTGCGTATACCCCTGATTTATTTTCTGAAGAGTGTCTGTTTTCGTTGTTTCATCATAAACGTGATGCATAACCCCGAATTCTTCCACAGTCTGCACGTCAGAAGTCACTTGTGTTATTGAATCCGACGATTGCAAAAATCCGCCCCTGACATCGGTTGTCCGTTGCTCCGCTTCTTCCTGATTGCCGATCTGATCGGCAGTTGTCTTGATCATCGCTTGTATGCTTCTTTTAATAAGCGGAGTAACCGCTAAAATGATCACGACAATGATCCCAATAACGGATGTATATTCAATTAAAGACTGCCCTCGAACACTTCTTTTGGAAAACATTCCACTCATATGATCCTCTTCAATAACTTTGCGGATTCGCGAATTTAGGAGACGCAACATTGCTCACTGAATTTATGATCGTTTGTTCATCAATCGTCTGTTCAAACGCGTCAACCGGTTCACCTGCGGGTTGTTGATTGAGCGTATCCGTCATATTAGAACTCGTATTGATCGTTGTGTTAGTGCTTGTATAATACGGCTCATACTGTGTTATCAAATTCCCACTGTAATAACCGGCCGTTCTAGTCTTAACTTCCTTAACCATATAATCCCGACTATCACGTATCCGAGCCTGCACCGCCCGCTTAAAATAGACCGTCATAACTGTCATCATGCCGACGACGATAAAGAATACCAGAACATATTCAGCAAATATCGCCTGCCCCTGGATCGATCTTAGTCGTTTAAGTGAAAGCATAAAATTTATTAGTCATTAGAAAAATTAAGAACTGTTTCCCCTCCCTTGATGGGAGGGGTTAGGGGAGGGTGAACCCCCACCTAACCT
>CAYGEE010000154.1:0-3662 GCA_964348765.1 uncultured Planctomycetales bacterium | reverse complement strand
AAACAGAACATAAAAAAAAACAAAAAAATAACATCTTCTTCAACATAAATTTCTCCTTAATACATAAAAAGATTTATTTGGCAACCCATTAAGCCGCCGCTAAGAGTAGTTTATTAACTGAGAAGAGAATTTATGTTTTAGGGATATGCTCAACAACGCGGAGCGCGGAAAATTGGTAAGAAAAAATATCGTCAATCAAATAGAATGAATTTGAAGAATTCTTTAACAAGTCTCTCTTTGAAAGAAGAAAATCATGGCTTGCACCGCCAGCGGGCCTGGATTCCTTGTTAACTCCCGGATTCGTAATCGCAATCTTGGGGGCATGATTTCTATTTTGATTCTTTTCTAAATGAAGCGAACACAAACAAATCGCCCGCTGCCCGCCGCAGGCTTTGTCTTCTTTCGATGGATCAATAAAAGCACCTAAAGGAATGATCCAAACAAAGAATAGGAATAGAACTAAAACAGAAACACATCTATCGAATTTATATACCAGTCTAGCCATAGCTCTAAGAATTATTTTTTAATACCAATCCCAAACTTAACGTTGTGTAGATCATAAACCCCTGCCGAATTCAGATAAGGATTTCTATCAAACCCTTTTCGAATAAAAAACGGAGTATCCAGATCGATATAATCAAAACATCCCAATCCCGACGCTAAATGTGCGGATGCGGTCATCGCAAGCGAAGTTTCCATCATGCCGCCGATCATCAGTTTGATGCCGTTGGCGCGCGCCAGCAAGGCGATCTCGCGGGCTTCGATGAATCCACTCTTCATCAACTTAATATTGATAACATGCGCCGCTTTTTCTTTGATCAATCGAAGCGCATCAGAAACACTCTGAACACTTTCATCCGCGCAAACGAGAGTTTTAGCGAGTCTTGTAACTCTTTTTAAACCTTCCCAATCCTGTTTTGGAACAGGCTGTTCCAAAAGAGACGGAAAAATATGATGTTTTTTTAATAACTTAACAAATTTCAAGGTCTGATCTGCAGAATAACCCTGATTTGCGTCTAAATAAAACGGACTCTTTCTGGTCAATCGATAAACAGCTTCAACTCTTTTAAAATCCAGATCCGCGTCGCGCCCGATCTTGATCTTAAAAGCGCGAAATCCCATTTGATAGAATTTCACAGCATTAGCCGTTGTTTCATCAAGATCTGAAATGACGATCGTAATATCACTTTGTAACTTTTGACAAGACTTTCCAAAAAATTTCCAAAGCGGGATCTTAAGTTCTTTTGTCAAAGCATCAAAAAGAGCCGTTTCAACAGCCGCAATAACTGATCTATTCTTTGAGAACTTCTCATGCAGCATCGATGATATCATGAGATATCTTGAAATATCGATCCCGATCAAACTCCGGCCAACATCCTTTAGATTCCGGAATGTCTGATCCAAACTTTCACCTGTAATATGCGTAGCAATGGCCGCTTCGCCAAAACCCGTAACCCCGCTTGAAAGCTCTAAAGTAAATAAAATATTCTCAAGTTCACGATGTTCACCAAGAGCGGTCCGAAACGGTTGGGCCAGAGGGGCTTTTAAATAAGACTCAGAAAAATCTTTAATTTGAAATTTTTGAGACATGAAAAACTATGATGAGATTAATAAACTTTCAGGGATCCCCTGCCGGCCGGCAAAACCGTCTTGAAAACGGTGATAAAAACGAATAGCATCTTCATCAGATTTCCAGCATAAAAGGACATTCTCACCAGCGATAACAGCCGGAAAATCGACAAGGCCGATCTCAAAATTCCAATCCTTATAAAAACATCCCAGATCTTCAAGCTCTCCCATCAATTCGTCGATCTCCTCCTGCAGCGTCACACATTGAAGAGGCAGATCATTGCCTGAGGATCTTTCGATCAACACACGCAGATGTTTTCCTTTTTCTAAAATATCAGAAACAATTTTTCCAACTAACGGCAATCGTCGATTGGCTTCTTTTAATGTAAATACTTTTTGCGGCATTATTTTCCTTTTAACCCGGATCAGTCTTTGGTTCGATCTTCACAATGACTTTCCCACCGATCTGATCATAAGTCGTCAGCTGGAACCTTCTCAGATAATATTTCTCAAAATGATGAATATCCTCATCACGAACGATCCCGTAAGTCACTTTCTGCGAATCAAAGAAACTCATAACCATATCATCCGTGTTAAGAAACTCTATCGGATGCGGACTAAAAAAACCCTTATCATTAACCGCCAGAACAGCAACATCCCGTTCAGTAAAGAATCTTACAGCCCGAACAATACCTTTGCTGCAAAGAATTTTATTGTTCGGTAACGGCAACATCTTAATCCGCTGAGAGATTTTCCAACATGACGTAAAATCATCAATCAATTTAGCTCCCGGCCAAGCTGTTAACATGAGGATCAATAAGAAACAACTCAACGCGGCAATAACGCCGCGATATTCTTTTCGCCGGATCGAATAAAAAACAACCCCCGAAATAACACATGTCAATACCCCGGAAATAACGATCATCACATTCGGAACAATAAAATTCTCCAAAGATCTTGAGTAGATCACCCCGCCTATGAACATGATCACGAAAAATCCAGAAAGGACATATGAAAAACATTCAAATCCGATATCCGACTGTTTTCTGTCACTCTTACTTAAAACATTATTAAGATAATGTCCGATCAATAACGCAATGGCCGGAAAAATGGGCAAAATATAGCTCGCAAGCTTTGACTGACAGACCTGCATCGGAACAAAAACCGCGATCATCCAAGAAAAAAGAAACATAAAGGGCGCTTTCCGAGAAACTTCTTTCTTAAATTCCAAAAACAACTGCCAGGCAAGCGGAAAAAGAAAAATGCTCCAAGGGAATATCCCGGCAAAGATCGACAACGGATAAAAATGCCAAGTATTGGCCCTCATATGCTCCGCTTCAAACATCCGTCGCACATGCGCGTTATTCCAGTATTCCTTAATGAATTCATGGCCATAAAGTTTATACATAAGAAGATGCCAAGGAACTGCGATGACAATAAAAAGAAAAATTCCCGTAAAAACAGCTTTATCTCTTAAATATCCCCGATCACCCTTCCACATCAAGAATAGATGGATGGCCCCCAAAGGAAATGTTAAACCCAATAACCCTTTTGTTAATACAGCCAATGCTGAAAAGATAAAAAAACAAACAATGCTATCCTTCTTTCTCGCAGGAACTTGATATCCCCAATAAAACGACAATATTGACAACAACACCAAAACAGAAAACGTCATATCCGTTAAAACAGCGCGTGAAAGACAAAAATAAATAAGATTACTCGATAATACCAGCGCGCTCAGAAAAGCCGCTCTCTTATTCCTAAAAAGAAGCCACCCTAACCAATAGGTTGCCAAAACCCCAACTGTTCCAAAGAAAGCAGAAGGAAACCTCGCCCAAAAAGGAACCAACCCGAAGATCTTGATCATAGCGATCAATAACCAATAATGAAAGATCGGCTTCTCGAATTGCGGTTTGTCAAAAATATATGGCGTTAAGTACTCATTATGATTAACCATCTCCTTCGCCGATTCCATATAGAAAACTTCATCCGGATGCGTCAAATTGACCAAACCATTGCCAAGGATCAATAAAACGTAGGCAAGCGCGATAAGAAGGATATTATTTTTAAGATGGCTGGAAAACATTTTCAAC
>CAYGEE010000153.1:0-3666 GCA_964348765.1 uncultured Planctomycetales bacterium | reverse complement strand
ATATAGTACTGTGCCGGCACAAATAATGAAATATGCCCAAGATGCCATGATTTATCGAGGCGCTAAAATAGCCGGTATAGCCGATGATCAATTCAGCTCTTTTGATAAATTCTTAGGTTTTATTGAAAGGAATTTAGACAAAGAATATTTTAGCGTAGAAGAAAGAAATAAGCTTGATGATATTATCCGTCGGTATCCGCCGGAAGGGTCGACGTCAATCGATCTTATTTCCCGCTATTTAGGAAAAATGGTTTGGGATCGATGGACCCAAGAGGAGAGGTCGGTCTTGCTTCGGGATCTGGGAAAGATTCTGGGAAGATTGAGCAGCCAAACGGAACAAGGGTTGATCCGTCGATTGCAAACCGGAATCGCCCGTGTTTGGACAGATGAAGAAAAAAGCCTTTTTCAAAATGCTTTAAAACATTCAGCCGGACGTATTACTCTGGTGGGTTCTGATTATTCTCCTAAATCACAGTTCAAGCAGAGTTCTTCGCAGAAGTTGCGCGGAGATTTGATCCGCGAAGGCACAAAAGCTATGGTTGTTTCGGTGGCTGCCGAAATGGCTGCGGCAACAATTTATCAAAATAACCCGGGCATTCGCGTTAATATGATTCTTCCCGGAGGTGTTCTAACCGGAAGAGGAAGTTTGGAGAATTTACAGAATGCGACAGTTTATATGGCTTCATCGTATTCCGAAGATAAGACAGGTATTGTTTTGTCTCCCGATGAACGTAACGCGGCCAAAGGTTTCCAAAAAGCTCCGGAAGTTCCGGCTGTGTCTACAGGCAAAGTCGACCTTAAAGACAACATCGAGGTTACTTTCGGCGGGGCGTATCAGATGGGGTTAAGTATTACCGGTCATTCTGCCCAAAAGGGAGCAACTGTCATTGCTGCTTCGGAAAACCTTGCCGCGAGCGAACGCGGGGCATTTTTAGTCAACTTTAAATTGGATCCGACGATTTTATCGACTGAATTACGTGAACGATTTAAAAATCGTCCGCTTCTTTTAGAGCTGTCTTTAATGTTAGCTCAAGGAGAAACGAAAGCCGCGGAAGTATTTTTGAAAAATAATTATGAAGCGATCAAAGAAGAAAGTGACGGCTTAATGTTTGTTAATTTTCATTCCGAATGGCCGGAAAAAGGCGATATCCTTCTTGGAAACACATCTGGCGATTGGTATGAAACAAAAAAATTAATAAGAATCGATTCTATAGCAGGGAGTGAAGTTAGATATACCGATTTAATATCGACCCGTGAAGGCATGTTTGCTTCAGTGGCAGCTAGAAGAAACCTTTTGAAGTCTGGAAGTTACGGAATCTTTATCACCGAAGCTGATTTGGATCAGATGAGAGGTTTATTAAGTTTAACTGACAAACAAGTCATTCCGGCGAAAGCGGATTTAACCAAGCCTGATGATATCCGTGATGTGACAAACCAAGCGCTCGCGGTTGCTAAAAAGCGAAATAAAAAGATCGATTTAATTGCCGTCTCCGGACTAGCTGGCGGATTCTTTACAACTGAAAATATTCCACTGGAAGATCCTAATCCAGCTGTTTTAAGTTTTGGCTGGGATACGGTCATGCAAGTGAATACCTTAGGCCCGATCGAAGCGGCGATGCGCTTAGTTTCGCAAATGCGCAAACAAGGCGGCGGAAGTATTTTCAATGTTGTTACCGCTTATCGTAAAATTCCTTACCCGGAACGGTCCATTTATATCGGGACGAAAGAAGTTTTTGGTGCTTTTTCAACCGAATTAGGAAAGATGTTAAAGGCCAAAGGCATTCATGTTTCAAGCATTAACCCAAGTTTAGTCCAAGGCATGCGCTTGGATCTGGTTTTACGAAATAATATTAAAGAAATGCTTAAAGAAGGCGCGTTGACCGACGCTGATGTCAAAACAATGGAGGCGGATATCATACGTTGGCAAGACGATGCAAGTATCCCTACACAACAAAAACGTATTCGTGGGATTGTGGAAAATCTTAAGAAAAAATCGGAAACAGAAATTCCGCGCGATCTGCTTATGCCCATTGCGTGGTTCTCGGCGCAAATGTCTAATTCCGAACGCGATATCTTGGCTAACGAAGCGCATTGGGGAGAGAGGCTGACCTTGGTCACCTTGTATTTTAAATTGATCTTGCCGCAAAACCCTCCGTCTAATGATGATATCGGCAAGCGAGTGGCGGAGTTTTCGCAAGAGCCGGAAAAGTTTGGAGCGCAAGACCTTTACATCTCAACGTTAGAGCGTGAACGCCCGAATCCGGCGCCGATCACGGCCATTCCTTCAACTTTAAAAGATTTAGAAGCTAAAAATTTACAGGGAAAAGACATCCTTATCGTCAGTACTTCCGACGATGAGCAATCCGCCCAACAAATTAAAGATTTAATTCAAGCTGGGATCAAGGCGAAAGCGAATATTACCTTGGCTGTCCCGCAAGGTAAAGAAGCGGTTGCCTTTGAGTTTTCAGGACATGGTGTCAAAACTCTTGCAGTTGATTTTGGTAATGTCGAAAGCATTCAAGCGGCACTCGGCGGAGGAATAAAATACGCGGCGGTTTTAAATGTTATCGCCAACCCAGGGGAAGAAGCGCAGTTCATGAAATATTTTGAAGATGAGTCAATCGATAATATGACGGCAGAACAACATGAAGCGAAAATGTTAGAATTTCGCCAAAAACTTCAAAATTTCGCGCACAATTATGCCAGAGGTTCAATGCTCGTGTTGCGTGAAGCGGCGAAACATATGGATAATGATGGAAAAATCACCTTTGTCGCTCCGACGCAATCAACTGCAGAGTCACGCATGTTAACGCGTATGTTAGCAACACTTTCGCAAGCCCGTAATTGGGAAAAGATGTTATTCGGCCGCGGCATCAGTGCCGTTGTTTTAGATCCGGCCGGGACATGGGACGCGAAATCAGCCCTTTACGCGGTTAATCAAAGTACCGAAGCGAAATTAGATAAAAAAGCCATCATCGAAGCCGTCTTAGCCGAAAACACCGGCACTGACGCGGCGATGGCGGTTAATTTAGGGGCGAGGGACGAGGGACAAGGGACTAGTCTAGCCCCTAACCCCTCGACCCTAGACCCTGCAAGATATGGCGGTATTGATATCCGTTCGGCCAATCGCATTATTGAGTTTAAGCGGGATGGCAATGGTATTCCTTTGCCGGTCAATATGCAGTTGATCAATGAAATTAATATTCCGGGATTTACATTTAGGATCCTTAACATTATTCCTATTCATGATCTGCCGATGCGTTTAGGCATTGCGCCTAATGCTGAGGATCAGAAGATCGGATCGCGGCAAGGGATAGATAAATCTCGTGAGCCGGAAGAGGTTGTTAGTTTAAGTTCGTTGAATTAAATTATCGCAATCTATTAAAAGGCCTATGAAGTATTTTCATGGGCCTTTTCTTTTTTATTTAATTGGGTGTATTTGTTTGGCTGATGGAGAGATTTGACGAGATGCGTTCTGTGTCATTGCGAGGCCGTTTTTGGCCGAAGCAATCTTTTATATTAAAAAGATCGCTTCGTGGTCGAGGAAAACACTTTATCTCGCGATGACACAATGAAAGAATATCAAAATTCTCTCTGTCAACGAAACATTTACAATCGGGTTTTATGTTCTAAGGTTTCTGTTTTAAGTCTAAAAGTAATATGTTA
>CAYGEE010000152.1:0-3819 GCA_964348765.1 uncultured Planctomycetales bacterium | reverse complement strand
ACGCTATCCCGGGCATTATGAGCTGCCGGTCATGATCGTGTTGTCGGCGGCGTCGCTTATTTCCGGATTATGTTTGCCTTTAATGGATATTGAAAAAATGATATTTTGGAAGAATGCGTATTCGGTTATCACGGGTGTTTATGGATTATTTATTGATAAGGAATATTTCCTAAGCGCGCTTCTGTTTTTCTTCTGCATCGTTTTTCCTGTTATCAAAATAATCGTTTTAGGGATTCTCTGGCAGTGTAGGCTTGATGACTCCGCGCGCCAATGGATCTTAGGCTGGCTTACGATTTTAGGCAAATGGTCGATGCTGGATGTTTTTGTCGTAGCGATCCTTATTGTCGCCGTGAAATTGGGGCCGTTGGCGAGTGTCACACCAAGAGCAGGCATATATGTCTTTAGTTTAGCGATCCTTTTGTCGATCACAACCACAAGCCGCGTGGAGTGGGTCATTAGAAAAAAAATCCCCCAAACATTTAAAGATTCTGCTTGATCAAGTTGATGAATGCAAATTTCCAATAAAAATCGTCTGAATGTTGTTCTCTTGGCGGTTATTCTGATCGTTTTAACTTTTTTTTCTTATCATAAAACATTTCAAAACGGATTTATCTGGGACGATGATCAGCTTGTCATAAATAATGCTGTATTGATCCAGCCAGATGGGTTTAGGAATATTTGGTTCGATCCCGGAGCTACTCCGCAATATTATCCGCTGGTTTTCAGCTTGTTTCGTTTTACGCACGCAATTTTTCAGCAAGAGGCTTTTGGGTATCATTTGGTCAATGTGATCTTGCATTTATTCAATGCGATCCTTCTTTGGTTTGTTTTAAGGAAGCTTCAGATCCGAGCTGCTTTTGTTTGTGCTTTGATCTTTGCGATCCATCCCGTGCATGTTGAGTCGGTGGCTTGGATCTCGGAACTTAAGAATGTTCTGTCAGGATTTTTCTATTTGATCTCGCTTTATTTTTATCTGGATTTCCTTGAGTTTGACCGCAACCGATTATTGTCTGATCGTCGGATGAACTATTTCCTGTCGTTTGGTTTCTTTATTTGCGCTCTTTTTAGTAAAACGGTTGTTTGTTCGTTGCCGGTTTGTCTTTTGTTGATCATCTGGTGGAAAAATTCAAAGATCACGATCAAAGACTTTCTGCCGGTCGTGCCGTATTTTGTGATTGGGGTTTCGATCGCGCTGATCACCGTTGGGATAGAGCATCGTTATATTGCTTCAGGAGCGTGGTATTGGCAATATTCTTTGTTGGAACGGGTATTGATCGCGGGCCGGGCGTTATGGTTTTATGCTTTCAAATTGCTCTGGCCGGTTGACCTGTCGTTTATCTATCCGCGGTGGAAGGTGGATGCCGCTTCAATTTTTCAGTATTTATTTCCGATAGGTATTGGTGTTGTTCTTGTATGTACTTTTGCAAATATAAAATTATTTGGTCGGGGTGTCCTGACCGCTCTTTTGATCTATATGGCCACGATCTTCCCGGCGATCGGGTTGGTGAATATCTATCCGATGAAATTCTCATTTGTTTCTGACCATTTTCAATATCTGGCAAGTATGAGTTTGATCGTTCTCTACGTGACGGGTCTTGAAAAATTGTTTAAATCCTGGCCGCTTTTAGGCCGGGTGATATTTTTCTGCGTCATTGCTGTCTTGTCTATTTTGACGCTCAATCAAACATTGATCTACAAGAACTCTGAAACACTTTTTTATGATGTTTTACGAAAGAATCCCCGTTGTACGATGGCGCATAATAATCTTGGAATGATCCATGTTCAACGAGGAGAATTAGAAGAGGCAAGAAAACATTATGAGGCTGCGCTAATGATCGACCCTAAGGATTATATTGCTTTGGCGAATATGGGTTATTATTTTAATCAGGTAAAAGATGAGCAAAAGGCGCTTGAATATTATTTGAAAGCGATCGCGCTTCATCCTGAGATCCCGGAGGCGCATTATAACATCGCGACGCTTTATATGTCTCGGGGAGAGTTGGTGAAAGCCATTGAAGAGTTTAAGAGATCGATTGCCGCAAGCCCATACAATGCTCCCGCTCATTTTAATTTGGGCGGAATTTATCAGAGCCTTAAGGAAAATGATAAAGCGATCGAAGAATATAAAACAGCTTTGCATGAGTCCCCAAAGTATTATGTTCTGAATAATAATATTGGTAGTCTTTTTTTGGAGAAAAAAGATTGGCAGCTGGCATTAAAATATTTTGATGAGACGTTAAAGTCTGATCCCAATAACGTCGAGGCCTGGTTTAAAAAAGGGATTAGTTATGACTTAGCAGGGGAAAAGAAACTTGCCGTTGAGTCATATCAAAAAGCTTTGAAGATCAGCTCTGAATTCAAAGGATCTGATTTTATTAAAAAGCGGTTAAGAGTTCTTCAATAATTTTAGAATATTTCCAACATGCCTCATTTGATATGCTCCAGTAAAAAATCCTCTAGCCCGATCAAGGATATTTCGTTAAACTACTGGGATTGTTGAGCGATTGGAGCGCGATGACAGGTGATATGTGATGAAGCCTGGGGGAATTATTAGTTAAACTGGTGGAAAGGAGTTCACTCATGAAAAATACAAAAAGATATCTTTTGATTACCGCTTTAATTTTCTTAGTCATTGCGGCACTTCATTTATTAAGGCTTATCAATCATTGGGAAGCGAGGATGGGGAATTGTGATATCCCGCTGTGGATATCATGGCTGGGCTTGGGCGTTGCAGGCTTTTTAAGCGCCTGGGCGTTTCGATTGTATTCGGAGTAAGAACCCGCTGCGCGAAGCGGGAATTATTAGTTAAGCTGGTGGGGTGGAGGGTAAATATTTCAGATTGAATAAGAAGATGAAGAAGGGAAAGTAGGGCAACAATGATTGAATTTTTCGTTGGATTGATTAAAGCATTCAAGTGGTACATTATATTAATATTGTGTTCGATTATTTGGAGGTTGATAGGCATTGTAAAGTCAAAGCTAAGAGTTAACTCTTTGTTTTATAAATTTCTTGATTTAATTTTTAATATTCTTGCTATTTTTATTGCAATTATTATTTGTTGTCTGGCTTTATTTATTACAATGAATTTTAATCCCCATGCATCAGGTTTATATCCTTGATGGGAGAGTAAATGTGCTGGGTACGTTTAAAAGGAAAAGGTGGGAAAATAGAAAGAGAAAGTAGAGAGAAAGTAGAACCGGGTACCGGGAAATAATTGTGGGGCAATGAGATGTGAGTTAAGTGTCCCCTTCGGAAGCGAAATGGGACAGGTGACTCGTAAAGATCTGGTGGTAAATAGTTTGTGGGTACCCGGCACTACGATTCTCGGTACTACGATTCTACTTACGTAGAGAGATTAGATCAATTGCAGAAAGAATATAGAGGAGACTGTTTTAAGAAATTTAATAAAAAATAAATTGATAATAAATGAGTTTAGATCCTAATGTTTCATGGAATAGGATGAAAAATCCCCTTTTGACATGCTTTATTCATAAAAGAAGTTATAAAGATTATTATGCTGAGCAAGCGGACTATTTGGAATGTGAAAAGAAATTCTATGAAAACAGGTATAATAAAAAGTATCCAGAGCTTGATCAGGATAAAAGAAACCAAGTAGAGCAATTGGCATTTTGGCCGCCGTGGAAATTTAATGATGTGGTAGGTTTCTTGGAGATTTATTTGTTTACTTCTTTAAGCCTCGGAGCAGATATTTATTTAAAAAAGAAATGTTTCCCTCGTAAGGCAATTCATAAGCCGGTTAGTTATCTTATGAATACAACAAAAGGTAATAATATTTTCTTTTATTTTAAAGAGATTAGC
>CAYGEE010000151.1:0-3939 GCA_964348765.1 uncultured Planctomycetales bacterium | reverse complement strand
GGACCCGCTCTTTCATGACTTCAAACGAAAATTCCTTAAAACAGCTTCGACAAAAACTTTTCCAGAAGCTCCCGTGCATCTCATAAACATTCTTTGAGCCGGCTAATTGATGAAGCGAATCAATATTTTGAGTAACGATCCCTTTAAGTTTGCCTCCTTTTTCAAGTTCCGCTAAGAATTTATGCGCTATCGTCGGCTGGATCGTGTTTTCAAGGGTGAGAAAATCCCTGGCAAATTCGTAAAACGGCTTGGGATCGCGGTCAAAATAATCGATATCAAAAACTTTTTCCGGATCATATTTGCGGGTCACATAAAGCCCCTGCGGCCCGCGGAAATCTGGGATCCCGGCGTTCGTGGAGATGCCGGCTCCTGTGAGAACTCCGATAGATTTGGCATCGGAGATGTGTTGAAGGCATTGAGATATGATTTTGGGATCGATCACATGAAAAACTGAAAAATGCCGAGGGTGTGTTTTGTGTTATGAGTCGAGTTGTGAGGTTGAGTTATGAGTTTAAAAAACTTGAGAATGCTAACTCATAACATACGCCACATAACCCGACCCATAACACAAAACTCATCCTCGATTTTTATGCTTCCTGATATTTCTTCTTCAAATTCTCAATCACAGCCGGATCAGCAAGGGTCGTCACATCGCCCAGAGCGCGGCCTTCGGCGACGTCTCGTAAAAGCCTGCGCATGATCTTTCCGCTTCTGGTTTTCGGAAGATCAGCTGAGAATAGAACACATTTGGGCCTTGCGATCGAGCCGATCTTTTTGACAACATGATCTTTTAACACTTCTTCGGCTTCCTTTGTCGGATCAAATCCTTCTTTCAAAATAACGAACGCGGCGATCGCCTGTCCTTTGACATCGTCCGTAATACCGACAACAGCTGATTCGGCCACACTGTTATGATCAACAAGAGCGCTTTCGACTTCTGTTGTGGAAATATTATGGCCGGCGACAAGCATAATGTCATCAACACGGCCTAAAAGCCAAAGATAACCGTCATCATCAAGTTTTGCGCCGTCGCCCGGAAAATATAATCCATCCCAACGGCCCCAATAAGTTTTCTTATACCGCTCCGGATCGCCCCAAATGCCGCGCAGCATCGACGGCCACGGGCTTTTGATCGCTAAATATCCGCCGCCTTTTTCGATCTCGTTTCCTTCATCATTGACAACAACCGCATCGATCCCTGGTAACGGCTTCGTCGCTGAACCCGGTTTTGTCGATGTGATTCCCGGCAGCGGCGAAATAAGAATGCTTCCCGTTTCCGTCTGCCACCAGGTATCAACGATCGGGCAACGTGTTTTGCCGATATGTTCGTGATACCACATCCACGCTTCCGGATTGATCGGTTCCCCAACGCTTCCTAAAAGACGTAAACTCGAAAGATCACAGTTATCAGGATGCTCCGTCCCCCATTTCATGAACGCGCGGATCGCGGTCGGCGCGGTATAAAAAATGGTCACTTTGTGTTTTTCGATCATTCTCCAGAACCGGTCGCGGTGCGGATGATCCGGCGAGCCTTCATAGATCACAACCGTCGCGGCGTTCGACAGCGGGCCATAAACAATATAACTATGCCCCGTCACCCAGCCGACATCGGCCGTGCACCAGTAAATATCATTATCTTTAAGATCAAAAACCCATTTCGTTGTCGTATTAACACCAACCATGTATCCGCCGGTTGAATGAATAATGCCTTTGGGTTTTCCCGTCGTGCCGGATGTGTATAAAATAAACAATAATTCTTCAGACTCCATCGGCTCCGGGCTGCAATAGCTTTTCACACCTTGAATAATATCGTGATGCCAAACATCGCGGCCTTCTTTCATCGTGATCGCATTATTCGCGCGCTTAACGACAACGACATTCTTGATCGATGGGCAATCTTTGATCGCCTCATCGGACATATTTTTCAAAGGAACAATGTTTCCCCGACGGTATCCACCGTCTGCAGTGATGAGAATTTTCGCTTGAGCATCATTAATTCGCTCTTTTAAGGCATCAGAACTAAATCCTCCAAACACAACCGTGTGAATGGCGCCAAGCCTGGCACAGGCCAGCATGGCATAAACAGCCTCGGGGATCATCGGCATATAGATCGCGACTCGGTCTCCCTTTTTAACTCCTAAATTCCGCAAACCATTTGAAAATTTATTAACCTCAACATACGCTTCCTGATATGTGATCTTTTTTACTTCTCCGGGCTCGCCTTCCCAAATGATCGCGATCTTCCCCCCCAAACCATTTTTGATGTGACGATCGAGACAATTAAAACTCGCGTTTAATTTCCCGCCGATAAACCATTTTGAGAACGGCATGTTCCATTCGAGGACCTTATCCCATTTTTTGAACCAATCGAGCGACTCCGAACATTTCGCCCAAAAATTCTCACGATTATTCTTTGCTTCCTTATATAGCGCATCAGAGTTCACAATGGCATTCTTTTTAAATTCGGCAGAAGGTTCAAAATGCCGATTTTCGATCAAAAGATCATCAAGGGTTTGATACGGTTCTTTTTTCTTATCAGCCACACAACTCTCCTTTTTCGCGAATTAACGGATCAAATTCAACACATCTTTAAATTTCTCATGCGCCGATGTTATCAATAATTCCGTCGCCAGCATTTCCGTCGATGTCAAAACTGCGCCGATCGAACCCATGCGTTTGAGCGCGATCTCTTTATTTTCCAACGTTCGGGATGAGACCGCATCAGCAACGACCTGCACCTGATATTTTTTATCAAGAAGATCACGTACCGTCTGATACAAGCAGACATGGGTCTCAATGCCGACAACGATGACATGGCTTCGTTTAAGGATCTTAAGAGCGTTCGGAAAATCTTTCTCTGCGCAGCAGCTAAAGCTGCGTTTTTTAATGAGCGGGACATCCGTCAAAAACTCCACGATCTCCGGGACAGTGCTTCCAATTTTTTCCGGAGCTTGTTCCGTATAAATGATGGGGATCGACAGGGTCTTACACGCTTTAATGATCGAACGAATATTTTTAAACAGCGCCTCTTTATCATGCATCCGGTACGCCAAATTACCCTGCACATCAATAACAATGAGAACAGAATTTTTTGTTGTGATCATTATTGCATCCTATTATAAATAAAAAAAGCACCGGTTGATAAAAAAACCAGCGCTTTTCTTGATTAATAAATTATTTCTGATTAGGGTCTGCACTTTTCATCTCATCCGTAGTTAATTGGATAACCCCGCAACCAATGCGTCCTCCGGCATTTCCTGTCGGCTGACCAAAATCGTCCTGCTTTTCATGAAGAATGATCGCAAGTCCGGAAACATTATTAACATCACCAGAAAGATAAACATTCGGAAGATATCTAGCCAAAACGGCCACCCCACTGGGCTTAACTTCAATATTGCCCATATCGCCTAAATGAGCGCCGTGCGCACCATCGCGCGGATAAAGGCCATGCGGAGAATTAGCCGGATTATAATGCCCTCCAGCCGCTTTCCCAACATCATCGCAACTTCCTTTTTCATGAATATGAATAGCATGAATACCGGCAGCAGGAACATCTCTAAGGATCGCATTGATCATGAGTCCTTTTTTAGGGACACTGATCACAGTTACATCACCAAAAATAAGATTAGGGTCTGCAGTGCTCACCAATTTTGCCGTCGCACGAGTTGATTTTTCACTGGATTGAGCTTCGAAGTTTTTTTGAATTTTGTCATTGATCTGCGGATTTTCGATCATTTCATTTCCCATCATGTTATCTTGCCCCATTTCAGTCATATCATCCACAGGGGCTTCCTCAGCATTTAAATGACTCGCATTTGCAAATAAAAAACAAAACCCAAAAACCATCGATAAAAAGATTTTTTTCATAAAAACTCCTTAATTTAAAAATTATTTAATAATATCAGTAACAATGATGTTTTTTTTCTTAGCTTGTTTTTT
>CAYGEE010000150.1:0-4127 GCA_964348765.1 uncultured Planctomycetales bacterium | reverse complement strand
TTATTCTACCATTAAAAAAAGATTGGGAACAAAAAAACTGCATTATTCACGTCCAGTCACACGAAAAGCTTCTTCAAGAGTAATAATGCCAGCAACACATTTATCCATAGCATCCTCAAAAAGCGTACGCATTCCTCTTTCTTTCCTGGCAAATTCTTTGATCTCATCTGATGATTTTCCTGACAAAAGCATATTCCTGATCGCGTCATCGATCTCAAAAACCTCCGTGATCGAAACCCGCCCTAAATACCCGGATTGACGGCAAGATTCACATCCCTTTCCCTTAAAGAATTCTGCTTTGGAAGGAAAAACATATTTAACATCCTTTAGAATTTCATCCGAGATCTTAAACGGTTCCTTACATTTCAAACAGATCTTCCGGCATAAACGCTGAGCAGTAATAAGCACAACACTGGAAGCAACCAAGAACGGCTCAACGCCCATATCGATCAAGCGGGTCAAAGCACCGGGAGCATCATTTGTATGAAGTGTCGATAAAACCAATTGCCCCGTCAATGCCGCTTTAATAGCAATATCTGCCGTTTCATTATCGCGGATCTCACCAACCATGACAACATCAGGACTTTGACGAAGGATCGCCCTTAACCCTTCCGCAAAAGTTAATCCGATCTCAGGACGAGCCTGGATCTGCGTCAACCCCTCGACCATGTATTCCACAGGATCTTCAACAGTAATAATATTCTTATCCACAGAATTTAATTCATTGATGATCGAATAAAGCGTTGTCGATTTTCCGCTTCCCGTCGGACCGGTAATAAGAAGCATTCCAAAAGGTTTTCTGATCGAATCTTTGATGAGCTTGAACGGTTTTTCAGATATCCCCAAGCCGCCTAACCCAAGCGACAAATTTGTTTTATCCAGGATCCGCATAACGATCTTCTGCCCAAAAGTCGTCGGTAAAATAGAAACACGAAAATCCACATCCTTGCCGCCAATTTTTAACTTGAACCGCCCGTCCTGAGGAGCCTGATTAATAGTAATATCAAGCCGCGACATGATCTTAATACGAACTAAGATCGCGTTCTGATTATCTTTAGGGACATTAAGAATATCATGAAGAATACCGTCGACGCGATAACGGATACGCAGGACATCAAGCATCGGTTCCATATGAATATCAGAAGCCCGCTGTTTTAAAGCCTCCTTAAGAATGAGATTAACCATTCGGATGATAGGAGCTTTCTCACCTTCATCAACGGTCATCTCAGATCCTTCGCCCCCTCCATCATCACTGACGATCTCAAAATCGCCGATATCGATATCTTTTGTGAGCTCTTTGACTGTTACCGTTTGCCCTGTTCCATAAAAATTATCAAGTGCTTTTGTGATCTCTGAACTCGTACTCATCACAATATCAATTTCTTTCCCGGTGATATTCTTAAGATCATCGATCACAAAAACATTCAAAGGATCCGATATGGCGATAGTCATTGTATATTCCAACATCGACAGAGGCAGGACCTGATATTGCCGAGCGATCCGCTCGGGAACAGCTTCTCTAAGCGTAGGATCAATTTTAAATTTACTTAAATTAATGAACGGAATGTTCAGCTCTTTGACCAACAACATTAAAAGATCCTTTTCCTGGATCAATTTTTTCTCAATTAAGATCTTATCAAGGCCCACACCTCGCCTTTTTTGCAAGATCATAGCATCATCAAGATCAGACTCTCGGATCTTATAAGTCTCAACAAGAGTTTTTATAATTCGTTCTTTAATGGATTCGGACATATCTTCCAGATTCAAATACAATCACAATGTTTTTGTTCTAACTTCTAGCCTCTGACATCTTGCATCTTTTTATTCCATCTACTCAGGCGAATCATCCGGCGCTGTCACTCTCAAAACTTCTTCCAACGACGTCAACCCTTGAATGACTTTACTCAATCCATCTTCACGCATCGATTGCATTCCTTCTTTACGCGCCAATTCCTTGATCTGAAATTCTCCTGCTCTTGCCAAGATCAACTCTCTAAGCGCCGAAGATAAGATCAAGATCTCTGTGATCCCAACCCGGCCTCGATACCCGGAATTAAGACAATTCTTACAACCCTTTCCATGAAAAGCCGTGATCGTCTTTTTATCTGTCAATCGAGACAAACCGACCCTCTGCATAACATTCTCAGTTAAATCAACAGGCTCTTTACAATGCGGACAGATCTTTCTTATAAGCCGCTGAGCAATGATCGCCAGGACAGAAGAGCAGATCAAGAACGGTTCAATCCCCATATTGATCATTCTCACAACACTTCCGGCGGAGGTTGTCGTATGCAAAGAACTTAAAACTAAATGCCCCGTTAGCGCGGCCTTGACAGCAATATCCAAAGTCTCCGAATCGCGCACCTCTCCGATCATGATGATATCCGGATCCTGCCTTAAGATCGATCGCAACGCCGAAGGGAAAGTCAATCCCATCTGAGGTTTAATATTGACTTGACTGATGCCCTTCATTTGATATTCCACCGGATCCTCAACGGTAACGATATTCTTCTCCGGAGAGTCAACATATTTGAGAATAGAATACAATGTCGTTGTCTTTCCACTTCCCGTTGGCCCGCAGGTAAGGATCATCCCATGCGGTTTCACGGCACATTCTTTCAAACGTACTAAAGCCTTAGGCTCGAACCCAAGATTAGCGATATCTAAAACCGTATTCCCCTGATCAAGGACTCTTAAAACGATCTTCTCACCTAAGGCCGTCGGCAAAACGTTCACACGAAAATCCACGGACTTATTCCCAGAAAGAACCGTTTTAAATCTACCATCCTGAGGAAGACGATGCTCCGAAATATCTAAACTTGCAATAACTTTGATCCGGGAAATGATCGGAGAATGCAATACCTTCGGCATACGGTCGATCTCACGAATAACTCCGTCAACGCGATAACGCACACGTAAGTTCTGTTCTAATGGTTCAATAAAAACGTCGCTTGCCTTTGCAAGAACCGCCTGCTGAATGATCGTATCCGTTAATTTGATAATAGGCGCGTCATCCGTTAATTGTTCTACTCCAGATTTCTCCTCAGAAGACGATGACTCCGAAACAACCTCAACATCTTCTGTATCTTTAATATCTTGAATGATCTCCTCAAGCCGATCGATCGCTTTACCATGATCCTCACTATCAACATAATATTTCTGGATCGCGTCATTGACATCTTTTCCGCGCCCAATAATAGGATTAATGATAAAACCCGTCAACGCCTTCACATTATCCATAATAAAAATATTCAAAGGATCCGCCATTGCAAGAGTTAAATGATCCCCCATCAAAGAAATGGGCATGATCTTATATTTCTCTGCCATTTCGCGAGGGATCAATTTAAGGACTGTGGGGTCGATCTTAAGGCGGGAAATGCTGATCGGCGGAAGTCCTAATCCTTCACTTAAAACTTCCGTAAGGCCATCCTCATTAATAAGCTTAAGCCTGACAAGGATCTTGCTTAATTCTTCTGATGTCTTCTGCTGCTCAAGAAGAGCTTTTTCAAAATCATCAGGGCTAATGATCTTATCGCGGATCAAAATATCTTTGATGCGATCTTTCAGAGAAGCCATAATTATTTTTTCTTATAATATTTTTCAATTGCCTGTTTGATCTCTGAAGAGGTGCTCACAAAAGACTGAACAAGGCATCCGGAAATAAGCTCGACATCTTCCGCGGCCTGAAAATTCAAAGGATTCGCCATCGCGATAGTAAGGCTCTTACCGATCTTATCAATGGGAACAAGACAATATTGACGGCAAATGTGCTCAGGAACGGAATTTAAAACTTCCTGATCGATCTCATAATTAGAGAGAGGTAAATAGGGAAATCCATATTGACATGTTAAAGCCTGCGCAATATCTTTTTCAGTAGCAAATTTTAACTCGACAAGGACCTCGCCCAAAAGCCCGCCATGCTCTTTCTGATATTTAATAGCCAAATTTAATTGATCATGGCTGATAACACCGCGCTCGATCAATAACTCCCCAAGTTGTTTAGTAGTTGTTTTCTTAAATTGTTTCATTAAAAAAATCTTTCACTTAAAACACATATCCTATCAAAAATAATTTAACTGATTTTACTATAGCCTCGACCAAGAAACAAATACTTATTACTATTAGAA
>CAYGEE010000149.1:0-4164 GCA_964348765.1 uncultured Planctomycetales bacterium | reverse complement strand
CGCCCAATCCGCAGAAAAGATCGATATTCCTTACAATCAGTTGATCAAAAAAATCGTTCTTCTGGCTCTGCAGGATACAAAATGAATTCAGGACATTCGCGTTTAAATACCATCCTGTGTCAATGACACAAACGTAAAAGCCCTGAGATTATTAAGATTCAAAATAATAATGTATCTTGAAATCAATGTATAACAACTTAGAAACAACTCAAAGAATATTTACGAAGATCCAAAACGAATTTCCACTGCTTCATATGACCGTCCACAAAACCGCGTTTACAAAACTCTCGATGCATATTCCGGCGCAAGAGGGGCTTAAATTCGATGTTCATTTAAATCTTAAAAATACGGATGAGCTTCAACTCTCTGCGGGGATCTTTTCGTGTGAATGGTATCCATGCACACAACAAAAAAAAGTTGATCAATTCCTGGACGCCGTAAACGGAATTCTCTCCGGCGAATACCGGATCTTAGAACATTACCGCTGGAAATTCGCCGTTAAAGCACAACTGCAGATCTTTGACAATGACGGATGGAAAACAGTCGCGACATGGGGAACATTCCACTTCCCCTGGCCGTGGAAAAAGGAATATCACATTCTGCAAAACCTTCCCTAAGGCGCCTCAAACTTTAATTCCCCGCTAAAGCACTTTAAGTGTTAGTGTACTCGTATGAATAAGGCCGCTATCCCAATAACCTGCCTGACCATATGTTTTCTAACCAGTTGCACATCTGTGATAAAAAAAGAAGATATCATTCTGCAAGCGCAAGAGATCAAAGCCGCCGTCGCTATCCCCGGGCCTGTCGAGGCAGACGCGCCACAATTTACACCATTACCTAAGAATGAAAAACTCGTTTATAAAGCAAAATATTTAGGTGTCACGATCGGTGAGTTTATTATTACAAATCTAGGGCAAACGATGCTTGACGGCCGGCAAGTGTATTGTTTTGAACTGAAGGTCAAAACGCTCGCCTTCTTCGCGAAGATCTTTAAAACCAAAGACCGCTATGTCTCCTACATGGATCCGAGGGATTTTGTCGTTCTTCGCCATGAAGAATACACGAAGGGAGGAACATTTCTCGAATCAGCCGTGGATTTTGATTATGAGCATCACACGGCATCCTATAAAAATTTTCTCGACCATCGCGAAAAAACAGTGCCGATCCCCAAGAAAGTCCTTGATATGTTAAGCGGCGGATATTACTTAAGGATGGTCCCCTGGGAATTAGGTGATACCGTGGAACTAAATATTTACGCGGATGAAAAGATCTATAGTTACATCGGATTGCTTCAGTCAAAAACGAAGGTTAACCTGCCACCTTATGGGAAAGAAGAAGCCTATTTCTTAAAACCGTATTTATTCATTAATGGAGCAGCAGTTAAGAATATTTCCGCCGAAGTCTTCTTTTCAACAGCCCCATCAAAAAAAACGATGCGCGCGGTCCTCAAAACACACCTTGGGAGCGTCAATGTCGTTTTAGTCGAGGGCTTCAAAAATCCCGAGGAAGAAACACTATCAAAAGTTCAATTGGATTCAGGCTCCAATGTCCCATCAAAGGCCGATTTGAAGGGTTTGTTTGCCTTCGGTGAGCTTAGCGAGCATCGCTCTGGTATAGAGAAGTTCAACCGACCAGGGATTTAATGTGACTTCAAAAATGCTTTCAACATTATATTTTTGATAAATGACCATCGAAACTTGATCGATAGTCGTTAATTTCGTCACATAATATTTCGTATTATCAAAAATATTCAAAACCCCATCTTTCATGAACGTCGTAAAAAGATGCCCTTCAGGTTCGTCCTTATATCCGATCAAAACCGGGGCATATCCTAAGATCTCAAGGACTTTGGTATTAAGGGCCGAAAGATTTTTACAATCGCCGTAACCGCGGGCCAATGTTTCCTGCCAAGCTGTCCATTCCTCATTTATGGAAACCTTCTCATAATGAATATTCTTCTCAAGCCACTGGGCGTAATCATTAACTGTATTGATCTTATTTTCTTGTAAAAAGTCTAATAATTGCGTATCTTTGGATTCGGCGCGCGTTGAAAGGACAACTTTGCTTTCATCATCTTGAACAAGGATAGAATCGTATCCGTAACCCAAAGAACAAAGAGAGGGCAGGATCATTATAATAATCGCTAAGATGTGCATTTTTCGTTTCATAAGTTTGCTCCAACTCTGCTACGCTCAAATACTGCACTTTGTTTCGTGTTTGAGCTTCGCAGAGTTTTACTTCGCCTTTGGCGAAGTAAAATAAAAAAACCGCCGTTTATAAGAAGGCGGTTGGTTTTCTATCCAAATTTTGACTTTCTCATCAAGTCATAAATGCCTCCCTATAGTTAAATCTTTCTCTAGTTAAAGTGTATATCGAATAATTGGACAAAAATGTGATTAGGGGGCACTGATTAGTTGCAACTTGTTGTGATGCATAGCTTTAAAGCGCTTTCCGCGAAATGGCAAAATAGTCAAAAAAACCCGAAAAACACGCGGATCGTAAAATGTCAAAAATTGATTAGGCCAAAATTCATCGTGAACTATAATTTAACCAAATAAACCAATTAACCAAGAGGCGACATATTTAAACAAGCATATATTTTGTGCAAAATGGTAGGAGTTATCGCGACCATTGGCTGTCTCAATCGGGGAAGTATCGGATTAACAGGTAATAATCTCGTTAAGCAATTTTTGGATCGGGTGGGTTTACCCGGATCATATTCTAAAAAACCTTCGTTCTTCACTGAACGGAGGTTTTTTATTGCGGGACGGAAAAATTTGAGGTATAACTAATCAGCATTAAAACTCTCTTTTTCAAAACGTTGGAATTTACAACTTTCATATGACTATAAAAAAATCGCACGCATATCTGTTTATTTTCGCATTAGGACTCATAACCGGGTGTGTTTACACCGCCGATATGGGAGACAACGGACCGGACAAACCCACGGCCCCAAAATCCAAACTCGACACAATGATCGACGAATCAGGTTATCAAACAGATCTCCCGGAAGATCACGGAGTTAAAGAAAAAGGATGGCATTTACCACCCGCGCCATCCGCTGATTACAACCCAACACGCCCTTTTTCAACCCAATAAATAAATCAAACGAAAATTCGATGCTAAAAATCGAAGGAAAGCCAATACCTGAAAAAATTACAACAACTTTACTACTGATCATCCTTACAATAATCTATCCTCATTTGGGCTGGACGCAATCACAAGAAGCGCCGAAAGCATTTCAAAAATTCATCGTTTATAAAGATAAAGGATCATTCAACCGTTTTACTATGTCTGGGTTTATGCCTTCCGGAAAATGTGAGCAGATGGATGACGCTTGGATAACGGATTGTCATGAAGGCAAAAGCTGCATTAAAGCTTATTTTGACCGGGATTGCTCGATCCTTAGCGGCGGCGACGGTTGGGCTGGCGTCTATTGGCTTCATCCGGCGAATAATTGGGGTGATAAGAAAGGATCCAATTTAACGGGTGCCGCAAAATTAACTTTTTGGGCGAAAGGCGAGAACGGAGACGAAGTTTTGACCTTTCAAATGGGCGGTGTCGGCATGCGCCGTGATCATCCCGACACAACAAATGTCAAAACAGAATTGATCACCTTGACCAAAGATTGGAAACAGTATTCGATCGATCTTAAAGACAGAGACCTCTCAAACATCTCCGGCGGTTTCGCCTGGGTCGGCAGCGCCAAACAGAATCAGCAGAATATTACGTTTTATTTAGATGATATTGCGTATGAATAAAAATTATCCCAATAAATTATCCAGCGATAAACGTCTCGCTTCAGTAAGCGACGCGATTTCCTTGAACTAAGGTACGCCGCATCATCAATGACCAGCCGTCGGTGGATTATTATGAGGGGGAGAATATAGAATGAAACAAAACAATCAAAGCGGGTTTAGAAAAATAAGGACCCAGTCTTGGAAATTCTGGAAAAATAGTTTAATGAAAAAAATATTTTTAGTTTTTTTATCAGCCATAGTTTTTAGTGGCTGTGCTATCGTAGACGAAGTTTATCACCTGAATTGTTTAAAAACAGTGATGAGTGGTTCAGGACAACTAGGTGGAGAGAGCATAAGAGCAACCATTGAAAGGTTTGACGCAAAGCCAGCTGATATACAAAAATATCATATAAAACAACCCACA
>CAYGEE010000148.1:0-4191 GCA_964348765.1 uncultured Planctomycetales bacterium | reverse complement strand
ACCAAAGACTGGAGACTGCAGACCACAGGGCGTCGGTCGTCGGTCGTCCTTCGTCCTTCGTCCTTCGTCCTTCGTCGGTCGGCCTTCGTCGGTCGTCCTTCGCGATGGACGATGGACGTTCGACGATGGACGATGATCGCTCGACGATGGACGCTCGACGATGGACAAGAGATTCGCGGTCGATTGTCGGTTGTCGGTCGTCCTTCGCGATGGACGATGGACGTTCGACGATGGACGATGAACGCTCGACGATGGACATGCGAGGGCTTCCTACTTCATACTTCATACCAAGTTGCTCAATTTCTTTTTTGCCTCCGCCTCCCCCGCCATTATCCACTGCGACATAATTTTTTAAACTAAGCAGTTGATCCGCCAGGTCATAACTATAATCCGTGCGCATGGTCTTTGTGCCGATGAGATCTTTCTGAACCACCCGGTCCAGTGGATCATAAACGTAATTGGCAAGTGTTTTTGCGTCGGCGGTTATTTGCGTTAATTGTTCTTTGTTGTCGTAACTATACTGGACATTTTTTCCCGACGGATAAAGCACCCGCGTCCGGTTGCCGGCTTTGTCATATTCGTAAGTTAAGGCGTACGTTTTCGCGTTAAGTGTTTGTGTGTCTGATGTGATCCGGTTAATCGCGTCATAAATGTATGCGCTGGACGATGGACCATCGACGACCGACGTTAATCGTGATCCCACATCATATCCATACGTCACATCAATTGCCGGTGTGGCCGGATGCGTTTTGGCGGTTAAACGGTTTAATTGATCATACGCATAATTGATCAAGGCCCCACTCGGGACCTTGTCTTGCGTTAAGTTCGAATTCTTATCGTAAGTGTATTGATGATAGCTATTATCCGCGTAAGTCATTTTCTGCACGCGGTCGTAAAGGTCATAAACATATTGTGTCGGACTTGAATTTGCATCGGTCACTTGTTTTAAATTGCCGTTGAGATCATAATCATTCTGCGTGATCCCCGCCGGCGAGCGCGCGTCGGTTGTTTTCCATAATAAATTACGCTCATCGTAATCGAAGGTCGTAATGTTATTTAGCGCATCTTTAACGATATGTTGATTCTGGCTGGCATCATAAGTAAATGTCGTCACGCGGTTTAACGGATCCTTGATCGTTTCAATTTTATTAAGGATCGTATAAGTATATTGCGTCGTCTGCCACGTGGTCGCTCCGTCGTTGGCCTGGGCTTCTACTTTAATAATATTGCCGTTGGCATCGTGAGAGTATTTTGTTTTGTAGCCGTAAGCGTCTAAACTTTCGGTGATCCAATTAAGCGCGTTATACGTAAAACTTTGCGCATGCCCATTGGGGTTTTTAACACTTGTGACATTGCCGACAGCATCATAGGTGTATTCACTGACAGCGTTAACACCCGAGGCATCTTGAATGATCTTCTGTAAATATCCAGTATCAGCAAAATATTGATAATCAACGGTGTTGCCATTGGGATCGATGACTTTAGTGACCTGGCCGTAGGGATTGTAATAAAAATTCACTTCTGGCATTTGTCCATCGACCGTCGGAAAGATCACTTTGACCAAATTCCCTTTTTGTGCATAGCGCGGGTCATTGGCAGGCAATTCGTAGTCATAGACTAATGTTGAGACATGACCTTCGGGATCCGTTATTGTTTTAACAAACTGATAGGTTGATTCATAAGTGTAAACAGTGAGTAAATCATTTGTGTTATTGTCGGGAAGTGCCATGTTCGTTTTTTCTCGGATTTCCAGAAGATTTCCGTGCATCCGCGGATCGGCGTTCGTTTCATCGTAAAGATATTTTGTACCGTTGCCGGCGGGGTTTGTGACCGTTGTTTTCATTCCATCCGAATTGTACGTGAAATTCGTGACAAAACTTACAGGTTCACCAGAGCGAAGCCCTTGGGTGAATGTTTCCGTTTTAGACGCGTGGCCGCTCGCATCAAAAGTGATCGTCGTGACAAAACCGTTGGGGTTTGTTTCGGTCGTTGTGTTCGTCCCGTAATTAAAGCTCCAGGTGCCGGTGCCTTCGTCCTGTTCATAGACACGATCGGAAGAATCATAACGATTTGTTAAGAACGTCTGGCCTTTTCCATCGGTGATCGTTTCTAGATTATGGGTGTTATCATACGCAAATGTTTTTGTGATACCGGCGGGAAATTCCGGCGTTACCGGTTTAGTGATCTTTAAAAGGTCGTCGGTCGCAGGATCATAATCAAAGCTGACCACGCGTCCGGCAAAATCGGTGATCGTCTGTAATCGGCCGTTGGCATTGTAACTAAAATTGATCGTGCGTCCGACAGTGTCAATAACTTGCGCTAATCGATATTCATAACCGATCACGATCCGTTCACTCGGCGTCTGGCTGTAGACTGAGGAACCAATGATCGGCATAAGCCCGGCAGGGTCGTAGAAAAATTGGATTGCGTTGCCGTTGCGGTCGGTAATG
The DNA here is from genome assembly GCA_964348765.1 of uncultured Planctomycetales bacterium. Taxonomy (GTDB): domain Bacteria; phylum Omnitrophota; class Gorgyraeia; order Zapsychrales; family Zapsychraceae; genus CAYGEE01. Next base: position 1,741 of record CAYGEE010000148.1, on the reverse strand, counting down.
CTGGAAAGGTTGCCATTGATGTCAAAAAGATGCTTTTCACCATGTTCTTTATTGAGCGTCCATGTTCCGTCCTGATTGGAAATGATCTGTTCAAATAATCCATCCGGCGCAGTATAGGTATTATTCCCAGCATAAGCATACTCATCTTTATGCGCGTCGCCGTTAACGATCAAGATATTATTGTTCGTTAAGACTTTCAGCTTATCGCCGTAATTAAATGTCCAGCCGAATCCAAATTGTCCATTGATATTGCGTCCGCTGTGATAGACGTGCACCAGGTCAACATCCAGTCCGCGCCCGGGAATGGATAGATCCACACAGTTATAAAAAAATTCCCCACTGTGCAAATAGACCGGATCGGCTTGGCATTTTGGGTTCTGATTTTGATTCTGGGGTAATTCTTTTGCTTTCTCTTCCTGTCCGCTTGTCGTTGTCCCGCCGGTGCCGCCGACATTTTGCTGCCCGCCGTACCAAATCGTTCCATCAAAAGCCAAAGCAATATCGGAAGCGAGAATGTTAACAGTAAAGAATATGACTGTTATGATGCTGATAATTTTAAGTAATTTGATCTTTTTCATGAGATTTTCATTTTTTACAATTGATCCCTTAAGCTGCGATACACATCTTTGCGATGACGGATCGTTGCAATTAAAATAACCCTCTTCTGTTAATCAACTTGATAGATAATCCGATAATCTCCTATTCGTTTGCGATAAGTCCCTTGTGTGTCTCTTAATTTTTTGGAATCAGCTGGATGCGGGTCCAAACACAATCTTTCCGCTTCACGGATAATTCGGGGGATGAACGATTTATTGATCCGTTTTAAATCTTTCTCGACTGATGGTTTCCAGGATAATTTATAATTGTCCACTTTTTTTAAGCCTTTTTAACATATTCGCATGGGATATTGGTTTTTCTTCTCTTCTTTCAGCAATAACAGTTAGATCGTGAAGATCTTCCAGTAAATTTTCATAATCTCGAAACGAAATAACAACAGCTGTTTTTTCGCCTTTTTTATCAATGATAAATTGTTCATTAATTCTTACCATAGCTTCTCCTCCAATATTAAGGACTGTTTTTTATCAAAAATTTTATGTTGCTTGTCCCAACCTCACCATCCAAACTGATCAGATCAACTGTCAAAATATGTTCGCCTTCATTAATGCCCTTGGTGTTCCATAAATATGTAAATGGGCTCACGCCTTGTTCTTCTTCGTGTAAGAAAATCTGATCGACATAAAGCGCGATCTCATAGCGCGACTCACTGAGCCATTTGTGATCATCTTCAGCAATGGTGACTCTTATTGGCGTGATATCTTTTAATGTGACCGCGTCGTTATTAACTTGGGCTTCAGGAAACATGACATCGAATTTGGGCGCTTTGCGTGTTCCGGGCTGATCAATATTAAATGTCTTTTCACGCCGTGCCGTTAGGACAACCATAAGATCGTTACGGTCAGAAAGATCAAAGCCGCTTATTTTATCTTTCTTATCCCAATGTTCAACTTGAGCACCTTTTTTTCGTTCTTCCCAATCCAACACATTTAAAAGCATCGGGCCACCGTTTGGAATACCAATACGGATGCGAACGCGGGCATCTTCCGGCAATGTGTATTTGATCTCTCCTGTTTTTGCATCAAAAGCCAGTTCAGTTGCCAAAACTTCTTCGGATATCTGCAACGATTGAATAGGATGAATATCTTTATTCGTTGTTAAAAACGTTTTTTGAACTGTACAACCA
>CAYGEE010000147.1:0-4284 GCA_964348765.1 uncultured Planctomycetales bacterium | reverse complement strand
CAAGATCAATGTCAACATTAACCTCGGCAGCGCAGTCAGTACAGTTTACACATGCGATCTGTCCTATGAATACGTGAAGATCAATGGAGAATATAATTAAAAAAGCGAATATCTTGATCGAGGCGATCCCCTATATCCACGCCTTTCGACACAAGATCTTTGTCATTAAATACGGCGGAAGCATTCTCGATAATGATACGATTCGCCGCAATGTCCTCGAGGACATCGTATTTTTAAGCTACGTTGGGATCCGCACCGTCCTTGTTCACGGCGGAGGACCTCACATAAGTAGCCGAGTTAAAGATGCCGGATTAAAAAGTGAATTTCATGATGGTATTCGCGTTACAGATCTGGAAACGTTAAAGATCGTTACGGAAGAACTCGAAGGATTAAATCAGAAAATAGTTTCTGAACTCAAAGAATTAAAAGGCGATGTCGTCGGATTAAAGGGAAGCGAGAACATTATTTTTGTCGAGAAGAAAAAAGCCTCGCGCGATCTGGGCTATGTCGGCACGATCACCGCGATCGACGAAGAATCGCTTAACAAATACCTAAAAAAAGGGCACATCACCGTCGTTTGCCCGATGGGTGTCGGCAAAGACAAACAGCATTACAACATTAACGCCGATGAAGTGGCAAGTGCCATCGCCAACATCATGCAGGCGGAAAAACTTGTCCTTTTGACCAATGTTCAAGGTGTCATGCGTAACCAAGAAGACCCGGATTCGCTTATCTCGACCTTGACCGTTGATGAAGTGGAGAATTTGATCAAATTAAACGTCATTCAGGGAGGAATGATCCCAAAAGTCAATTCCTGCGTGGAAGCGTTGGAATTGGGTGTGAAGAAAACTCACATTGTGGATGCGCGCATTCCGCACGCGCTATTGCTTGAGTTTTTCACCAACACTGGGATCGGGACTCAGATTTTAAAAGGATGAAAAAATTTTCTTTTTGTGTCATTGCGAGGAGCTCACTTATCGGTGACGAAGCAATCTTTTAAAAGATTGCTTCGTCGATAGAGCAAGAACTTCTCGCAATGACACATGAACAATAAAAAACATTATCTTAAAAAATGACAAAAACCGACGTCATAGAAAATTATCAGAAATACATTCTCTCGACTTACACTCGAACGCCGCTTATTTTTGTTAAAGGCAAGGGAATGGACCTTACTGATGTCCACGGGAGGAAATATTTAGACTTTTTTCCCGGCTGGGGTGTTAATAACGTCGGACACTGCCATCCAAAAGTGATGTCGGCGGTGCGCGACCAGATCGGAAAACTGATCCATATCCCGAATAATTTTTATCATCCGAACCAGGCGAAATTAGCCAAAGAGATCATCCGCTGTTCGTTCCCGGGAAAAGTTTTTTTCTGCAACAGCGGAGCGGAAGCCTGTGAAGCGGCGATCAAATTTGCACGGGCATACGGAAAAGGCGAACGGCACGAAATCATTACCTTTGAAAAGTCTTTTCACGGCCGGACGATGGGTGCTTTGGCCGCGACGGGACAGGCGAAATATCAGGAAGGTTTTGCGCCGCTGCCGGAAGGTTTTAAGACAATTGCCTTTAACGATTTTGACGCGATCCTAAAAACCGTTAACTCTAAAACGATCGCAATCATCTTGGAACTCATTCAAGGCGAAGGCGGCATTAACGTCGCGGATAAAGAATATGTCAAAAAATTACGCGCGTTGTGCGATGAAAAGAATATTTTGCTTGTCTTCGACGAAGTTCAAACGGGAATGGGCCGATTAGGAGAGATCTTTGGGTTCAAACATTACGGTGTGACACCGGATCTGATGATGCTTGCCAAAGCCTTAGGCGGCGGTCTTCCGATCGGAACTCTTGTCGTTAAAGAAAAAATCGCTGATACTTTTAAACCAGGCATGCATGCATCTACTTTTGGCGGCAGTCCGTTGATCTGTAAAGCATCCCTAGGAGCTTTTGAAGCGATTTTCAAATATAAAATGCTCTCAAACACAAAGAAAATGGGGACTTATCTCTTAGAAAAAATATCACAATTAAAAACAAAATTCCCATGTATCGCTGATGTTCGCGGAATAGGACTGATGATCGGGATCGAACTCAATATCGACGGCAAAGCCGTTTTTGACGAGTGCTTAAATAATGGGCTTATCATTAATTGCACGCAAGGCAAAGTTTTACGGATCATGCCTGCGCTTAATGTCACAAAAAAGCAAGCCGATAAAGCGCTCTATATCTTAGAAAAATCACTCAAAAAAGTGACGGGATCATTATGAAAAAAGATCTGACATGTTTACAGAATTTATCATCAAATGAGATTCTTCACATATTAGATTTAAGTGAAAAGCTAAAGAAAGACCGCTCGCTTTACCGTGATTTTTTGAAAGGAAAGACCGTCGGGCTTTTATTCCAGAAACCGTCTAACCGGACACGGGTTTCTTTTGAAGTCGGAGTTTATCAATTGGGTGGAAATTGTTTTTATTTGGGCCCCAATGAAATTAATTTAGGTGTCCGGGAATCCACAGAAGACGTCGCACGGACATTGTCGCGTTATTTGGATTGTATCGTCGCCCGGACGAATTCGCATCAGGACATTTTAGATCTGGCAAAATTCGCAAGCGTGCCGATCATTAATGGATTATCAGATTTCGATCATCCTTGCCAGGCGCTCGCGGATATTCTGACGGTCAAAGAAAAATTCGGCAAAACAAAAGATGTAACTCTGGCTTATATCGGCGATGGGAATAACGTCTGCAACTCGCTTTTGACGATCTGTTCGAAAGTAGGGACAAATATACATATCGCGACACCGTCGGATTATCGGCCGAATCCATCAGTTTTAAAAGAAGCTGAAAGTTTTGCCCGTCAATCCGGGTGTAAGATCATGATAACTGATAATCCAGAAGAAGCTGTCAAAGACGTTAATGTTATTTATTCAGATGTCTGGGTCAGCATGGGGCAGGAGTCCGAAGAATTAAAACGGTTAAAAGATTTCAAAGGATATCAGATCAATAAAAAACTGGCTTCGCTTGCGCATAAAGATTATTTCTTCATGCATTGCCTGCCGGCGCACCGCGGACAAGAAGTGACGAGCGATGTTATCGACAATGAAAAACATTCTATTATTTTCGACCAGGCCGAAAACCGCCTGCACGTGCAGAAAGCGGTTTTGATCTGGTTAATGGAGGCCGTAAAATGAAAAAAGTTGTTCTCGCCTATTCCGGCGGATTAGACACATCGTGCTGTATCCCGTGGCTCAAAGATAAAGGCTATGACGTCATCGCCTACATCGCCGACGTCGGGCAGCAGGAAGATTTTCAGGCGATCAAAGCACGCGCTTTAAAAACCGGAGCTTCGAAAGTTCACATTCTTGATCTGCGAAAAGAATTTGTGACAGATTATGTATTCCCCGCGCTTAAAGCAAGCGCTGTTTATGAAAATAAATATTTAATGGCGACATCTTTATCACGGCCGATCATCGCGAAATATCAAGTGGAAGTCGCTCATAAAGAAAAAGCTACTGCGATCGCCCACGGCTGCACGGGAAAAGGCAACGATCAAGTACGTTTTGAAGTAACCGCGCAGATCCTTGATCCTAAACTTGAAACGATCGCGCCAGTCCGCATTTGGGAATTCAAAACACGCGATGAAGAGCTTGATTATCTGGCCAAACACAAAATAAAGATCGATGTTACAAAAAAAAGCCCGTATTCGATCGATAAAAATGTTTATGGCATGAGCATTGAATGCGGCATTCTAGAAGATCCGTGGGTCGAGCCGCCGGACGATGTTTATCAAATGACAACATCTCCTTTAAAAGCGCCGAACAAAGAAACGTATGTGACGATCGATTTTGAAAAAGGGATCCCAAAAAAGATCGATGGAAAAGCCTATGAACCGGTCAGTTTGATCCAAAAACTCAATGAACTCGGTGGAAAGAACGGTATTGGCCGTTTTGACATGGTCGAAAACCGCCTTGTTGGAATTAAATCCCGTGAAATTTATGAAGCGCCGGGCGGTGTCATTTTACACACAGCTCATCAGGAATTAGAAGCACTTGTTTTAGACCGTGAAACATTTCATTTTAAACAAGGAATTTCCTTAAAATATGCCGATATTATTTATTACGGACTTTGGGAAACACCATTAAAGAAACAACTCGACGCTTTTATTGACAAAACACAAGAAAAAGTCACCGGAACGATCCGACTAAAACTTTATAAAGGAAATTGCGTTCCCGTGGGTAGAAAATCACAATATTCCCTTTACAAAGAAGAACTCGCGACGTACGGTAAAA
>CAYGEE010000146.1:0-4378 GCA_964348765.1 uncultured Planctomycetales bacterium | reverse complement strand
GCCCGAGACTGATCCACAAAAGACCCCACTTGAACCGCAAAATATTGTTTCTCCTCGAGCAACTGCCGGGCGAACTTCACCTCTAAACTATCAGGAAATTCAGCAATGATCTTCTCAAGATGATCTCGAGCATCCTTCCATTTTGTTAATTTTAATTCCGCTTTCGCGAGCTTAAAATAAATAAGGCTTAAATAATCTGTTTTTCGGTTCTTTTTTAACAACTCACCAGCTTCTTTTTCAGCCTGAGAATACTGCTCACTTAAATAATAACAATCAATAAGCGCCAAACTCGCCTTGTCCTTTAAACTTCCCAATGCAGTCTGAGCCTGAGTGATCTTTTTTAAAATGCTTATGGCTTCCGGATATTGTTTTAGATAAATATCACTTACTGCTAAATAATACTGAACTTGATCGCTGTTAACATCTTTCGGATTATTAGCCAAAAAGTCTAAAGCTAGACGCTTGGCATCCTCATAATCCCCTTTTATGAATGACCCTTCGATATCATTAACCTGAACACTGGAAAGCCCCAAAAGAAAGACAAGGGAACCAAACAACACAAATTTTGAAAGTGGAGTGATTTTCATTTTCTGATGTGTGAATTCAAACTGCGGTTATAGTAACAAAAAAATAACGTTTATTCCAATCAAAAATAATCATGTAGTTTAGAGAAAACCACCCGTAGTTTCAAAACACACTTTATCTCTGGCGTCGGGGATGAGAAGCCTGTCCAGAGCGCCTTTTAGAACCGGTCGACTTTTTGTTCTCGCGGAATTTCTGACGATAGGTCTCTTTCTGATCAGAAGGCATATTCTTCCATTTATCTTTTTTCTTCTGTAAATTTTCCTTATCGCGCGCAGGCAGATCCTTCAAGGACTTATGCTTTTCTTTAAGCTGATCCCGTTCCTGAGCTGACATACTATTCCACCGATCAAAACGTTCTTTCACTTTAGTACGTTCTTCAGGATTCAAATTCCTATATTTTTCCCAGTTCCCCCTGACATGTTTTCGCTCCTCTGGGGACATAGATTGAAACTTATTATACCGTTCTTTGATCTTCTCTCTTTTTTCCGGCGGCATATTTTTCCACTGCGCCATCTTATTCTTTAAACTCTCCTTCTGTTCCGGAGTCATAGCATCCCATTTCTTTTTTGCATCCTCTTTATACCGAAATTCATCTTTTACATCTTGCGCATGAACATGCACTGGGACAAAAACAATGCCGAGCAAAAATATCGACGATAGAAATAAGTTTTTAATAAAATTTTTATTGAGCATCATTTTCTCCTGACTCATCAAATTTTTCCACCATGACCAAATCCTCCTGCAATAGATCTAAATCCTGAAGAAAATCCAAATTCTCCAATATTTCTATTTCTTCTAAAGTTAATTCTTCAGGGGAGTTTACCGCGGCAGTATCAAAAGCTAACACTTTCTGCAAAGGAAAAGCCCCGAAACATAAAAAGACAATGATCACAAGTGATCGTATTCTCATGAATTTGCCGAACTTTCCAAACTCTCTTCAGTATCCAACTGTTGGATCACGTCAGCATCTTCAAGAAAATCCATCTCCTCTAAAACATCAAAATGCTGAGCAAGTTCAAGCTGCTCCAACATCTGAACATCGTCATCCTTAATAGAAGCCATGGTCCGATTCGCATCCTCAAAACGCTGATAATTTGCAAAGGTTAATACTCCGACAACAATAACAGCGAGCATTGCGACCAAAGAAGGAACAAAAATACGGCTTTTAATAAACCGTCTCGCTTTTTCCAGAAATTGACCATACAAAGATTTCTCAAAAGAAAGTTTCGTATAAAAACGAGAAATGTAATTAGGGCTCGGTTCGATCTCAGGGATCTCGCCAAGAAGAGCCCAAGTCTTTTCAAGCGCTTTTGCTTCATTTTGACAGGCCTGACAAGACAGCAAATGAGTCCTAACTATATGATTATCATTGGGTTGCAAATCATTGTCGAGGTAGATGGTAAGCAATTTTTGGATTTTTTCACATGTCATAGCAATCACCTGGCATATATAACACTAATAATATAAGAAAGTTTCTTAGAAAAATCACTATTCCACCAACCCCCGCAGACGGATCTTAAGGTTTTCTTTTGCCCGGCTCAGCAGGGATTTAACCGCCTCAACAGATGTGCCCATCGTCTTAGAGATATCCTCATAAGAAAGCCCTTCAAATCGACACAATAAAACGGCGGTACGCTGATTTTCCGGCAACGAATGGATCGCGTCCATAATAACGGCATTCTTCTCCTTGCGCAACAAAGCCTCATCCGGTTTTTCAACCGTCACATCCTCGACTTGCCGGCTCATGACGCCATCTTCTGATTCAAACGACTCATCCAGCGAATGGGTATTCTTCTTTTTATCCCGAATGGAATTCAAACTCAGATTCCGCGCGATCGTATATGCCCACGTTCGGAATTTTGAGCGAGGCTCATAAAGAAACGCGCTCTTATAAACACGGATAAAGACCTCTTGAGTGATCTCCTCCGCCGTTTCACGATTTCCGATCATGCGGTAAATGAAATTCAAAAGCGGCTTGAAATATTTGACCATCAACTTCTCAAAAGAAGCCACATCCCCTTTTTGAAATGCAAGCATCAGCTGCACATCAGGATCATCGAGATAAGAAGCCCCTTGATTGGAATTCATCATAATGGTCAAATCCATAAAAAAAAGAATACAGAAGCGCTCTATATTCTTTTCATAATGTTAAAACAGTTCCAACATAAATTATTTTCTTAAGATGATCACAACACATGCGATCATGGTGACTGAAATAAGCCCTGGCGATAATAAATACAGATCTGCTCTTCCGGGGATCTTGATCGAATCGGAAAACAACCACATGCAAGATTCCCATATCCCGTAAAAAATCCAAAAGAATGATGCTAAAAGAGCGAACGGCTTATTCTTTTTAACAGCAACGTAAAAGAAAAAGATCGAAACTAAAAAAGCCAAAAATGGATAACGAACGAACGGCGACAACAAGCTTGCGCACGGCCGTCCAAGATAGTCATTAAAATAATTAGCGACCCAAATAGGCATCCTATCCTTTTAACGCATGCGCTAAAGATCCAATAAGATCATCGGCATCTTCGATCCCCAAGGAAACACGAACTGTTTCTTTCGTGATGCCAGATTTGATGAGTGCTTTTTCTCCCATCGACGCATGGCTCATGAACCATGGGGACTCGACCAAAGACTCAACTCCGCCCAAAGATTCAGCTAAAGAAAAAAATTCCACTTTCTTAAAGAAACGATCCAAAGATATTTTCTTCGTATTCAATTCAAACGCCAACATCCCGCCGAAACCTTTCATCTGTTTGCGGATCAATGGGCCTTGAGGATGACTCCCCAATCCCGGATAATAAACTTTTTTAACGTTCTTGTGAGACTCTAGAAATCTTGCAACAGCTAACGCGTTTGCTTGATGTGCTTCCATCCGATAAGCGAGCGTTTTAACACCGCGCAGCACAAGCCAGGCATCAAATGGAGATTCTGAAACGCCGAGTGCGTTGACTAAATATTTCATTCTCTCCTGGATCTCTTTATTCGCGTAAACGATCGCACCGCCCACAACGTCGCTGTGGCCGTTGATATATTTTGTCGTCGAATGAACGATCATATCCGCACCGAATTCAAAGGGTTTTTGAAAATAAGGAGAAAGAAAAGTATTGTCAACGACACTTAGAAGCTTATGCTTTTTTGCGATCCCGATCACCGCTTCAAGATCAATGATATTCAATAGCGGATTCGACGGGGTTTCGACCCAGATCATCTTCGTATTCTTACGGATACTTTTTTTGACTAAAGCATGATCCCGTAAATTAATAAATGAAAATTGAATGCCCCAAGCTGATAAAACTTTATCAAAAAGCCGGTACGTCCCGCCGTAAATATCATCGCCGGTGATGACATGATCGCCTGGTTTTAAATAGAACATCACCGCCGTAATAGCAGCCATTCCGGTTGCCGTTGCAGACGCGCCAACACCGCCTTCAAGGGCCGCGATATTTTCTTCCAAAGCCGCTCTTGTGGGATTTCCGCTTCTAGTATAGTCATATCCCTTATTCTTTCCGATCGCGTCAAAAAAGAAAGTGGAAGACGGATAAATAGGCGTTGTGACAGAATTAAAAGTCTTATCTTTATAAACGCCTTTATGAACTGTTTGTGTGCGAAGTTTCATGCAATGCTCCTCTTGCGGGGGTTGAAAGTCACCTGTCACAAATTGATTTAATCTACATGTGACTTGTGACAGCTCAATGAATAATTTTCGTATTTGTTTAGACTTTAGAGATGATCAACAAGGAGAACTTTTTCGCATTCCCTCCCCCTTGTGGGGAGGGCTAGGGAG
>CAYGEE010000145.1:0-4543 GCA_964348765.1 uncultured Planctomycetales bacterium | reverse complement strand
CAATTAAAGACTAAAAAGAACTTAGAAATACAGCATCCGCCCTACAAAGTGGACTAAAAAGGCGATCACATAAGCAAGTCCTGTCAAATAAAAGAGTTGAAAGATCGCCCAGCGCGGACCAGCCTCCTTCCACATCACCGCAACTGTGCTTAAGCATTGCAGGGCAAAGACATAGAAGATCATCAGCCCAAAGCAAACAAGCGGAGTAAAAAGCGGCGCCCCATCCGGCCAATGCGCGTTTGCAAATGCATCCCGCAAATGGATCATTTCACTTTTTTGCGAAAGATTAAAAACAATGCTCATGGTGCTCACAAAGACTTCCCGCGCGGCAAAAGACCCGACCAACCCGATGCCGATCCGCCAATCAAATCCTAACGGTTTAATTATTGGTTCAATCATCGTTCCCAGCTGACCGGCATAACTCTGACGTAAAGCTTCCATTTCATCCAACCCAGGTTTTTGAGGAAACGTCATCAAAGCCCAAAGTAAGATCGATAAAGCCAAAATGACCGTTCCCGCCCGGCGCAAGAACAAAAATGCCCTCTCCCACATGCTCAAAAGAATAGTTTTAAACGATGGGATCCGATACGGCGGAAGCTCCATAATAAAGATCGGTGATTGACCTTTAAGAAGAGTTTTCTTAAAGATCAAAGCCATCAAAAAAGCAAAAATAATACCAATAAGGTACATCAAAAGCATGATCCCAGCCTTCGCCCAACTTGAGGATGCCGGCATGAGAACCGCGATCATTAAGGTATAAACAGGAAGCCGCGCCGAACAACTCATTAAAGGAGCAATAAGCATAGTTACTAAACGATCCTTGGGACTTTCAATTGTCCTTGTCGACATGATACCGGGGATCGCACAAGCAAAAGAACTTAAAAGCGGAATAAAAGATTTCCCATGTAGGCCTAAACGGCTCATGATCCGATCCATCAAAAAAGCCGCGCGGGCCATGTACCCCGTGTCTTGTAACAATCCAATAAATAAAAAAAGGATCAAAATCTGCGGTAAAAAGATCACAACGCCGCCGATCCCGGCGACAACTCCATTAATGATCATATTCTTCACAAGCCCTTCGGGAAGGGTACGATCAAGCACCGCCGATAATTGAGAAAACAATCCATCGATCCAATTCATCGGATAATTCGCGATCGTAAAGATCATATAAAATATCAATCCCATCACGCCAAGAAAAATGACCCAGCCCCAAACTTTATGCGTAACAACATTATCAATACGCTGAGTAATATCCTGTTCCGTAGAAACCGGCCGATGTAATGTTTGTTTGACGACCCCACGGATCCAATGATAGCGCGACTCAATAACGACCGATCGAACATGTGGGCCTAATTTGGCAAGTCGCTCTTGGATCTTTTTTAATTCCTCACGAAAATCCTCTAAAACTTCAATTCCCATCTCGCTTAATAAACTCACGTTAGCTTCCACTGTCGCTTGAGAAACAAGCATAAGCGCCTTAAAGAAAACTTGAGTTTTATTTAAAGAAACATGCTTTCTAATAATACGTACCAGCTCATTAACTTGTTCTTCAACCGCTGGAGGTAAAACCCATGACCGTTGAGGCCGATACTCAAAGCCTTGAACCAAAAGATTCTTTAAAGCCTCGATCCCTTCTTCTTTAATAGCAACAAGCGGAACAACCGGAGCATTGAGCAACCGTGATAAAAGTGCAGTATCAATGAATACTCCTTTACTAGAAACTTCATCCATCATATTTAAAGCGACTATAACTGGAACTTCCAGATCCTGAATCTGCAAAACAAGATAAAGATTACGCTCAAGATTACCCGCATCAACAACGCAAACAACCACATCCGGTTTAGGAGTGTCCGGTAAAAGATTCAATAAAACATCGCGAGCGATCTTTTCATCCGTCGAACGGACAGATAAACTATATGTTCCAGGAAGGTCAATAACTTGGATTTGCTTCTTGCTAGGCAACGTACATAACCCGATCTTTTTCTCCACCGTAACTCCGGAATAGTTCCCGACTTTCTGGCGAAGATGCGTGAGCGCATTAAAAAGAGTTGTCTTTCCTGAATTGGGATTCCCGGCTAGAGCAACGATTTTAATATCTTTAACGATAGGATCCATGCGGATTATTAAAGTAAAACTTCAATGAGAATGTTTTTTGCATCGCTGCGGCGTAAGGACAATGAAGCCCCTCGGATAGAGATCTCGATCGGATCCCCTAAAGGAGCAGTGCGTAAAAATTTAATTTCCTCACCGGGAAGAACCCCCATTTCCTGCAATGTCCATACAGAATCTTCATGAGAAAGAAAATTTTTTATTTTTGCTCTTTGACCTACTTTTAACTGATCTAACGTCATCGCTTTATCCTGGGGAGTTGTAATAGGGTTAACAATAATGTTTCGTGCTAATGCCTCGCTTAAAACAACACTCGTTGAACCAACCTGACAGATCAGCGCCCCTTGTTGCGCGGTCTTGACAAGATAAGAATCATCGACAAATCCCATCTCTCGAAGCCGTTTCACCTCACCAAAATCACCATTGATCGTAACGATCCGCACTGTTGCCCCTAAAGCAACATCCGTTAACGGGCACGAAAAAATATTTTGCTGTGTCATTGTCATCCTAAAATTATCCGCAGCTCGAGCATCCCTTTTTCTTCTTCGTAAGACTTTTCCAAAACTTGACCAGAAGATAAAAGATACTTCCCACTATTGCAACACTAATGATTAATATATCCATAAATACGTCCTATAAGTACTTATTTATACTAACTTTATTATGAATTTTGTCAAGATTGAAAACGGAATAAAATGGAAGAAAGTCTAGCTTCGAAAAAGCCCAGCGGCCATATACATTACGGCGGAAATTGTTGCTGAACAGGGAATTGTCAATATCCAAGCCCAAACGATCCGTCCGGCAACACCCCAGCGAACCGCACTAATCCGTCGAACAGAACCAACACCCATGATGGCGCCGGTAATGGTGTGAGTGGTACTAACGGGAATCCCAAAAGATGATGAAAGAAAAAGCGTACATGCCGCGCCAGTTTCCGCGCAAAATCCATCAACCGGTCTAAGCTTTGCTACTTTCTGACCCATGGTTTTAACAATACGCCACCCTCCAAACATTGTTCCCAGAGCAATAGCCGCATAGCACGCAATAATGACCCACATCGGAACATAGAATTTATCACCTAAAAGGCCCGCACTAAAAAGCAAACTTGCAATGATCCCCATCGTCTTCTGAGCATCATTACCCCCGTGCCCTAAACTGTAAAGGGCGGCAGAAACCAACTGTCCTTTTTTAAATACGTGATCAACTTTTGATGGCGTCGACCGACGAAAAAGCTGATAAACGATGATACCAATAACAACCCCTAAGAAAAGTCCCAAAATAGGCGAAATAATGATAAAAGTGGCTGTCCGCAAGATCCCAGACCAAACAAGAGCCTCAAACCCTGCCTTTGCTAATCCAGCACCGATCAATCCCCCGATCAAAGCATGGGAAGAACTCGTGGGTAATCCAAAATACCAAGTAATAAGATTCCAAATACACGCCGCCATAAGCGTCCCGAAGATCACCTGAGTATCAACGATCGAAATATCGATGATCCCTTTGCCTATCGTATTGGCGACATGTAGTCCAAAAAAGAAAATAGCAATAAAATTAAAAAAAGCAGCCCAAAGGACTGCCAACCGAGGAGATAATACACGTGTAGAGACAATGGTAGCAATGGAATTTGCCGAATCGTGAAACCCATTGAGGAAATCAAAAGCCAGAGCAAGGAAAACTAAGAAAATAATATACGTCGTCATAACCTAAAGATTTTTAACAAGGATCGATTCAACAACATGGGCAACATCTTCACAGATATCCAGCAAGGTTTCTGCATCTTCATAGATTTCTTTCCACTTAATAACCTGAATGGGATCTTTCGTATTTTCGAAAAGATCAACAAAAACCTTATCACGCATCACATCGCCGGCGTTCTCAAGCCGACTGATCTCAATACAAGCTTCAAAAATGATCTTGGCATTTTTTGTATCTCGCAATCCCTTCACCGCCGACGCAACCTTGATGACCGATGCCTCGATCATTAAAGCAAACTCCATGAAATTCTTATCTCCACCCTGAATTTTATAAACCCTTAACCTGCTGACAATCGTATTAACCATGTCAGTAATATCATCGACCTCTTTAGTCAAGGCATAAATATCTTCCCGATCGAAAGGTGTAATGAAAGTTTTATTTAACTGATCAATGATCGAATGCGCGATCTCATCACCCTTAAGTTCAATAGCCTGAACAGCATGATAAGACTCTTCGGGCAATGGACCTTTCGTACAAATGATCTCTTTTAACTTTTTTGCGGCCTCAACAGCACAATCCACCTGTTTTTCAAAAAGATCATTAAAATTAAATTCTTTTGGGAAAAATCTAGAAAGCATCACTCAACCCCTTTACTTTATTTTTGCTTTTATTAAAAAACTACCGTGATTATACACTAAAAATAAAAAAATAATTATTTTTTATTTCTAACGTATTACAT
>CAYGEE010000144.1:0-4549 GCA_964348765.1 uncultured Planctomycetales bacterium | reverse complement strand
GTAGGGCATAAATCCCATTTTCGGTATGGCCAGCATCGTTTACAAAATGAAAAGCTTCGTACCAAGGGCGAGATCCAGAGAACATCAGTCCATGGGTGGCCGACATGAGTTCGGCAAAAGCGGAAGGCCCACCCCAATGAGAGGCAGCACCACCATTAACCGCACAGAAATCCATTAAGGCCACCAGTCCTCGAGTAACTTGGGGGTCGGCCAAGGTTATGGTTTGGCCATGACGATTTTTAATTTGAACTGAATATACAAATTTATTGATCCATTAAATTATAAAAAACTATAAGGTGTTTTCCTATTTCGTTTTTTTCTGGTACTTAAAGAAAACGGTTTCTATAAATGGCCGTTTGAGCCTTTTTTATCGATTTTAATATTCTATACTTACATTAGCTGAAGTTATAATGAGCCTTTTTGCAGCAAGTGAGGGAAAAATGAAAAAGTTATTGATTGTTTTGGGTTTGCTTATCGTTATTGCCTGTCCTGCTTATGCAGAACCTGGCTTTGTTTTGAAAGTCATTGATGGCCGGACTTTACAGTTGATCAGTGGAGAAACGATTCGCTTGATCGGTGTTGATCTGCCGGCGATTGATCCTAACGATCCAGAGCTTTCCGCTAGAAAACAAAATGAAGCGGCTGATTTTATCCGCGGGCTTGTGAGTGGTTATTTTGTTGAGCTTGATTATGATGTCAAGAAACAGGATGAAGATGGGAATTTGTTGGCTTATGTTTGGTTTGAATATGAAGGATCCTCAGATAAGAATAAGGTTGTTGTTTCGAAAGATTATGATGCCTATTTTGTTAAACCGGATGAAGACACGACAAGTCTTTTTGTTTTCTTAAATTCAACTCTTATAAAATCCGGTCATGCGGATCTTAGTGCTGACAGTATCAATGTTAAGCATGCTGAGCTTTTTCATGATCTTTACGCTAAGCGTGGAGCGCAATCGCCGGTTGCTCAAGGGCAAGGTCAAGACGGGATGCAAACAGCTTTGAAATAATTTATCCTCATGCTTTTGGAAAATATAAAGGACGGTTTTCAATTTTTTGAAACCGTCCTTTTCCGTTTTTTGAAGAAAGATTGACAGTTTATCTTCGTCCTGATATCTTTAAATGATTTTTGAATGAGGTTTCTATAAATATCTGCCCTGTGGTGTAATGGTAGCACAACAGATTCTGGATCTGTTTGTTATGGTTCGAATCCATACGGGGCAATTTACTTGCAATAAGTTCTCCCGATGTCTTCTGGTTTTTTATTGAAGTCGGGACCCCGACTTCAATAAAGAAATTAGGGAAATGTCGGGGGAATCCTAGCTGGACGATTTATTTTATTTTACAAATAAAATATTTGACATTCATAGCTAAAATGTTATACTTTCAATCTAAATTCAATAAACACAAGGAAAGAAGTTACGACTTATGAATCGAAAAACATACATGGCAAAGACAGTCGAGCAAAAACCAGATTGCTATCTTATTGATGCTAAAGATAAGATTTTGGGACGAATTGCCGCAAAAGCAGCAACAATTTTACGAGGGAAGCATAAAGTCACCTTTACTCCCCACATTGATACAGGCGATCTTGTTGTCATCATCAATGCTAAAGATGTTAAAGTCTCAGGAAAAAAGCTCACTGATAAGCTTTATCAGAAATATACCGGTTTTCATGGCGGACAATCTGACACAAGTTTTGAGAAATTAATGGCAAAAGCGCCAACACAACCTTTGATCCTTGCAATTAATAGCATGATCCCAAACAATCCAATGGGATATAAACAACGAACCAAACTGCGAGTTTATGAAGGATCTGAGCATCCGCATGCCTCACAGAAACCTATTCCTGTCGAAATTCATTAAGGAGCGAGTTTACAATGGTTGAATTAGTCAAATATGGTGCTACAGGACGACGAAAA
Source organism: uncultured Planctomycetales bacterium (assembly GCA_964348765.1). GTDB lineage: Bacteria > Omnitrophota > Gorgyraeia > Zapsychrales > Zapsychraceae > CAYGEE01. The sequence continues at coordinate 2,630 of CAYGEE010000144.1, read as the reverse complement.
AGTTCTATCGCCCGTGTTGTGTTAACCCCCGGCACAGGAACGATTAGCGTTAATAAACGGACTTTTGAAAACTATTTTTATCGGGAAACAGACCGAACTACGATCATTGAGCCTTTAGTTGTTACTAACACTTTAGGGAAGTTTAATGTCAACGTTAAAGTTGAAGGCGGCGGATCTACTGGTCAAGCCGGAGCGTTCCGATTAGGACTTGCCCGCGCCTTGATTGCCTGCGATCCACAGCTTAAATCTATCCTACACAAAGCAAGTTTCTTAACTCGCGACTCCAGAATGAAGGAAAGAAAAAAGCCTGGTCAAAAGGGAGCGAGAAGGAAATTCCAGTGGGTTAAACGTTAACAAAACAAAATTTTAGACAGTAAAAACCTATCTCCCTGTTGACAAAAAAGTTGACGAGATAGGTTTTTTCATTTATTATATTGGCTTATATTTCTCGACGAAAAATCCTCACAACTTCTGATATCTCTTAGAGTTGTGACGAAAGGAATAACCTATGATACGCGTTGGAATTGTTGGAATTAGCGGTTACTCCGGCTTAAACGCTATGGAGATCCTTTTAAAACACCCCGCTATCAAACTCACTTATGTGAGCGCGAATAATACCGAAGGAAAAGTGGATGAGATCTGGCCACATTTATCCGGAAAAACAGCACTCGTTTGTCAAAAGTTCGAAATTGGACAAGCCATTGAATCCTGCGATCTTATTTTTTTAGCGGTTCCTCATACAGTATCAATGACAATTTCCTCAGAACTTTTAAAAGCTAAGAAACGTGTGATCGATTTTAGCGGAGATTATCGGCTAAAGACACCGGCTGATTATAAAAAATGGTACGGCCTTGACCACATCGATACGAACAATCTAGGAAGTGCGGTTTACGGACTGCCTGAATTTTATCGAGAAGATATAAAAAAGGCTCAGCTTATTGCTAACCCTGGGTGCTATCCGACAGCAGCTCTGATTGCACTTGCACCGGCGGCCACAAGCCAAGGGGAAAATATTCAATCAGTTATTATTGACGCAAAATCAGGCGTCAGCGGAGCAGGGCGTAAAGCGGCATTGAATTTCAGCTTTTGTGAAGTTAATGAAAATTTTAAAGCGTATAAAGTTCTCAAACACCAGCATGCGCCGGAGATCGACCTTTATTTGTCAAAATTTACCGGGAACAATTTTCACGTTAATTTTGTCCCGCATCTTTTGCCGATCAACCGGGGGATTCTGGAGACAATTTATATCCATTTAAAGAACCCGATTTCGTATGACGATATCCACAATGTTTACAAACGATTTTATAAAACAGAGGCCTTTGTGCGGGTTCTAAACCCGAAACAACAACCCGAATTAAAAAATGTCGCGCATACGAATTATTGCGACATCGGCCTGGAATTAAGTGACGACAAAAAACTTTTAGTTGTCACCTCAGCGATTGATAATTTGATCAAAGGCGCCGCGGGACAAGCCGTCCAGAACATGAATATCATGTGCGGATTCAAAGAAACAGAGGCGTTGATTTAGAAAATAGTGTCATCGCGAGGAGAAGCACTTTTTTCCAATAGCGAAGCGATCTTTAAAAGATTGCTTCGTTATCGAGCAAGAATTCCTCGCAATGACACCAAGAGGATAACTATAATGCGAATAATCAAAGGTTCCATAACAACAGTCAAAGGTTTTCAAGCCAACGGTATTTCCGCCGGGATAAAAAAATCCGGGAAAAAAGACTTAGCGCTTATCGTCAGCAGTGTTCCGGCCATCGGAGCAGGGGTGTTCACCAAAAACTCCGTCAAAGCCGCACCGCTTGTCGTCAGTATTGAGAATTTGCGAAATGGCAAAATCCAGGCGATCGTCGTCAACAGCGGCAACGCAAATTGCTTTACGGGAAAATTCGGGATGCTTTATGCCCGGCAAACAACGGAACTTTTTGGAAAAAAACTCGGAATCCCAAAAGAAGATATTATCGTTTCATCAACAGGCATAATCGGTAAACCATTACCTTATGATAAAATTCAAAACGCGTCCGATAAGATCATCCAAGGATTAAGCACAAAAAACGGCGGCAAAGCCGCGGAAGCGATCTTGACGACGGATTTAAAACCAAAAGAGATCTGCGTGCAGCGAAAGATCAACGGCAAAACAATTACGATCGCCGGCTGCGCCAAAGGCTCCGGCATGGTCGCACCCAACATGGCGACGATGCTCGGTTTTATCACGACGGACGCCGCGATCTCTCTTAAGATGCTTAAGGAAGCTTTAAAGACCGCTAACGATTCATCCTTTAACGCGATCACGGTCGACGGCTGCATGAGCACGAACGATATGGTCGTCGTCATGGCTAATGGCTTAGCTGGGAATAAAAACATTTCCGCAAAAGGAAAAAGCTTTCAAAAATTCCAAGAAATGCTTGATCTCGTTTGTAAAACTTTAGCAAAAAAAATCGTCCTCGATGCAGAAGGCGCGACAAAATTCATTGAGATCACCGTGAACGGCGCAAAAACTGAAAAACAAGGACGGATGCTGGCGTTGCAGATCGCGAACTCCAATTTAGTAAAAACCGCCGCCTTTGGCAGTAATCCGAATTGGGGGCGTGTTGCCGCGGCGATCGGATCCGTCGGGATAAAAA
>CAYGEE010000143.1:0-4575 GCA_964348765.1 uncultured Planctomycetales bacterium | reverse complement strand
CTGTTAAATCTGATATTCTGATTTTCTTTTTAAAATGCAAGATTGAAGTTCAAATAGTACACATTTGAAAAACCCAATTAGTTGCCTATTCTAGTAAAAACAAAATGAAAAGGCAAACAAATTATAAACTCTAACTTCTGACTTCTAGCTTCTTACTTCTTTCCATTAGTATACTCAATCACCTTACTGATCTTTTCCTTGATGTCTTTCCGCTCAACGATCATATCGATCAGTCCATGCGCCAGAAGAAACTCTGACCGCTGAAATCCCGGAGGAAGCTTCTGACGGATCGTCTGCTCAATAACTCTAGGACCGGTAAAACCGATCAATGCTTTCGGCTCAGCAATAATAAGATCACCTATCCCGGCAAAAGAAGCCATGATCCCGGCCATCGTTGGGTTTGTTAAGATCGAAACATGCAAAAATCCTGCTTTGTGATGATTCGAAAGTGCCGCGCAGGTCTTTGCCATCTGCATCAACGAGAACACACCTTCATACATTCTGGCCCCGCCACCGGACCCAGAGATAATGATCACTGGGATCTTATTTTTAGTAGCATATTCAATAGCACGCGTAATCTTCTCCCCAACAACAGAGCCCATAGAACCCATGATAAACTGAGAATCCGTAACAGCAATAGCGATATCTTTTTTATTAATTTTTCCACAACCAGTAATAACAGCATCTTTTAACCCAGTTGCTTTTCTATCTTCCTCTAATTTTTCTTTATATGTTTTTGGTCCCTTGAATTCAAGGATATCAACGGAAACAAGATCAGCGTCAAATTCCTCGAAGGTTCCTTCATCGATCATCGATTCAATCCGCTGCCGGGCTGGAAGCAAATGATGATAGCCGCATTTAATGCAAACATTCAAATTATTCGTAAGCTCTTTTTTATACGTCGGCGTCCCGCAGTCTGGACATTTCATCCAAAGCCCCGCCGGAATATCTTTTTTCTTAACGTTAACGAGTGTGTATTTTGGACGACCGAATAGTGCCATAATTTAACCTTTTTAATGAAGTATAGCATATAGGGAATAGCGGTTAGGCGTAGTGTTTAGTTAGTAGCAATTAAAAACTATTCACTTATTACTACCAACTACCTCTAGCCCCTATACCCTATCTAATCCATCTTATAAACTGTCAACCCCGACAATACTTTTGGATAAAAATATGTTGTCTTTGGCGGCATTTTCTCGCCATTTAAAGCGATCGCCTTAAGCTGCGAGATTTGAACAGGATTTAAAATAAAACTAGCCTGAGCCTGATGACTATGAACAAGCTCAACCGCCTCATCAAAATCTTTACTGTAAGTGATATCTTCCGATTTGATCCCGATCTTATCAAAAATAAAATATTTCAAGATCGTCGCATCCAAATTCTTATATTCACGCGAACCTTCTTTTACGATCTCATCGATCAATGATTTATTCTTCAAACGAAGGACTTCAAATCCATCTTTGGTCACCAACCCAAAAGCCTGTTCATTGCGCCCGGCACGGCCCAAAAAGATCTGAAGATCATTCTTATTACGGATCTTATCGATCCGGAAATATTCCTCCAAGAAAGTAATATCAGCCGGAAAATTCTTTAAAATACGATGAATGGGAAAGATCTGAAGATCACGCGAATCCATATTCGTAAAATACGTCATCACATAATTAAAAGGTTCTAAGCTCTTATCATTAGATTTTTTCTCTCGCTTCAATCTACGGTAGTCATTGGCCACTTTATAACGATGATGCCCGTCGGCAATAAACAAATTCTGCCCCTCGATCGAACCATTGATCTCGGCGATCAATTCCGGAACATCCAGCCGCCACAAACGATGCCGCACCTTATCATCGTCTTCCACATCAAGGATCGGTTTATCCGGAAAAACATTCTTCTGAAAGATCTTCTCAACCTTTTTCTGCTGATCCGCATAACAAACAAAGATACAACTTAATTGAGAATTCAAACTAAGGGTCAGTTTCAATCGATCTTCAACTGCATGCGCATGCGTATTCTCATGAGGAAAAACCTTCGATTCTTCAGGGTCTTTCATCTCCATCAAAGAAATAAACCCCAACCGACTATATTTCTGTCCTTTGATCTTATATTCCTGCTTATAAAAATAAACGGCAGGTTTATCATCCTGGACCAAGATGCCTTTTTCCAACCAATCATCAAGATATTCTTTCGCACGAGTGTATTTGTTATGTGCTTTATCATCACCGGATCTATCAGCTCCAAGATCCATATGAGTAAAATTATATGGGCTCAAATTATGTAAAGATTGCTGTGCTTCCGCGGAAATAACGTCATACGGCGGACAGACAACTTTACTGAAATCTTTTATTTTCTTTGAATTATACAAAACAGCGGAAAATGGTTTTATGGCTGACATAGATGATTTCCTGTTAGATCGTTAAATTAAACTTGTTTAACCAATCGAGGGTAAAAGAACCCTCCAATTGTGCCGCCTACAAGATCAGCCAGAACATCCAAGAAACTTGATGTTCTTCCGATCACAAAAGATTGATGATATTCATCGCTTAACCCATAAAGAAACGTCCCAAAAAGAACTAAAATGAACACCGTTACCCCACGTTTTCCGGTACTCATCAACGCTCTCGATAAAAGCCAGCCAAATATAAAATATTCGCCAACATGACAGATCTTGTCCGAGATCAAAAAAACACCCGGTGTCTTCAAATCCGACAACGAAGACACAAAAAAAATGATAGCAGAATACCCGATCACGGGAAACCAATATTTAAAAAATTTGGATGAATAAAACGCCATTTAAGTAGCCTTTAGAATGAGTTCTGAGTTATGAGTCGGGTTGTTAGTTTTTGGGATGAGTTTAAAACCCACAACCCATAACTCATCCTCGACCCATAACACACAACTCATCCATTTATTAAATTATCAATGACACCCGCACCCGCCCGTCCCGCAGCCGGAAGGTTTCAACGCAGTCGGTTTTGCTTCGGATGGCGCATCTTTCTTCTTATAATCCGTTTCGTAGAAGCCAGAACCTTTAAAAATGATCCCATTACCGCTGCCGATCAGCCGGTCTAAGGCCGATTTTCCGCATTCCGGACATTTCTTAAGCTTCTTGTCAGTCATCGATTGCAACGCTTCAAATTCATGACCGCATGATGAACATTCATATTGATATGTTGGCATATGATATTCCTCCGTAATAGATGTAAAGATGAGCCACCGGCTCGTCTCTACGATTATTTTTATTTAAATACCTTTTTTATCTTTTCCTTAAACGAATCCCCAAAAGAATTTACATCTTCCCCACTAACTTGCGCAAATTCCTCTAAAAGCCTCTTTTGATCATGCGTCAATTTATTAGGAACCCCGATCATGACCTTCACATATTGATCACCCGTTCGGCCGCTATGCAGATCAAACATTCCTTTGTCTTTTAAACGAAAAACTTTCCCGCTTTGCGTACCTGAAGGGATCTGCATCACAACACTTCCCTTTAACGTTGGAACAGAAACTTCCCCGCCTAAAGCCGCTTTCACAAAAGATACGGAATGATCCATGTAAACGTCGCTTCCTTCACGCTGAAAAATGTCATGCGGCAAAACGTGGATAAAAAGATACAAATCTCCCGCGCCACCCTTACCGATCTCGCCTTGGCCCGTAATCCGAAGCCGCGAAGAATTATCAACTCCCGCCGGAATTTTCACATCAATATTTCGCGTCACACGGATCTGTCCTTTACCAGAACATTTCGGACAATACTCTGTAATGACCTGCCCTCGCCCGCCGCAGGTTGAGCATGTCTGCTGCATCCGGAAAAAACCACTCGCCATAATAACCGCGCCCTGGCCTTTACACGTGGCACATGTCTTTAATTTTGTCCCCGATTTGGCGCCCGTTCCCTGACAGTCTGTACAATATTCATGACGAGGGACTTGGATTTTTCTCTCAACGCCGCTGTACGCATCTTCTAAAGAAATATCCACTTCATATTGAATATCATGCCCGCGCTTGGGACCTCGGCCTCGACGAGATGATCCGCCGCCAAAAGTCCCTTCAATCCCAGAATCACCAAAGATCTGACTAAAAATATCTCCCAACCCGGAATCACCAAAAACACTGCTAAAATCCGCGTTCTTGAAAATATCTTCCGACGTAAAATTCTGATCGATCCCAGCATGCCCATGTTGATCATACAGCTGCCGCTTCTGCGGATCCGACAAAACACCGTAAGCTTCCGAGATCTCTTTAAATTTCTCTTCCGCTTCCTTCTTTTTCCCTTCCGGAACACGGTCAGGATGATGAGTCAAAGCAAGCGACCGATAAGCCTTTTTAATTTCATCCACCGTCGCGGTCTTTTGAACACCTAGAATTTCGTAGTAGTCTTTTTTCATGGAATATTATTATTTAACTTCTGATTCAATTTGCACAGTAGGAAAACTCGCATACTCAATTTTTACCACCTCGCCTGTATCAACATCGGTTCCTGTTGCTTGAGTTATAAGTGTTCCATCTGATTGAAAATAATACTTATTGATAGTTAAATTTCCTATACTTCTATCATTAATAATCATTGCTGAATTTGAC
>CAYGEE010000142.1:0-4578 GCA_964348765.1 uncultured Planctomycetales bacterium | reverse complement strand
ATTTATTCTTATATTTTTTTGTTATCCTCGTTTGTCCGCCAAAGGCGGATCCGTCTTTGGCGGACAAGTGTGCGGGAATGACACAACAAAAAAATCGCACAAGCGTTAGGATTTAATATAGATATTCGAATCTGTTTTTTGGAACTCTTCTGCTTTTTCGTTTAAACCCTTTTCTAAAGCAGCCGTCTCTTCGATGCCTTTTTGGGCGGCATAATCGCGGACATCTTGGGTGATCTTCATCGAGCAGAAATGCGGGCCGCACATTGAACAGAAATGGGCGAGTTTTGCACCTTCCGCGGGAAGTGTTTCATCGTGGAATTTTTCAGCGGTTTCAGGGTCAAGGCTTAAATGAAACTGATCTTTCCATCGGAATTCAAAACGGGCCTTTGAAATGGCATTATCCCATTCTTGGGCTTTGGGATGACCTTTTGCTAGATCGGCGGCGTGAGCAGCGATCTTGTAGGCCATAATACCGTTTTTGACATCTTCTTTATTTGGTAATCCTAAATGTTCTTTTGGCGTGACGTAGCATAAAAGTGCCGTTCCAAACCAGCCTATCATCGCAGCTCCGATCGCTGAGGTGATATGGTCATAACCCGGCGCGATATCGGTTGTAAGCGGCCCTAGCGTGTAAAAAGGGGCTTCTTTGCACCATTCGAGCTGTTTGGTCATATTTTCTTGGATCAAATGCATCGGGACATGCCCGGGGCCTTCGACCATAACTTGCACATCGTGTTTCCAGGCGAGTTCTGTTAATTCTCCTAATGTTTTTAATTCCCCAAATTGCGCTTCATCATTGGCATCCGCAATACATCCAGGACGTAAACCGTCTCCTAATGAAAACGAAACATCGTATTGTTTCATGATTTCACAAATGTCTTCAAAATGCGTATAAAGAAAATTCTCTTTATGATGAGACAAGCACCATTTCGCCATGATCGATCCGCCGCGCGAAACGATCCCAGTTACTCTCTTTGCTGTTAATGGAATATAACGCAGTAAAACTCCTGCGTGGATCGTAAAATAATCAACGCCTTGTTCGGCTTGTTCGATGAGTGTATCTCTAAAAAGTTCCCACGTAAGATCTTCAGCTTTTCCGTTAACTTTTTCAAGCGCCTGATAGATTGGAACAGTTCCGATCGGCACAGGAGAATTTCTTAAAATCCACTCTCTTGTCTCGTGAATATTCTTTCCGGTTGAAAGATCCATCACCGTATCCGCGCCCCAGCGGATCGACCAGATCATTTTTTCGACTTCTTCCGGAATACTTGAGCTGATCGCAGAATTTCCGATATTCGCATTGATCTTGACCAAGAATTTGCGTCCAATGATCATTGGTTCACTTTCAGGATGATTAATATTATTCGGAATGATCGCGCGTCCCAAGGCGACTTCTTTTCGAATCAATTCAGCGTCAACACCTTCGCGGATCGCAATATATTCCATTTCAGCAGTAACGATCCCTTTTTTTGCATAATGCATCTGAGTAACGTTGTGGCCCTCTTTAGCTTTCAAGGGTTTGATCGTCTGCGGAAATCGGATCGGGATAAGGTTAGGATCTTTTTCACGTTCCTGCTGATATTTTGAGCTGCACGAAGGCAAGGTTTCGACATCTTCGCGTTCGGTGATCCAGGAACTACGTAGCGCCGGTAATCCTTTGGAAATATTAATGACGATATTGGAATCCGTGAACGGGCCCGACGTGTCATAAACCCTGACCGGGGCGTTGGGGATCTGATTGTTTTTGACATCAACCGTTGCTGATAAGGAAATTTCGCGAAATGGGACGTTGAGTTTGGCGTAAGTCTTTTTTGATCCGGGGAGCGGATTGGCTTTGAAAATAAAATCTTCCGAAAATGAAAATTCCATTTTTTTCTGACCGGCCTTAAGTTGTGAAGGTTGTGGGTTCATAAAACGAAGTTATTATAGTATAAGGAAATTTAGAAAGCAAATTGAAAAGGGAAATATCAGAAAAAATTAAGTTTATTCGATCAGCTAAACGACGTTCCGCAGCCGCAGCTCGATTTGGCGTTGGGATTGGTGTATTTAAAGCCGCTTTCTTTTAAGGTGTCAACGTAATCGATCTGGATGTTCTGAATAAAAGACAGGCTTTCGGGATTAATGAAAACTTGGATATCTCCTTGAGTAATAACAAGATCATTGTCGTAAGGTGTTTTTTGAAATCTTAGGTCATACGATAATCCTGCACAGCCGCCTGTCACAACGCCTACGCGTAAAGCAGAGCCTTCTTTGCCTTCTTTAGCCATCATCGATTTGATCTTTTCGATCGCGGACGCGGTCAATGTGATCGGCGGATGGTTATGTGGTTCTGATGAATGTATTGTTTGCTTTGTATCCATAATCTCAATCCTTGTACGTAAAATATATACTTAATTTTAGGTTGAGTCAATCTTCGTTTTGTTTTCGAATGATTTGTGTCATTGCGAGGAGCAAAGCGACGAAGCAATCTTTTAAAGAGATTGCTTCGTGATAGAACAAGAACATCTCGCAATGACACCAAGAACAATATTAAGGCGATGTCTCCTATGTTTTCTTTGGATAAAAAAAGGCAATACTGCTTGTAAATCCGTGCAGGAAATTGCTTTTTCCAATCGGGCCGATCTCACCTGCGCAGAAAAATCCACCAGTGGGTATAGGCCCGACATGGCCTTGGATAATATTAATGTCGTGATTCTTTTCACGGAATAATCCTTCACCACGGCCGTTGCAGGAAAAAATCAAAGCGCCTTTGGGTTTGACTTGTTTGGATCTTTGCTGCTGATCGATCAGGAGTTCATTGAGATCTTCCGTCGCAGCTTGCGCATCGCGGACATGAAATTGGACCGTCTGTCCGGCTTTGACATAATCACCGATGATCCCCGAGCCGGTGTTTTGATCGATCCCCATAAGTCCGCGGATCAAGAAATCGCCTCGTTTATATTCGTGTTTATATTCATCGATCGCGATACCGACGAATAAAGATTCTTGGACCAAAAGTTTATCCCGGTCAGATGCGTTATCTAAAATGTTTTTAAGGATTTCAATAAAACTTTTTCCGGCTAACTCATGGATCACGTTCTCGTGTGTTTTTGTTGCAATATAGGTTTCTCCTATCGGCCGGCAACCTTGGGAGACAACGGTCATAACATTGATATTTCCGGTCAGGATAAGTCCGATCACGCCTTCATCGAAATTTTCATTGTTTAAGAATAATGTGTTGCCGCGCGGTTCATTGGCAGCGCTTGCCAGCCCGCCGATGACAGGGCATTGCGGATAGGCGTCGTTTAAGATCTTGAGAAAATAATTCATATCAAGTAAGAATGGATCAGGAAAGATCAGAAAAACCGGCTCTTCATTGGGGAAAATTTCAAGGAATTGATAAAGATCTTTTTTATTCGATAATCCTTCCAGCTGGCTTTGGGTCAATGAGAATGGCGAAATATTTACGTTCGGAAGTTTGGCAAGTAATAGCGAAACCGCCGGGACATCCTCGACTTCGCTGTTGCTGCTGATGATCCCCGCCGATGTGCAGCCGATGAATGTTTTAATGTTGACGTGTTCTTTGAGAGCAATAACAAGATCGTTAACGATCAACGGGCTTTGATGGGAAATAAAAAGTAGCCCCAGGTCATAATTCTTTTCGCAGTTTTGCGTTAACGTGCTGACGATCTCGTTAATGTCTGACGATTTTGCGACGCGGTTGATGAATTCCATAGATAATCTTTCATTAGTGTCATTGCGAGGAACGACCCGTCTGTTAGCAGTCAGGAGTGACGAAGCAATCTTTTAAAGAGATTGCTTCACCCTGAGGGGTTCGCAATGACACGAGAAATTCTTAAGTCCGCCATTTAATTGAGCATCCCATCGACGGCTTTTGATCTTTTGATACCGCAATGCCGGCGGCGTGATTGTTTAAAGCTTCTTTTAATTCTTCGCGTGTCACGTGTGATTCATCTTTCCAGTTATCATCGATACGCCCGTGATAGATCAACTCTTGATTTGGGTTAAACAAATAAATATCAGGCGTACATTGAGCGCGGAAAGCTTTGGCTGTTTCCTGCGTCTCATCGACCAGATAGGGAACTTCTAATTTCCATTCTTTGATCTTTTCTTTCATTTTTTCCGGGGAATCGTCAGGAAAATCAGGGTTGATGTTTGGATTGATCACAACAGTATTGATCTTCATTCCCTTAGCGTAAGCCGCGTAACGAATGACTCTCGGCCAGACGGCAATCGCGTAGGGACAATGATTGCAGGAAAAAACAACCAATAATCCACGCTGGCCGTAAAGGTCTTTTCCGGCATATTCTTTTCCAAACGGGTCTTTGAGTTTAAATTCAGGCATTTTACTGCCAAGGGGAATGAGGATTGATTCTAATAGCGCCATGGGTTCTCCATTTGAGTATGAGAAGTTAGAAGCTAGAAGTTAGATGTTAGATATTAGAATTAACTTTTAATGTATCTGACTTCTAGCTTCTGACTTCTAACTTCTGACTTCTAACTTCTGACTTCTAACTTCTGACTTCTAACTTCTGACTTCTGACTTCTAGCTTCTAACTTCTAACTTCTACATATTGT
>CAYGEE010000141.1:0-4587 GCA_964348765.1 uncultured Planctomycetales bacterium | reverse complement strand
GTACCCAATATCTTCCTATGCCCAAGAAAATTATTTTGGATTAAATAAGGCTAATTTCTTTAAAAATAATTCTGAAATCACCCAAGCAGTTCCCCAAGATTCGGTTAATTTAGAAGAAAATAATGAAAATTTATGGGTAGAACCCGTTATCCAACAAGATGGAAAGACCGCGTTATATACACCCCCTAAGGAAGTGAAAGACTTTTTAGAGAATCCGACGGATGCATCAGGAGCAGCATACCTAAAATGGTCAATGAAACGCATGGAGAATCTGTCAAAAGCACAGGAAGTATTAAGAAAACTTACCCTTCAGCCACCACAGCCGGAACAGCAGATTATCGAAACAGAACAAAATGTTGATCCAAAATCGATTAAATATATGGCTTTTTTCTTATTAAAGGGGTGTCCTTACTGCGAAATGCAAAAGAAATCAATACTCCAACTCAAACAAGTGAGGTCGGACTTAAAGATTGAAGTTTATGTCAAAGGCTACTCACCTGAAGAGATTAAAAAGTTGCCGTTTTCAGCTAAGAACGATACCGAGATCAGTTCATATCTTGGGTTTACAAAATATCCGACAACTCTTGTTCGTGATGATAGTGGGAAAAGCACTTTGATACCGGGTGTTTTAACGGATCAATTTCTCGATAAACTTTTAAAGGATAGGAGAAAATCATGAAAAAATATTTCTTCATAATATCGACTATTCTATTTACAACGGTTCCAGCAAACGCCGATGTCTTTGATAATCTTAAAAAAGATCTCGATTTAAACCTCATTCAAGCTGTAGATCAAGACACACGGGGGTATTATTACGACACCGTATCAGATAATAATTTTAAACCCATTCCTAATGACCCTGAATTAAGCAGTCGGACCACTGCGTCTTTAGGTTGTAGCGGATTTGATTTTAATTCCAATTTCCTTAACCAATTTAAACTGGAAGCTCTTAGCGGACAACTAGCCAGTTTGGGGAAGGAAGTTGTTGCCGCTTCGCCAATGTTACTTCTTGAATACGCATCCCCAACCTTAGCGGATCTCTTAAAACATTTTGACAGCGTCATTAGAATGAAACTTGGCATGTTATACGCCCAGTGCGAGGACATTGAGAATGCGGCCGGAGATAAAGTGACTCATTTAAGAAAAGAAAGCGAAAGAGAATGTATCGATAAAGCCCAAGGCATGGACATGGAATCCACAATAAAATTATGTAAACAACAATCCGATCCGTTTGGATTTATAAAAGATCTTAAAGGCGCTCCATTAAAAGATGGAGGAGAGATTAATTTGATCAAGGATGCATTAGACAGAGTGTTAGCAAAAGATGATGACAAAGAAAAAATGCAAAAAAGAATCCCAAACACAATTATCACTTCAAACGGAATTGAAACAACAAATCCCGAACAAAACATTGAACATGTTCTTGCGGATAAAAGAAAAGAATATTTCGATAAAATTGCTGATATTTATGAAAGGTTCACCATGGACCCCAATAGCGTCAGCAGGGAGGATCTCGACAGTATTTCGATTCCTGGTGTTCCTATCACGAAATCGAGGTTAAATGACCTGGTTATGCTGGATAAAAACGACAGACTTCTTAAATTTGCTCAAATATCGTCGTCTTTAGCGAGATACACAACAATTAAAGAATACGAAACTCATCGAGAAGTATTGAAAAAAGCCATTAACAATGCAGAAACCAAAGAATTTGAACGGACTGAATTAAATAACGACCTGGTTTATATCGATGAATCTATTAAACGGGTCAATGAAGACCAAGGATTGCGCGATTCTCACGCCGAAATCATTAAAGACAGCATTGTCGAAGCTGACAGAAGAAGGTTGCGAGCAATGACTGAGTTAAATACATCTGATCAATACAGCAAAGAATCAAACGACACCATTCGAAAAAATATGTTAATGATTAGCGAATAAATTCATGGAATACAATCCAACTCCAACTTATGTGAAAAGCCCTGAGTTCGATCAAAGAATATTTGATCGGGCTCCGTCAAGCTTATCCGCAAAATTTACCGACTCTTGGCATGACTTTGGAGCTGAAATGTTCATAGTCAACGTTTCGGCAGGAGGGCTGCATATTATTTCCAAGCGACCGTTAATTTTAGAAACTCATATTTCTATTCAGATCAAGATCAAAGAAGATAGGGAGCCTTTAAATTTAATAACCAAGGTTGCCTGGGTTAATAATCTTAATCCATTTGCAGTAGAGGCGGGGTTGCAAATTATTAAAGTTAAATTAACCAAAGTCAGTTTATTATACGATTTTAATAGGAAACAAAAGTTAGTGTTTAATCGTGTGTACTCATAGAATCTGCCCTTTAACACAAATCATTGCAATCAAACTCCTTAAAATAATTTATTTGACAGAATTTCTTGCTTATGTTACATTCGTTATAGTAACAAATGATACTATAACATATGTTACAATCAAAAACATGAGCGAAAAACTTTTTAGAAGACTAGAGAATTTCCGCAAAAGACAAGGGATGTCTATTTTGCTGTTATGCAGGCAAATGGATGTCAGCAATGTCACCTATCACCGCTGGAAAAAAGCTGGTAAGATTTCTGGACCGTATAAAAAGATCATAAAAGACTTCCTTGATAAAAATGAGGGGTTTGAACAATATAAAATAAGCTTACCGAACGACCAATCCAGTGCCCACACTCCAAAAACTTTAAAATCTGATATTGCGGTAATCGGCATTTCTTGTAATTATCCTGGAGCTTCAAATTTAACAGAATTATGGGAAAACATTCTTACCAAACGAATTCAATTTAGAAGGATGCTCAATCAGCGCCTTCCTTTGAACGAATACTTCAGTGAAACCAATTTACCAGATAAAACATACGGATCAAAAGCCGCATTTATCGATAATTTTGATTTTAATTGGGCTAAGCTTCGGATTCCCAGAAAAACCTATGAATCTACCGATATTGTTCATTGGCTGGCCTTAGACACTGCTTTAAAGGCATTTGAAGACGCTAATTTCAAGGTTGATGAAATCCCTTCTCAAAATACCGGGGTAATTCTAGGGAATACCCTGACAGGGGAACAAACCCGCTCACAATCTCTTCGCTTACGTTGGCCTTATGTTGAAAAAACACTTTTAGCATCTTTAAAGAATTTTAATGTCCCCGATTCAGAAAAAGAACAGCTTAAAATTACAATGGAAGAGATTTTTAAGAGTTCATTCTTCCCGATCACCGAAGATTCATTATCTGGCGGATTAGCTAATACCGTTGCGGGTAGAATTTGTAACTTTCTTAATTTAAAAGGCGGTGGCTACATTGTTGACGGAGCATGCTCTTCATCCCTTTTAGCCGTTGCCACGGCCGCCGAATCGCTTCGTAATTATCACCTAGACCTAGCTTTAGCTGGAGGGGTTGATATAAGCCTCGATCCATTTGAACTTGTTGGTTTTGCAAAAGCAGGAGCTCTTGCAAGAAGCCAAATGCATGTTTATGACAAACGCGCGAATGGATTTATACCAGGGGAAGGATGCGGGTTTGTTCTCTTAAAAAGGTTAGAAGACGCCGTTAGAGATAAAAACTATATTTATGCTGTCATCAAAGGATGGGGGATCTCATCAGATGGTAAAGGCGGGATTATGGAACCTACGGCCACCGGACAAGCTTTAGCCATTCAACGTGCCTACAAAAACACGAATTATAACGTTTCTGAACTTGATTTTATTGAAGGGCATGGAACAGGAACAGCTAAAGGCGATCGGGTTGAACTTGAAGGCATCGCAACCGCTATGAAAAACTCAATTAAGAAGGATGCCGGAAGAATCTGTGGGATTACTTCCTTTAAATCTATTGTTGGCCACACAAAAGCGGCCGCGGGGGTCGGAGGGTTAATTAAAGCGATTCTTGGAGTTAATCAAAGAGTTCTTCCACCAACAGCAAACTGTAAAGAACCTAACGAACTATTTGAAACATCGGCCAATCATCTTTACCCAATAATTAATGGTAAAGTTTTATCCCCTGATAAACAGATGAAAGCAGGGATTTCTTCTGCAGGATTTGGCGGAATTAATTGTCACATAACCATCGAATCTGGAGATTCACCAAGCCCAAAATTAAAAACTTCAATCGATGAGAAAATACTCTTTACTCATACTCAAAATACTGAAACTTTTGCTTTCGCCGTTTCATCATTTGAACAACTAAAATACATCATTATAAATTTCAAAGAAGATTTAAGAAATATCAGCCAAGCGGAAATGGCTGATTTAGCCTTCTGGTTAAATAAGAATGCACGCATCTACGCACCCATCAAAGTCGCCATAGTGACAGATACGCCCGACCATCTTTACGAGTCTTTAAACACTCTCGAACAATTCCTCAAAATAAATCTGCCTGATCCAGGTAAAGTTCAGAAGGTGAAAACATCTGATCCGAATTCTTTCATCATGATCGGAAATAACATCAAAACTAATAAAATAGGATTTTTATACCCAGGACAAGGCTCTCAAAGATTAAACATGACCTACAAAATCGCTAATCGCTTTGACTGGGCACAAGATATCCTTAAGAAATTTACTATTCCTTTAGAAGACATAC
>CAYGEE010000140.1:0-4604 GCA_964348765.1 uncultured Planctomycetales bacterium | reverse complement strand
GTAAAACCTTCGTGGTCATTTGACTGCGAGGGATTTTTTATTTTATAGGCAAAACAGAATATCAAATTGGAATTAAATTATGGGGAAGAAATTATTTACTCTTTTGTTATTAGTTTTTTCATGTTCGTTTGCCTATGCTCAAACTTATACAGTTGAACGTATTGTTGATGGGGACACATTGAAATTGACCAGTGGGGATCGGATAAGGATGATTGGCATTGATACACCGGAAAGTAGAGATAATGCCAAAGCTGAACGTGATTCGAAACGATCTGGGCAGGACATTAAAACAATAATAAAGATGGGAAATGAAGCAAAGAATTTCTTAAAGAGTCTAGGGCTTGAAGGAAAGGAAGTCTATTTAGAGTTTGATGTTCAACAACGAGATAAGTATGGCCGATTATTGGCGTATGTTTTTGTTGATACAGGGATCAAGCGAGGAGATCCGCTTGATTTTAAATTCAACTCGGATTATTATTTTGATTATTTTAATAACCGATGGATGCATTTTATTAATGCTTCGATCGTTAAAGCAGGATATGCCCAACCGATGACGATCCCACCGAATGTTAAATATGCTGATTTATTTAGGAAATTATATAAAAACGCACGAGAGAAAAAGAGAGGACTGTGGACGGATGAAAATAAGGATTAGATTTATGATAAATAAGAAGCTTGTAGGGTGTCTAATAATTCTCGGCATCACGAATTCTTTAGTATTAGGGAATGTTTATGCGGCTTTAGTTTCAGAAGAAAAAGGGAATATCTTCTATAAAGACGAAAAACAAAAAGTTCAACTAACGAATTTAGGACGTGACAGGAGTCCTTTGATGCATCCTAAAGGAGAATGGGTGTACTTTGTCCGGAGTTTTGAAGGAAAATTTGTCGGTGAAAAATATTATCCTCCGAAGGGGGTAGAAATTAAGGATGGGATCTTAAAAGAGGAACTTTGGCGGATCAAGACAGATGGAACAGGCGGAGTTATGCTTTTTCGATCGACTCGCGGATCTATAGATGGCCCAGATCCTGATTATGTCATTGCGACTGTAGGGAATGTTCAGTTCTCGCCATCAGGGAATAAGATTTATTTTGAAACGCCGGAGTGGGTCACATCAGCGGGATTGCATGTCATGAGCGCAGATGGTTCTGATGAGAAATTGCTTGGCGGTGGGAATGGAACAAAAATTATCGTGCAGGCTGTCGATTATGATAAAGATCATAATAATTATCAGGGATATATTGTTACGGATCAGCATCGATATGGCTGGTTTGGCGGTGCTTATGATTGGTATTGGCTATTTACTCCTGATTTTAAAGAAGTCGGGATTTTGGGTGATGATATGGCATATTTTACTGAGGTTGGAGAAATTAAATATACTGATCAGAGTGAAAAAACAATGGCTCGGACTAATAAGATGATGCCTTCCAAGGAATGGAAACGATAGGATAATGTCTCTGGATCAGGCGTTATCAACTAAACAGTATCCTACGGCACTTTATTGGGAGTCCTTTATATGAGTTTGGACGAAGATTCTGAACTAGCAAAAGTCGATGGAAAGAAGGTCGAGGTGGCCAATGACAGTAATAAATAAACACAATATCAAAACAATATTAACATTCTTTTTTTTCTTCGCTTTTCAATCTGTAAACTATGCTTATGATGAAACACATCCGCCGTATCAATTTAAACAAGGCCCTTTCCATCATGTCCCAGACAAGCAACTTTCAAGAAAGGACATTCCTTTATTTATCACAAAGAACATTGATCCTGCTTATTTGAGCCCACAGGTTTATCAAATTGATGTGGATGGAAACGGAACACAGGATTTTATTTCTTTTGTATGGCCAGGGGCGGGCACGATGCTTAATGAGATCCATATTTATCTTAAAAAGCCGGAGGGAGGGTATCAGGAAATTTCATACGTTAAAGATGCTGGATCGAGCATTGATGATATTGTGGATATTAATAATGATGGAAAGTGGGAAGTGATCTTGACTGATTTATATGGTGCAAAGAGTCATAATTATTTTTCGTATAGTGTTTATGAATTTAAAGACTATCAGCTGGTGAATGCGGATAAGAAATTTAAAGGTTTCCCAAAGTTTGTATGGTTTTCTAATAAGAATAACGATAAGGACACGACGCGTCTGACGGCACAAGAGAGAAAGAAACACGTGGAAGAAAAGAATCGGGAAATTCAATATCAAGTTATTCCAGGGGATAGAAAATAAGTGCTACGAATTTCCGCAACAGATCTGTTGTCCTATGTAAAGTGTCCGCACCGGGTGTATCGTGATGCTTTTGATGATCAGTCCCTAAAAGACCCGCCCAATGAGTTTGTCCAGTTGTTGTGGGAAAAAGGTGTTAGGCACGAAAAAGAAGTGATCACAAAACAAAAAGGCGAAGTCGAGATTTTAGATTTGTCCGGGATCCCTAGGGCCGAACGATTTAAGAAAACAATTGAAGCGATGCAAAATAAAGTCCCATTAATTTACCAGGGGTATCTGGAAATTGATGAGTTGGTCGGGAAGCCGGATTTGCTTGAACTGCAACCGTTCGGCGAGTACGTCCCGATTGATATAAAATCCGGGATGGGGTTAGATGGTGAAGATGATGAAGATGAGGATGGGAAACTAAAGAAAGATTACGTGGTCCAGATTGGTTTGTACGTCGATGCTTTAATAAGGCTTGGATTTTTAAAACGCAATTTAGGAAGAATTCTTGATAGTCGGGCAGAATTGGTTGATTATGATTTAAATATGCCGCGCGGGGTAAAGAATTCACAAAGCTGGTGGGATTATTATGTGGATGTTCTTGGAGAAGTTAAGCGGATATATGAAAAAAGACTGAAGACAGAACCAGCTTTAGGTAGTATTTGTAAGATGTGTGAATGGTACACTGACTGTAAGAATCAGTGTATTAAATCGTCTTGTGTTACTCTTATTCCAGAATTAGGGCGATCAAAAAAGAATTCTTTGTCAGTTATTGTTAAAGATGTTAAGGGATTGGCTGAGATGGATCTAAAGCAGTTTAGAAATGCTAAAAAAGAATACGGGCTTAAGGGAATTGGCGACGATATGTTTGAGAAGATGAACCGTCGGGCTAAGTTACTAACATCAAGACAAAAAGAACCACTGATCTTAAAATCATTTAGTTTTCCTAAGAAACCCATCGAGTTGTTTTTTGATATTGAAGCTGATCCGACCCAGGATATTGTTTATTTGCATGGAGTGGTTGAGCGCCGGGAAGGTAAGAAGGATGCAGATTTTCATGCCTTCGTGGCGAAGGATGTTTCGCCTAAAGAAGAAAAGCGTGCGTGGCAGGAGTTCTGGGCATATATCCGATCATTGCCTAAAGACGGGTGGGTAATGTATTATTATAGTAAATATGAACGTACACAATATCGGAATTTGTTTGGTCGTTATTCAGATGTGGTTACGATCGATGAGTTGAGTTATTTATTTGATCCGCAGGTAAGTATTGATTTATATTATGACATAGTTAAAAAATGCACCGACTGGGCCACATATAATTATTCAATAAAGACGTTGGCAACGCATCTTGGATTTAAGTGGCGGGATGAAAATCCATCCGGTGCCGCGTCAATTCAATGGTTTAATGAGTGGAGCCAGAAGAAAGATCCAAAAATTTTACAAAGAATACTGGATTATAACGAAGATGATTGCCGGGCCATGGTTGTTCTAAAGGATTGTCTTGTTCAATATTCATCGTAGTTTGAACTAATCTTTTGAGAATTTGTTATAGGGTAATTCTTTTTGTATACAAAACTAAAAAGTTGTGAAGGGGTATGTGGTGAGCGATTACGATTTATGGAAAGAATTAGAAGTTAATGCTGGATCCTTTATTGATAAAGAAAAAGTAAATCAATTAAAGACAGTCGAGGTGTTAAAAGAGGAACAGCAACTTTTTGTAAGATCTCTGAATATACATCTTAGGTCTATTGGAATTGCTTATGATCTTGTTGTTAGTGGTTCTAAGGATCAATTTTATCTGGCATTTATACAATTAGGAGTCAAAAGCGCACATAATTCTGAAGCGGTAAAAACTCTTGCGCTGAACGGACTATACGGTAGTGCATTTACTTTAAATCGATCGTTAATTTTTGATAGTCATATGATTTGGTATTTATATTTTAATCCAAATCTTGTTTCTGATTGGCTTGATGAGAAATTTCTAACTTATAAAGATAAGTCTTGGCGCGAGAAGTTCTCCGAAACTACAATAATTAAAGATCTGGAAATTAAAGGCGGGAAATATAATCTTTTTTCCTCCAAAACAGAATTTAGTTTTTATAGTAAGGCAGCCCACCCGAGTTCTTTTGGGGTAAGATTCTTTCAGAACGAAGACGGGACCTTAGCTTATCTCCCCCAGTTTAGTCATGTGATTAGTCAGTGGCTTTTTTGGTTTGTTATGGGTTTATTGCCATATGCAACTCAAGTTTTATTAGATAAAAATAAGATGTGTATTGGGAATGATAAGAATTTATCGATTTTGAAGGATGAGTATCAGTCTTTAATGAAGATTCTTAACGAGAAGGGTCAAAAGGTAGCTGAAGTTCATAGAAATATTTTTGGTTCTAAAC
>CAYGEE010000139.1:0-4642 GCA_964348765.1 uncultured Planctomycetales bacterium | reverse complement strand
CCTAAAACAACCGCTTCTTTTTTCATTGTTTCTTCTCCTTTATTATTATTACTGGGCCACTAGATCGAATTCATAAATTCTTGGATATTATCTTTTATATCATGATTTAAATCAATATCTTTTATGCTAACTTTCCCTCCTTTCGCATCTCAAAATACCATTTCCAAATAAAATAAACGACCGGATAAACGATCAACTCTAAAGAAAAAGATGAAACTAATCCTCCGATCATCGGAGCGGCGATCCGTTTCATGACATCCGCGCCGGCTCCCACAGCCCACATGATCGGCAACAAACCCATGAACGCGGCCATGACGGTCATCATCTTGGGACGCACACGTTTCACAGCTCCGTGCACGATCGCTTCTGTGAGGTCACTTTCTGTTTTCATCTTTCCCTTATCAACAGCATCTTTGTACGAAAGATCAAGGAATAAAAGCATAAAAACCCCAGTTTCAGCATCGAGACCCATCAAAGCGATCATTCCGACCCAAACAGCGATCGACATATTGTATCCCAACAACCACAACAACCACACTGCTCCGATCAACGAGAATGGAACAGCCAAAAGAACAATTCCCGTTTTAACCAGAGACCGAGTATTAAGATACAATAAAAAACAAATAATAAAGATCGTTAACGGCAGAACAACTTTCAACCGTTCTTTGACGCGGATCATGTTTTCAAATTGCCCACTCCACAAAAAAACATATCCTTCGGGGACTTTTAATTCTTTTTCAACTAACCTTTTTGCTTCTTGAACATAATGGCCAACATCCCTTCCAGCCATGTCGACGTAAACGTATCCGGCGAGCATCCCGTTCTCGTTACGGATCATCGCCGGACCGGTACGCATCTTAAGATCAGCGATCAATCCCAATGGGATATTCCGCCCAGAAGATGTCGGAACAAGAACCCGTTTTAATGACTCAATATCATCCCGTAATTCCCGCGGATAACGGACATTGACCGAATACCGTTCACGGCCTTCGATAGTTGTCGTGATATTCTCCCCGCCGATCGCTGACAAAATGACCATCTGCGCGTCGGAAACAGAAAGCCCATAACGGGCAAGCTCTTCGCGCTTAAGATCAAAGTCAAGAAAATATCCTCCCGCGGCGCGTTCGGCATAAACACTGCGCGTTCCCGGGATATTCTTTAAGATCATTTCCAAATGCACACCCAATTTTTCGATCTCATTGACATCCGCGCCCAGGATCTTAATACCGATCGGTGTGCGAACACCTGTCGAAAGCATGTCAATACGGTTTTTGATCGGCATCGTCCAAGCATTGCTTGTGCCGGGGATCTTTAAAGCTTTATCCATTTGATCGACCAATTCATCGTGGCTTAAATGATCAGGCCAAAAATTATGTAAAGGTTTTTCTAAAAAATCCGGTAAGAAAGAATACCATCGGTCGACTTTACGCCACTGATCCTGCGGTTTTAACGTGACAACCGTTTCCATCATCGAAAACGGCGCCGGATCCGTCGAGCTGTCAATGCGCCCGGATTTACCAAAAACTGTTTCTACCTCCGGAAAACTTTTTAAGATCTTATCCTGAGTCCGTAATAACTCTCCGGCTTCTGTTACTGAGATCCCCGGAAGGGTCGTCGGCATATAAAGAACACTTCCCTCCCATAACGGAGGCATGAATTCAGAACCGAGTTTAAAATAGATCGGAACAGTCGCTAACATGAGCGCCAAAACAGCAACGATCGTCCATCTTTTTCTGCGTAGAACGAACCGGCAGACAGGTTCATAGATCTTAAACAATAATCGACTGATCGGATGTTTGTCTTCCTTATAGTATGTTCCGACACAAATTGTTGATAATATTTTAGAAAAAAACGGCGCTGATTTTATTTTGATCGGATCCATCCGGGTAAAAAGCATCCGCATTGCCGGGTCGAGCGTGATCGCCAAGATCGCCGCGATCGCCATCGCTAAATTCTTCGCCCAAGCCAAAGGCTTGAACAATCGGCCTTCCTGATCGATCAAAGTAAAGATCGGCATAAAGGCAACCGCAATGACAAGCAAAGAAAAGAATACTGACGGCCCGACTTCTTTTAACGCTTTTAACCGCACCAGATGAAAATCCCCTTTACGGCCGTTAGCAACCCATTCCTCCAGGCGTTTATAAGCGTTCTCAACCTCAACAATTGCCCCGTCAACCAACACACCGATCGATATCGCGATCCCCGCAAGTGACATAATATTCGACGTAAGATGCATCCCGTAAAGAGGGATAAAACTAAGCAAGACCGCGATCGGGATCGTCACGATCGGAATAATTGCCGACGGGAAATGCCAAAGAAAAATAAGGATCACTAAACTGACAATGATCATTTCCTCAACAAGCTGATGTTTGAGTGTTTCGATCGCGCGGATAATAAGATCCGACCGATCATAAACAATCTTTATCTTCACTCCCTCCGGAAGTGACGGTTCGACCTCTTTGATCTTTTGTTTAACACGATTGATGACATTAAGCGCATTCTCTCCGTAGCGCATGATAACCGTTCCGCTGACAGTATCGCCTTCGCCGTTAAGATCAGAAAGCCCGCGCCGCATTTGCGGGCCGATATTAACACTGGCCAAATGTTTCACCAGGATCGGAATCCCTTTTTTGTCAACACTAACAACGATATTCTCAAAGTCTTCCACTTTTTTCGCATAACCATGCCCGCGAACCATATATTCAGCGCCGGAAAACTCCAAAACACGCCCGCCGGATTCTTCATTGCCTTTTCGGATCGCCTCAACAACTGTTGGAAGCGAAATATTGTAAGCAAGCAATTTATTTGGATCGACCGTGATCTGATATTGTTTTTCAAATCCTCCAATCGAAGCGACTTCCGCAACCCCGGGAACACTTTGCAGATGATAACGCAGATGCCAATCTTGAAAACTTCTTAACTCTTGAAGGTCATGCTTGCCTGTTGTATCAACAAGCGCGTATTGGAACACCCAACCCACACCCGTCGCGTCGGGACCTAATTCTGTTTTAACGCCTTCCGGCAACCGTGAAGAAATTTTACTTAAATATTCCAGCGTTCGACTGCGCGCCCAATAGATATCCGTTCCGTCTTTGAAAATGACGTAAACATAAGAATATCCAAAATCAGAAAATCCGCGGATCGCTTTAACATTAGGTGTGCCGAGCATCGCAGTTACGATCGGATAAGTAACTTGGTCTTCAATAATATCCGGACTTCGATCCCATTTCGAATAAATGATGACCTGTGTGTCCGAAAGATCCGGAATAGCATCCAACGGGATATTCTTCATCGACCAAAGCGCAGCGAGGATCGCCCCGGCGACGCAGATAAGGATAATAAACTTATTATTAGCCGAGAATTCAATGATCTTCTCAACAAAACCTTCTTTCCGTTCCAAATTATTGTCCATGCTGATGCCCTCCTTCCGACGTCATTCCATCAAGAGCGGCTTTAATCCGGCTTTCGGAATCGATAAGAAAATTCCCAGACACAACGATCAAATCATTTTCTTTCAATCCGGATTTGACCGCAACCATCCCGTCCGCTTCAAAACCAATCTGAATATTGCGCGGTTCATATTGTCCTTTTTGAACTTCAACAAAAACGATCTTTCTTAATCCCGTATCCATGACCGCTTCGCGGGGCACGATCAGCGATGAATCCAACTCCACAGGCATATCCACATTGACAAACATGTTGACGCTCAAATCACTTTTATAATTCGGCAATTCAATACGAACACGTGCCGTGCGAGTGACCGGATCGATCTCCGGAACAATACTGCGCACGATCCCTTCCGTTGTTTCATTATAGGCCGGGATCGTCACGATCACTTTTTGCCCCGGAGCGACAAATCCCAGATCACTTTCAAAGACTTGCGCGTAAACCCAATAGGGCTGGTTCTCACCCGAATATAACAGATCAGGCCGAACCCACGGCTGACCATATTTTATTTTGCGAAGCTGCTCCAATTCACTTTCTGTTATTCCCATATGCACTAATTCATAATCCGCTTTCACAAGCCTCTGCTGGGCTTTGACTTTTTCATCACTTCGCCAACGGCCTTGCGCCGGCGGATTTAAATAATACTGGCGCCAATCTGTTTTATATTCATCTTTGACCACCCGGCGGGTCACAAATGCATAATAATTCCGCCACGCGTCAATATATTCTAATTGCGCGTCATACAACTCAAGGTCATGCGCAATGTTGCCGTAAGTATGGATCGTTTTTACAAGATTTTTCTTAACGACCAAAGCCGTACGCACGCCGATCATTTGTTTCTTTTGCGGGTCAATGGAAACATCGGAATATCCTTGGACAGTTTCCTCAGAAACTGCCGCAGCGCTTTTTTGCGCGGGATTTTCTTTCTTAACCAACTTCATCCCGCAAATCCCACAATTGCCGGGATGATCACTCGTATAATTCGGATGCATCGGACAATAATAAACATCCTTCACAGCAGCTGTCTCCTGCATGCTGTTGCCATGATCAAAGATCTTCACGCCGAAGATCACAACAACACCAAGCAAAAGTAATGTAACGATCGTAAACTTTATATTATTTTTCATATGCTGCTCTCCTTAAAAGACTAAATTAATTCTATCAATTTTTAATTCCCTCCCCCACCGTGGGGAGG
>CAYGEE010000138.1:0-4712 GCA_964348765.1 uncultured Planctomycetales bacterium | reverse complement strand
TTATATTTAAACCCTAACCATGTCATTCCCGCGCAAGCGGGAATCCGGATCCCCGCTTGCGCGAGGATGACACAAATAGTGACGATTCTTTACAACTTGCTTCTTTCAGCGATCTCAAATGATTTTTCAATACAATCATTAAAAGAAACGCCTCTATAAAAATTTGCCGCAACATGCAGATTTGGCAATTGAATTAATAGTCTATCAACTTTTTCTTTGATTGCAAGGTAAGTATCATCATATTGCGGAATAGCTTTCGGCCACTTGGCAAAAAAAACATCCTCGCATTCATCTTTGGCCTGCAGCATCGACTTGATCTCTGTAACGGCAAGCTCGACAAGTTCTTCCCGGGATTTTTCGGCGATCTGAGGATTGCGGACACCGCCGAGCATGACGCGGAATAAAATTTTTCCCTCCGGCGCCCGTCCGGAGAAGATATTGCTTTCAAATAATACGCCCAGCACATTACTTTTTTCTTTAGAGGGGACCAAATAACCGAATCCCTTGGGTTCTGCCATAAAAGCCGTCCGCGGATAAACGAGTCCGACAACGGCGATCGGAGCATATTTCATCGTTAATAATTGATCAGATACATCCTGACGCATCGACCGAATGACCGCCGCCATCTGATACGCCGGAAGAGAGCAGTAAACTTCCGAAAAGTGTTCTGTCTTGCCATTGATAAGCGCGCTGAATTGGCCGTTCTTTTCAAAAATATCGACGACTTCATGGTTAAAATGAATATCTTCGCGATAAGTCGTAGCCAAAGTGTCTAGTAACTCCGTCATCCCAAAAGGAAATGACGTTAAACTTCCCTTCGGCATTCCGGTTGCTTTTTCATTTCGTTTTTTAAGTTTAAGATCGAGCATCGCTTTAAAAAGAGACCCATGCGTCTGCTCAAGTTCATAGATCCGTGGGAAAGCTTGCTTAAGAATTGTTTTTTTCGCGTCGCCACCATAAATACCGGAAACCATAGGATCCAGGAACATATCCGCAAACCCTTCCCCAAGCCGCCTTTTGCCGAAATCGTAAACGCTTTCGAAGGCATTATGGCCTTTGGGAATAAATATCTCGCCTGCGATTCGCAGTTTCTGTAACGGTGTTAATAATTTTGACGTTAAAAATTGTTTTGGGCTTGTGGGGATCGTTTCTAATTTTCCGCCGATCGAAAGATACCGAAAATTCGCGCTTTCGCTCGCGCTGATCATCCGGTTCGTCAGGCCTAATTCCTCAATGAGTTTTAATGTTTGCGGTTTGGAATTTAAAAATCCATTCGGTCCCGTCTCAAAAAGATAGGTACCCTTTGAAATCGTGCGGATCGTCCCGCCGGCGTGAGCTTCCTTTTCATAAAGAGAGATCTTCACATCCGTCCGCGACTGATAGCGGCGCTTTAAATAATGCAAAAGCGTCAATCCACTGATCCCAGCGCCGATAATGCCGATATGTTTTTTTATTTTATCCATTTGAATACGTTCGTGTCATTGCGAGCGACCGGCCTACAGATATCAAGAGCGAAGCAATCTTTTAAATAGATTGCTTCGTCGCTGGAAATATTAAAACTCTTCAAGCTCCTCGCAATGACACATAATTAAAAAATACGATAATTTTATTTTTTAAACCCATGCACGATCTCAACAACTCTCCTTAATTTCTCCACCGATGTGCTTTGCAAAACCCCGTGGCTGAGATTAAAGATGAATCGTTTATGTTTCTTCGCGTTTTGCAGGATTTTTTTTGTTTCCCGTTCGATGTCTTTTTCAGTCGAAAACAATAATCCATTGAACAAATTCCCCTGGATCCCTTGTTTTGTAGAGTCCAATAAAAATCTCTCCCCGATCACAACGCTGTGATCAACCGACAAAAAATCCGACCCGCATTTTTTGATCGCGGGCAGAAGTTCGCGCGTGTTTTTCGCAAAATAGATCGACGGCATGAAAACATTTTTAAAGATCTTTTTTAAATACGGAAGGACGAATTTCTCATATTCCGCGCACGACAAAAGCCCCGCGAAAGTATCAAAAACCTGAAAAGCATCGATCCCTTCTTTTTTCTGGAGATTTAAATACTTGATCGTGTTCTCCGTCAGCTTCTCCATGAGTCGTGCGTATTCCTCTGGCCGTGAATAGATTAGTTGAAAAATCTTATTTCCCGCACCCGGCCCGCCGCCTTCGATCAAATAGACAAGCACAGTGAACGGGCTTCCAGCAAAGCCGATAAGTGGAGTTTTCCCTTTTAAACGATCTTTTATTAGCCGAATGGTCTTTCGAATGTGAGGAATATCAGAGAAATCGTGGAGTTTTTTGTAGTCCGTTAACGGCTCGATCTTGGGACCAGTCTTATCGAAAGAAATTCTCACGCCCATGAACGCCGGCAACGTCAAAATATCCGCAAAAAGGATCGCCGCGTCAACGCCTAAAATATCAACCGGCTGACAGGTGATCTCGGACGCGAGTTCCGGGTTCGCGAACATCTCATCTAACGAATATTTCGCCCTAATCGCCTGATACTCCGGCAAATACCGCCCAGCCTGGCGCATGAACCAGACAGGAACCGTTTTATTTTTTGCGATGAAAGCATCAAGAAAAACAGAATTTGGCATAAGCTAATCCAAGCTGTGTCATTGCGAACCCCTCAGGGTGAAGCAATCTCTTAAAAGATTGCTTCGCTTCGCTCGCAATGACACAAATATTAAAACATGAAAGACTTACTCAAGTTATTTAAAGGAAAGCTATTCTATCTGAGTTGATGGGGGTTGGACAAGGGAAATTTAATGTGAAGATTGGGAGATCGATATTCCACGTGTTATTTCGTCATAAAGAAATTGGGCTCAGAAATCGATAATGCTAAATTCCGACATCTGAGCCCAATAATTTTATTTTAGTAATAATTAAAACGAGAAGTTAACAAACGGAAAGAATCCCAATGGATCTTTCGTGTCATTTAAGTTCACTAACCCAATTTGCAACCCATCAAGGCTGCCGCTGTGGTTCCAAAGGCCGATCTGCACGCCTTTGTTGGCTTGGGCGCCGTTATAGATCCAAGCCAATTGAACGCCGGTTGCAGTGCCGTCAACAATATTGACTAAACCATACTGAACTCCACCAAAATCTCCATTTGTAACATTAACATAACCATCCTGAAATCCGACAAAATTACCTTTTGTCTGATTATAAACACCAGCTTGCCATCCTGTGAAATCGCCATCCACTAAATTTACTAAACCGAATTGAAGGCCTGCTCCGTAACCATCATTCTTATTAACAAGCCCAAGATCGACACCAGTTACATTTTCATTCACACCATAAATCAAATTCAATCTAAGCCCAGTAACAGAAGTTGTTTCCGGGAAAAGTTGTACGGGATTAAAAAGCGATAACTGGACATACGTTTTGTCTGCTGCAAAGGAGTGAGTAGTGATCAAAAAGCTGGAGAGCATCACCACAAGACCAAGAATAAATTTCTTCATACACGTCCTTTCGTTACGGTTAATATTTAATTTTTTTTATTGTGACATCTTCAAAACAAATTGTCGATAGAAATAACATTTATTACAACTCCCTCTCGTAGTATGAGTTAGGGATATTATAATAAAAAAGGGTGTTGAATGGCTTTAGACCACTCAACACCCTTAAAGCAGATTCCAACATGATCAATTCCTGGGAACATATTTCGGCGGCTTACAAGCGGCCTGGAGTTTTTTCCCTTTCTCCTCGTCAATTAATTCCAGACGATTGCGTGCAATGGCAAATCCCATGTTAATAAACTGTTCAATGTAATAAACATCACCTTTCTTGGCCGTGAATTCTACTTTGGATGTATTTTCACTTTTTCCAGAAATGCTAACATCTCCCGGATCGCGTTCCCAGGAAAGATAACTGGCAGCTCCAGTATCTCCTATAAGCAGTCCATTATCAATAATGGCCATCGGGATTGCAGCCCCAAAACTACTTGCTGGGCGGATGACATAAATACGGGCCTTATTTTCATCTTCAACTCGGACATTTTGATTTGGAACGGGGACATATTGTTTAGTCGAAGCACATCCAATAAGTGACAATGTGATAAGAAACAAGCCAAAATAATTAATTTTTCGAAATATCATTATTTTGATCTCCCATATTGGCATGGATTAAATGCATTTTTGATTGGAGCTCTGAAGGAATTTGATCTTTAAGAACAACATATAAAACCTTATCCCCATTCGTTGAGCTTATCGTATCGCCTAAATTGGCATCAATAGCCGTTGGCTCCAAGGTCCACATCGAACCTGTTAAAGGATCAACGATCAAATATCCAATAAACCCACCAAATACCAAATTGCCAAACATATACCAGCCGCTAACTCTTGATGATAAATAAATTGTTTTTTGCGCATAACCGGCTTTATCGATCAAAACTTTATAATCTTGAGAACTAAAATATCCTCTCCCTGTCTTTAATTTAGCTATGTAAGGAGTTTTACCGTTATCAACAACTTTGCCGTCCATATCATAAACTTGTATTGATGCATCAGACGGTTGCGAATTGATTGATATGCTTTGTGATCCTCCTCGAACGATACTGGCGCAACCACTTGCAATCGGAAGGATTAATATTACTGCCGCAAAACGACCTAATGTTGACCGACACCAGCTTGAACTTTTCATGAACTTTCCTCTCGTTGTTTTTTTGATAAATAAAAAAAATAAAAAGAAAATAAAAAGGTGCCAGGC
>CAYGEE010000137.1:0-4944 GCA_964348765.1 uncultured Planctomycetales bacterium | reverse complement strand
ATATAATACTTTGTTATATTCATATTAATCATTTTTCCACTTTTAAAGGAGCTCGAATGTCTAATTCTGCAAAGAAAAGTATTATCGTTCTTTTCGTCTTGCTTTTCGCATGTTTAAGTGCCGCTGGCTATTATTTTATGCAGAATCAAAAGGTTGAGAAAGATAAAGCCCAGCTGGAAGGTCAAGTCCAAAAGTTCGCAGATAAAGAAAAGACATATCTTGTTGAAGCAAAACAATTAAAGGATAAATTAAAATCTTCCGATGATGCAAGAGCGGATTTGGAAAGAAGAGCTAAAACTGCTGAAAAACAGGTTGGCGAGCTTTTGTCGCAGGTTGCTGATGTCACAGAAGACCGTGATAAGTTAAAGGCCCGAGCAGATTCGATCCGGGATGAACATGATAAGTTAGTTGCGCAGATCGAAGGCCTGAACAAAGAACTTGCAAAAGCTTCCAGTAAAAATAATTTTTCAGCTGCCGCTCCGGTGGCTTCTTCATCTGAACAGGTCTCGGATCAAAATTCTTCCGGTGGTAATGATCAATATTGGGCGTCTGTTCTAAGAGAGAAAGCTTCTTTGCAAGTTGAGATCGATGCGATGAAATCGGATCTAGCAAAGAGTGCGATGGAAGTTGTTGATCTTAAGCAGAAGAACACGAATATGCAAATCGATATTGATTCTCTTAAGCATGCTCGCGAGCAACTTGAAGGGGATATTAAATATAAGACTGAAATGGTCAATAATTTATCGCTTGAATTGGCGAGAACTAAAAATGATAAGAAGTTTGTTGGCGATCGTATTGAAAAACTGAATCAGGATAATGATCAATTAAGAGCTGACCTGAAATTATTGGCTGATTCAAAAAGTGCTCTTGAAAAATCCATTGTTCGCTTGACCGAAGAGAAGAATTCTATTTCAAAGGAACTTGGAAAAACAGAAACGATCGTTCAGGGAAAGATCGACGAGATATGGGATATCAAGGATAGTTTGGACGCGACGATCAAAGATGCCAGCAAGAAAAAACTTCCTACATCTAATCAGATCGAACTTCCTGCCATTCATGTGAATTCCAGTTCTTCTTCTTCTTCTTCTTCTTCTGGGAATGTGCCGGCTGTGCAAAGCACCAAAACTGGTTATAATGCGAAAGTTGTGAGTGTTAACGGTGAGAATAACTTTGTTATTGTTGATATCGGTGAAAATTCCGGAGTGAAAATTGGAGAGAGCTTAGGGGTCTATCGCGATTCAAAATATATTGCTCGGTTGGAAGTAATCCAGATCCGCAAGGATATTTCAGCTGCCGATATTAAAGAGCAGTGGGCGAAGATCAATGCTGGGGATGTCATCCGTTAGTCAGAACAACCTTCGTTTTCTAGGATTCGAAGTTACAATTTTAAAATAGCTCATGTCGACGGAAAAGAAGAAAATAAGCATTGAAGATGTTGCCGCGCGAGCTAAAGTTTCGATCACCACCGTTTCCCGCGTTCTTAATAAAGTTTCCACAGTTTCTGCAAGAAATGTTGTAAAAGTCGAAGAAGCTATTTCTTTCTTTAAATATCGCCCCAATGTCAGCGCGCAGCGCTTGGCCCGCGGGACAAATAGTTCGCTTGGCCTTGTCATGCCCGGCTATCCCGGGATCTTTCATTCATTTTATGCTATTGAGATCATTCGCGGTGTTGGTCATGCCTGCGAGATGATGCGTCTCGACATGGTTTTTCATATTACCAATGGTTTTAATCCGCTTAATACAACGAACGTGGGCGGTGTTATTTTCGCGGATATTATTGAGAACCGTAAACAGATCGAAGCCGCGATCGAGAATGAAACACCATGCATCGTTATTAACAATAAAGTAGATGATATGGATGTCAGTTATATCGCTGTGAATAATGCTTTAGGCGGTGAGATCGCCGCGGATTATTTATCGAGCTTGGGCCACAAAAGGATCGCGACGATCACAGGAAATGTCACGACCCAAGCCGGTCATGACCGCTTGCACGGGTTTAAGAGCTTTTTAGAGAAAAAGAAATTCTCTTTGCCGGATGAATATATCGTTCATGGTGATTATTCGCGCGGATCTGCACGGGCAGCGACGGAGAAATTGTTTAGCTTAAAGAACCGGCCGACCGCTATTTTTGCGGCAAGCGATGAAATGGCGCTCGAAGCCTGCGCGGTTATTTTTGAAAAGGGATTGAAAGTCCCGGAAGATATTTCTGTTATCGGTTTTGATGATAATCCGGCCTGCCTTTACGGCTCGGTCGCACTAACGACGATCAAACAGCCGCTTTTTCAGATGGCGGAAACGGCCGTTAAGCAATTAAGCGCCTTTGTTCAAGGTAAAAGCAAAACAAAAGACCGCATTATTTTATCCCCCGAACTGGTTGTTCGCGAATCCTGTTCTCAGCCGAAAAATTGATATTGATAGGACGTTTATATTGACAAAATGGCCTTTTCAGGTTACATTTTGACGACGATAATAGTGCTATTTTAAATGTGATGAAAATATAGAAAAATTGTAGAGACGAGCCGTCGGCTCGTCTCTACCACTTATAGATTATGAAAAACTACGACGTCATAGTGATCGGTGCCGGCCACGCCGGAGTTGAAGCGTCTTTAGCTTCCGCCCGCATGGGATGCTATACCTTAATGGTGACACTCTTTTTTGACACGATCGGCCAGATGAGCTGTAATCCAGCGATCGGTGGTGTCGGCAAAGGCCAACTCGTTAAGGAGATCGATGCCTTGGGCGGTGAGATGGGTTTAGCCGCAGATCGCACAGGGATTCAATTCCGTCAGTTGAATGCTTCTAAAGGCCAAGCCGTGCGTTCTTCGCGCTGTCAATCCGACCGCAAACTATATAAGCTTTACATGCAAAACGTCGTGAAGTTGCAGAAGAATTTGGATGTCTTAGAAGGCAAAGCTGGCGAACTTTTAGTTAAGAATGGAAAAATTATTGGCATCAAAACTGAAGCCGGCGAGACGATTTCCTGCACGTCGGTTGTCATCACAACCGGAACATTCTTAAATGGCCGCATTCATATGGGCCAAGAGATCACGCCCGGCGGACGCATTGGAGAGCCTAATTCTGTCTGTTTAGCCGATTCGATTCGTGATTTAGGATTTGAAGTCTTGATGTTTAAAACCGGCACACCGCCTCGCTTGGATGGGAACACGATCGATTTTTCAAAACTTGAGGCACAGCATTCAGATAATCCGCCGGTGCCGTTTTCCTTTAAAACGCCATTTATCCCTAAAGAACAAAAGTTATTGCCTTGCCACATCACACATACGACGGAAAAAACGCATGAGATCATTCGTAATAATTTTCACTTGTCTCCCATGTATTCCGGCCAAATTCAAGCGACTGGCGTTCGGTATTGTCCGTCGATCGAGGATAAATTAAAGAAATTCGCCGACAAAGGCCGGCATCAGATCTTTTTAGAGCCAGAAGGCTTGGACACAAGTGAATATTATCCCAACGGCATTTCAACCGGATTGCCGAAAGATGTTCAGGAAGAATTTGTTCACTCGATCCCCGGCTTAGAGACCGCGAAATTTATTCGTTATGGATATTCCATCGAACACGGCGTCGTTCCTCCGACGGAATTAAAGCTGACTTTGGAAACAAAGAAAGTTCAGGGATTATTTTTAGCCGGACAAATTAACGGCACGACCGGTTACGAAGAAGCCGGCGCGCAAGGGCTTGTGGCCGGCATTAACGCGGCGTTAAAAGCAAAAAATGAAGAGCCGTTTACATTGTCGCGTGACGAATCGTACATCGGCGTTTTGATCGATGACTTAACGACGAAGGGAACCGAAGAGCCGTATCGGATGTTCACCTCGCGCGTTGAGTATCGCTTAATTGTGCGAGAAGATAATGCGGACAAGCGTATGGCAAAATACGGTTATAAGTTCGGGCTTTTAAATAGTGAAGAATATGACAGCGTTGTCAAAAAATATGAAGCAATCGATAAAGAGATCGATCATTTAAGAGAAACGCGTGTGGCACCGAATGACGAATTAAATCAAGAATTGGAACGATTAAACTCATCCGTATTAAAATATCCGATCCTTTTAAGCGATTTATTAAAACGCCCGGAGATCAATTATAAAACGATCGCCCCCTACGACGGCAATTTAAAAAATTTTCCGCAAAGTGTGATCGATCAGGTTGAATATGAGATCAAATACGAAGGTTTTATAACTCGACAGCAAAAAGACGTTGATAAGTTCAAACACATTGAAAAGATCAAGATCCCCGAAGGTTTAGATTATGAAGCGATCCAAGGGCTATCGATCGAGATCCGCCAAAAACTAAAACGCTTCGCCCCCGCAACCCTCGGCCAAGCCAACCGTATTTCAGGCGTCACCCCGTCGGCGATCACGATATTGATGGTGTATTTAAAAAAGGTGCTGGATGAAAGAGCCAGTAAAAGCTAACTTAAGGCAGATTTTACTTTCGTGTCATTGCGAGCGACTTGTTTGTCAACTGACAGAAGCGAAGCAATCTATTTTAAAAGATTGCTTCACCCTGCGGGGTTCGCAATGACACAAACACAAACTTAAAGAATCAAAAACCATGCTCCATCTAACTCCATATTCCATTGTTTCACTCCTTAATTTTATCTCACCATTGTTGTTGGCAATTCTTATGTTTACTCAAAGTAGGTCTAATAAATTAGCCTGGCTTTGGGGAATATGTAGTTTGGATATTTCATTTTGGGGGTTGGGAGGCTTTATTGCGTCCACAGCGCAATCAAGGGAGGTAGCTTATCTTGGTTGGCAGATAGCGAATATTTGTTCGATATATTGCTCTCCCATCTTTTATCATTTTACTTGTAAGCTCGTGAATGCAAAAAATAAAATTTTAATTTTGGTTGCATATGTGGTTGCAAGTTTTTTTATGGCATTAAATTTATTTTTTAAAGAAAATTTCTTGGGTGATTTAAGA
>CAYGEE010000136.1:0-4997 GCA_964348765.1 uncultured Planctomycetales bacterium | reverse complement strand
GTTGATACCACCGTCATCAATCGTTGGAGCAGCAACAGGAATTTTGAGCGCCAAGCCGGAGGCCATATTCCAGGTGAGGGCCACTCCCACCTCCGCCATGGCCGGCAAATATATGGAGATATTCAAAGAGACCTTAATAAGGGCGACCGATGATTTTTCCGGATTGGAAATAATGAAAATCCACCGCGAGCTCCTGGGAGATGTTCCCGAGGACTTCTTTGATGTTGGGATTATATTTTTTTTCTAATAGAGGCAAAAGATGATTGCGGATTTTATTCCTCAAATAGCGGTCACTTTTGTTTGTCGGGTCGTTTCGATACGAGATTTTGTTCTCTTTGAGAAATCGTAATAATTGAGATTTTGAAGTTGAAAGCATTGGCCGGATGATCGGAAAATCATGGATCTTTCGATAGGGCAGGATCGCCTGCATTCCTTGCAAGCCGCTTCCGCGTAGAAGCCGCATTAAGACCGTTTCTGCAAGGTCATCTTTTGTATGAGCGAGAACGATCTTTTCTGCTTTGAGTTTTTTTGCGGTCTGGATCAAGAATTTAAACCTCTCTTGCCTTGCGGAGTCCTCGTCTAATTTCTTTGCGCGAGCGTTTGAATGTTCCCAGCGGCCGAAAACAGCTTGAATGTTAAGATCTTCTGCGTGGGCTTTCACAAGAAGCTGATCTTTCATGGAGTCACTGCGCAATTGATGATTAAAGTGAGCGATATATAACGTCAATCCGAGTTCATGGCGTAGCTTGTTTAGAATGTGGATGAGGGCAATGGAATCACTTCCGCCGGAAACGCC
Source organism: uncultured Planctomycetales bacterium (assembly GCA_964348765.1). Lineage (GTDB taxonomy): Bacteria > Omnitrophota > Gorgyraeia > Zapsychrales > Zapsychraceae > CAYGEE01. Next base: position 4,201 of record CAYGEE010000136.1, on the reverse strand, counting down.
AACAACCAGGGAGTCTTTCCTTTTGATCAAGTGATGTTTATTAATGAAATTATTAATTTGGGTGATAATAGACATACTTTTTAGGGAGGGAAAATACTTTTAAAATCTTTTGAACCAGCGAATCCCGAAAAAACCGATAATGACCAGAAGAATGAATAAGATGCATAAGATCAAGTATTGTTTATTCATTGGCTCGCCTTAATCATCACTATGGATGCCTCTTTTTTCTTTTTTCCCTTTTTGATAAGCCCTTCGCAACTGATCAACGTATTTTGTATTGGGTTGTTCGATTTGAAGGTCTGCGTATCCTTCTTCAAGTATTTTTGCGTTCACAAAAGTATTATCTTTAAGAAGATAGACATACGCAAGCGTTTTGTGCGCGGATCCTGTTTTTGAAGTATCAAATTCCAGGCGGACATGTTGGCCTTTTAGGATGTCTTTTACAAAATCAAAGGCCTGTTCTTCAACGGACGTTTCAGGATCGATCGGGCCTTCAATTGCAAACCCATATTTGTCGCGTTCGACAGGTGTTTTCTTTTTTGGTGGTTCGGGGGCTTTGAGCCCGATCAGCTTAATTTTCTCGCCGCGCTGAAGATAGTTGTCGATTATGATCGTATCGACACTTTCAACCTCTTGGACAATAACATCTGAATATTTTAGAGGGTCGTTAAAAGCAATATTAAAATTGGATTCTTGCGCGTTACAAACATGAAAAGATAAGCAATAAGCCGCAATCCCAACGATGCTGACAATGATGTTTGTATTGATCTTCATGTGAGTGATTGAAAACGTTATTGTATGGTAGCGGGGGGCGGTCTGCTTCGTTCGAAATACTGTTGTGTTCGAACGAAGCAGCACCTTGTTCCCGTTATTTTGGTTTTAAAAAATTGCGTTATTGCTGCGAAGCTCAAACACATAAGTTTTTGAGCGTAGCAGAATAGCGGGGGGCGGACTCGAACCGCCGACTCCGAAGGTATGAGCTTCGTACTCTAACCAGCTGAGTTACCCCGCCAGCAATAATAAAATAGGGTCTAGCTCTATTTATTATCAACAAAGAAGAACAAATTCTACGTGAAAGTCTTTTAAATATCAAGAGCTTTTTCTATTCGGTGATCTGTTTTTATGTGTAAAAGATGACAATTAACAAGGTAGAGATTATCAAGAATGACAGCAGATAAAAATCATTAAAATAAAAGAAATCAGATATTCGTTCTGTTGGACTGAAGGCAATATTGTTGATCTCCCTGGCAATGCTTCCTGCTTCTTTTAGTTCGTGGACTTCGCTTTTCTTTAGTCTCAGGAATTTGTCGGCGATCCGGTAAGCTTGAAGTTTTTTGCCTTCAATAAGTTCCATCACTTTTTTTTCGGAAATATCAAGGATCTGTGCCGTCTCTCGAACCGATATATATTGTGATGAAGTCATGAATGATCCTTGATCTTTTTTTATTCAACTCTTCCGGTTGTGGCCCAATTGTCAATCTCATTGCGGTCAAAACGCCATTGAGTTCCATTGCGCATGGCTGGGATCTTTCCATTGTCAGCGAGTCTTTCAATTTCAGGTAAGTCGATCTCTAAATATTTCGAGACTTCTTCGATATTTAAAGATTCTTCGATCATCTGACAGTTGCCTTGAAAAAGAGCACCTTCAACAATGTTTAATTTTGGCGTGGAAATATTCCCTTTTAAAGTTGCCGTCGGCATGAGAACGAGCATTTTATGCGCCGTGACATCTCCCTTGATCTTTCCAGCAACGATAATGTTATCTCCAGTGATGTTCGCTTCGACACTGGCTGTTTGGCCGATCGTTAATGTTCCTTTAGTATTTAAACTTCCGGTAAATTGTCCGTTGATCTTTAAATTAACGGCATCGTTAAAACTTAACGATCCTTGCATTTCAGCATTGATCTCGATGGTCTTACTTTCTTCGGTTTCTTTAACAGGTTTTCTTCCTAGTGACATAGCCATATCCTTCCTTAAGTTTTATCTCCAAATTTTTCCCAAATTATCTTTTCAATGGAGCGCACAAAAATTAAAACAAGTAATACCATAATAGTTACAAGAATAGCGGCGTGATATTGTCCTGCTCCAACGGCAATACCGACGCCAGAGACAATCCATAGTGTCGAGGCTGTTGTGATGCCCTTAATGTTATCTCCGGCTTTCATAATCGCTCCCGCGCAGACAAATCCGATGCCCGTCACGATCCCTGTAATGAGTCTAGTTGGATCGATAGAAGTTTCATGTTTGTATATATCAAAAAGGTACATGGAAGTCAACACAATGAGCGTTGAGCCCACACCGACTAGAATATGCGGCCTTAACCCCGCGTCTTTATGACGGAATTCCCTCTCGATGCCAATCGCAGCACTCAAGAGGATCGCCCAGAAAATTTTAATGGCAACGAAATAGAGATTATCATATGAACTGATGACTTCGGGCGTCATGAATGGTGTTCTCCTTTTTTTTAAAGAGTTGATATCCTAATCCGGCGATCATTGCCGCATTGTCCGTACATAATGACATCGGCGGAAAGAAAACGCTGATCTTTTTTTGTTTGGATCTTTCAATAAGTTCGTGGCGCAATTCTGAATTTGCCGCAACTCCTCCGCCGATCAAGAGGGTTTTTACTTTGAATTGTTGGCAAGCCGACAGGCATTTTTGTACTAAAATATCAACAACGCTTTTTTGAAAAGCAAAAGTCACTTCTGTAACGGAATAATCGGTATCATTTTTATGGTCACGATCGTAATAGAGTACGGCGGTTTTTATACCGCTAAAACTAAAATCCAATGTGCTGGGCAGCTTAGCCGAAGCAAAACGGATCTTAGTTTTCTTGCAATTTTTCGCGAGTTTATCGATAGCCGGGCCGCCGGGATATCCTAGCCCTAATAATCGTGCGACTTTGTCATAAGCTTCTCCGACAGCATCATCTTTTGTTCGTCCGATGATCTTTGTCGAGGTGAAATTATCCAAATAATATAATGATGTATGCCCGCCGGAAACAACGAGTCCGACCGCAGGCAGTTTGGGAATATGTTCTTTCGCTTCGTTGATCGGCGAAAGGAAGTTGGCGTACAAATGAGCCTTGATGTGGTCAACCATGATCAGCGGCACTCGTAAGGAAAAGCTTAATGCTCTGGCAAAAGAGACACCAACTAATAATGACCCGATCAGTCCAGGTTCATGGGTAACAGCGATGGCATCGATTTCGGCGAGTGTGAGTTTTGCTTCTTTGAGAGCTTTTGTAACGACGGGTTTGATGAATTCCATCTGCCGTCGTGAAGCTATCTCGGGAATGATCCCGCCGTATTTTTTGTGATCTTCAAGGCTTGTCGCTACAACATTGGACAGGATCCACTTCCCGTCTTTTATAACAGCGGCCGCAGTCTCGTCACAAGAGGTTTCGATTCCCAGGATGTTCATAATAGTTCGCTTTATTTTTTATCGACAAAGCTTTTATAGACTTTAATTCCTTCGAGAACGCTGATCGCGCTTTGAACTTGATTATCTTTGAGTAATAAGTCTTTCGCTTCTTTTAATTTCTGTTCAGCTTTTGATAAATCGGTCTTTTCGGTGTCTTTTTTAGTGTTGATCTCATCGAAAACTTTGTCAATGTTTTTTGTTTTTTCATCCTTTTCATTTTTTTTCTCTTCCGGCGGATTAGCTTTTACAATGATGTCAGGCTGGATACCGATGCCATGAATGGAAACTCCGCTAGGTGTAAAGTACTTGCTTGTGGTTAAGCGTAAACCTGAACCGTCAGGAAGAGGAATAACGGATTGGACGGAACCTTTTCCAAATGATTTTGTTCCTAAAATAATCGCGTGTTTATTGTCTTTGAGAGCTCCGGCGAGGATCTCACTTCCGGAAGCACTGCCCTCGTTGATCAGGACAACCATCGGCCAGTCAATGACGTGATCTTTGTTCGTTGATCGTGTTTCTGTATTTTGTGAGACGCGTCTTGCTTTAGTTGTGACAATGAGTGTCCCCTCAGGAAAGAATTCTTCTGTGATGTCGATGGCGACATTTAAGAGTCCGCCTGGATTATTTCTAAGATCAAGGATCAGATTTTGTGCACCTTCGGATTTTAATTGTTCTAGGGCTTTGTGAAATTGGATCGCGGAATCTTCACGAAACTCTGCTAAGCGGATATATCCGATAGTATCTTTGAGGATCATTACGTTCTTGACGTCAGTAATGT
>CAYGEE010000135.1:0-5002 GCA_964348765.1 uncultured Planctomycetales bacterium | reverse complement strand
TCTTTGAGAACACGTTCTTCACTTTCATGCAGATAAAAGAAATTGCAGAAAAGAATGGAATCGAACTCATCAAAAGAAGTCTTTGAAATATTCTCAGCCGCCATCCGGTATTGAAGACCGCGCGCAAAACATTTCCTCTCAAGAAGGTCCTGCCGCAACGCCGCGCGCAGCTTCCCAATACTTCCCAAAAGGCCGTTAATATCGTCGGGAACGTCAAAGCCGATCGCGGCACTCGCCTTCACTTTGGCCAGCTCATGATCATCGATCATCTGCAGGTCCAGTTGGTCGATGAATTTCAAGATCTCAAAGCCCCACGGCAAGAATTGCGCGAACTTTTCGCGATTCTTTAAGATCTCCGGCGCATATTTTTTCGCCAATTGATACAAAAGATAACAATTATCCAACTCCGCCGGCGTTGTGAATGCAATGGTCTTACGGACAACATAAGACATCCACTCATCGATCGTAAAAAATTTCGGCGGAAAGAAATTCCCCTTGATCTTTCTTGCCAACGCCCGCCGTAGAAAAAGCGCGGGCCGGCGGCCGCCGAAGACGATCGCGACCCGGCTTAAGTCTTTGCCTTTGAGGACAAATTCCTTCAAAAGATCGTCAGTTAATCGATCGATGAAGCTTTCACAGAAACTATAGACTTTGACTTGATCCATTACTAACTTTCGCGTGTTTACTTAGCTAAAGATTTTGAATTCCCCTCCCCTTGTGGGAGGGGCTAGGGGAGGGGACATCGATGGAAATTATCCTCAATGATTTCCCCCTCCCTTGCCCTCCCCACTAGGGGGAGGGAATGCAAGTTAAATAACTACACTTCCTCAACAGTTTCACTGTCAACAAACAACAAGAAACTTTTAATTTTATGCTTGGAATACACCAGCTTTAAGATCTCCGAATACTCTTTGACCTGTTCACGCGATCCTTCAATATTCTCCCGGGAATATTTAAAATCCAGGATCCAAACTTCATCTTTTAGAATAATCAATCGATCTATCCTCTTAAGGTCTCCATAAGAATTAACGATCTCTTTCTCAGTAAAGACTTGCGCGTCGGAAAGATCAAAGAATCGGCGGATATCTTTTTTAATAAGCATTTTCCTGACTGTTTCGACAAAATCCGTCAAATTCTCTTCACCGGTAAACACGCCGGTAAGCTCTCGCTCGATCGCCGCAAACATTTTTTTTTCATCACTCTCTTTTAAATTCATGATCTGCGAAAAAATATAATGAATGATCTTCCCGTCCATGATCTTGCTGCGATTTTTGATCTCACGCTCAACCAAGAATTCATCTTCCAAATAATGGATCCAATCATGCGGCTTAAAAAGTGGCAAGTCATGCGCCGGCGTTTCTTTTCTTGGGAACGAATAAGAAACTTGCTCGCCTTTCTGCGAAAACCCTTCCGGAAAAAGAAATCTCGCCAGATTGTGCTTATTGCTAATCTTCTCGGCGACAAATAGATACAATTCGCATTGCGCGCGGGTCAGCGCGACATAAAGGCTGTTTAACTCTGACAAAAAGATCTCTTTATATTTGCGCGCATAAACGCCATAAAGATCGTCGGAAAACCGATAATAAACATCCCGAAGGCGCATGAGCTTAAGCGTATTATCTTCCTGATCCAGCACATACGATTCCTGGCTATGATTGCCGCGGTTCTCGACTTCCACATCAAAACTTAAGAATGGCAGGATGACGACGGGAAATTCCAGCCCTTTGGATTTATGGATCGTCAGAACCGAAACGGCATTGGCATCCGCCGAGCGAACAAAAAGATCATTGCCTTCCAATCCTTCAAAATATTCCAAGAACGCCGCGGCATCGAGATAATCCTGTTCGTTTTTCTTGATCAGTTCTAGAAAATGCATGAAAAACCCCTGCGCCTGCGGAAAATTCTCAAAGACACGGAAATAATAATAAATGCTCACGATCAATTCATACAACGGATACAATCCGACATTCTTAAAAAACTCACTGATAAATTTTTCCCAAACTTCCGGATATGTCTCACGGAATTTCAGGTAAACATAATCATTTTTCTTTTGTTTAATGATCTCCCGCTTACTGAAAACAAATTGATGCACGTCGAGCTCTTTCAGTCCGGTGGCTTTTAAAAAAACCTGACTTGTGATGAAATTCACAAAGGACAAATTATCGATCGGAGAATTCAAGAATTTAAGAAACGCGATCAATTCACAAATCTGAGGATGGTTCTTAACATTCGACGTCCTCTCGGAAGCAACCGCGATGCCTTCATCCCAAAGCCAGCCGGTGACGCTTTCCACGTCGGCATTCTTGCGGGTTAAGATCGCAATATCACGCAGTTCAAAACGTTTCGACAGGTCTTTCACCAAGGTGACGATCTTCTCTCTTAAAACCCATTCCTTCTCTTCCTTATTGTCGCCGTCAATATGTTCCAGCGAAACAAATCCTTTGGTGCGATCCGGCAGATATTCCTGCTGCGCGCTTTTGTAAACATGTTCGATCATTTTAAAATCTTCGTCATGAAACTTGACCAAGACACTTTTCTTCTTCTCCTCAAACGCTTCCTTTTCCCGAATGAACCGTTTTAGATTATCAATGGAGAAGATCTCATTATTAAACAGAACGACTTCTTTCTGACTGCGCCGATTAACGGTCAGAAATTCTTCTTTCACACCAAAACTCGTTAAATGTTCCTTCAGATCATCAAAAAGCTTCACTTCACCGCCCCGAAACCCATAGATCGCCTGCTTGCGGTCTCCAACATAAAAAAGCGTCCCGCCGGAAGACAATGCTTCTTCGACCATGAGTTTCAAATTATTCCACTGCAGGCGGTTCGTATCCTGGAACTCGTCGATCAGATAATGCCGAAAACGGCTCGCCAATCGATAATATAATTCCGCGACGGAAAACTCATTATTATCAAACAATCGGTGGGCCTTTTGATTCAATTCTTCCAAGAAAATAACATCCTCTTTCGTCGTGATCTTTAACACTTCCCGTTTAAAATCATCAAAAATCTCAACATAAGGCGCAAAGGACGCGACAGCTTCCATCTCGCAGAGCTCTTTAAGGTCATCATTGACTTTGCGCCACAACGACAGACATTTAGCCGACGCTTCAGCGTTCTTAGTGAGCGGGATTTCTTTTCCAAAATAAGCGGATAAAGAATCGACGTCAAAACCGCTCTCATGAGTCCTCAAAAAATTATCGAGACTTTTTAAAAATGTCTTATGTGTGCCCGCCGGAAGATTTTCTTGCAGAGACTTCATATCCTTAAGAATAATCTGTTTCTTTGTGATCACATCTACCGCATAGATCGGACTATGATAAAATCCGCAGCCGTACGTATTTTGATGACGGAAAAGATGATTTAAGATCGAAAGCATGTCATCTTTCGGGAACCACCCCGAACGCGTTTCGAGATAAAGATAATTCTGCAGAAAATGATCAAAATGTTTTTTGATCGTCTTATCCTGCGCGGCCTGGTCGATCAATTCATCTAAACTGCGCCCCAGATACGGCCCGGAATGGGTCTTGATCCGAAAATTCGCTGTCAACCCGATCTTGTACGCGCAGCTCGAAAGAATGGAATTAATAAATTTATCGATCGTCTGGACTTGAAAATAATTATAATGCCGGATGATCTCCTGCATCACGAGAAATGCCTTCGCCTGCGCTTCTTTCTCAGTTAAAGACACGCCAGACAGCATTAACTTCGCCTCTTCCGACGGCATGATCCCCAAAGATAATCGTTTCAAAAATTCCAGGATGCGCTCTTTCATCTCGAAAGAAGCCTTTTTAGTGAAAGTGATCGCGAGAACCTGATTGACAAGGATCTGAGGAAACGGCTCCTCATGCGACAGCAACAGCTGCACATACCGTTTAGCAAGAGCATAAGTCTTCCCCGACCCAGCCGAAGCCTCGACGATGCGGACTTCAGGGGAGGAAATAGGTGCAATAGACTGAGATGTTAAATCTTTCATTTCTACTTTAATAATTTTTTAGCTTTATACGGCAGAAAATTCCCCTTCGAAATAACCTTCGTCCCCGCCTGCTGTTCGATATCTTTTCTGGTCCGTCCGGCGACCGCTCCGCCGTCTCTGGCGTCTTTTTTGAGGGCAGGAATGCCTTGCGAATCGCGGTCTTCTGTTATCCGGGTTGTGGCGGCTTCTCCCAGCATCGTGATAATAAGTTCTAGATCGGTCATATGATCACGAAGATTTTCTCTTTTGAGGCCTTTGTGCTTTTTATAATCTTCAACCTTTAGCTCAAAAGCGCCTTGCATGATCTCGTTGGTCAGAATAGCGTAATCATTTTCAAATCCCGCGCCGCGGACATCCCATTCATCGGTGAGCTTTTGACGGACAGCTATCCCGCGCAGACGTTTTTCGATCCAATCCTTAGGATAACCTTTCTTCTCATAGATCTCTTTAGTCCGCTGCATGCCAAGCTCGGGATTTTCGATCTCGTCTAACCGCTCTTTGCCGATACGGGCCAGCCAGCGCTTGAAAGGTTCAGCTTTTTGAGAGGGAATAGATTGGATAATACGGAAAATTCCTTCGGTATTGGCGCAATCAGTACTATATTTTTTCCCGTCGTTTGATTCTAATTTCAGTTGTCGACAAAATGTCGACAACTCAACACCGCTCTCATCATTTTCCCGGATTTTCATCTTATACCAATAATCCCTGGGATTCTCACTATCCGTTAAGACTGACACGACATCAACGATCGAGAACCACCACTCGCCCTTCACCAAAACACGGCGAATGTGCTTTCCCTTAAAAACAGCAATTTTAGTTAAACTTCCTTCTTTGTTCATAGTCCCCCTCCTTTAAAAATTATGGTTAATTTTCTGTCATCTCGCAGGGGGATGACGAAATGATATTTGGGTCATTCTAACAATTTTCTTTATGACTGTCTACTGATAGGAAAACGTAGCAAATTAATGGTCAATAATTGATTCCTCCCCCTTTATGGGGGAGGTTAGGTGGGGGTTCACCCTCCCC
>CAYGEE010000134.1:0-5061 GCA_964348765.1 uncultured Planctomycetales bacterium | reverse complement strand
TATCTCGGGCATCCGCAATTTGAGGGATTTAACATTATTTTAGAACACTAAAATTGTGCAAGAAAGAAGGACATATGAACCAGACAAAAGCTTACGCCGCCTTTAGCGCGACAAAACCACTCGGGCCTTTTGAATTCAATCGCAGGGAAATAGGCGACAATGATGTCGCAATAGATATTAAGTATTGCGGTGTCTGTCACTCTGATATTCATCAAGTGCGAAATGAATGGAGCAATTCAAAATTCCCCATGGTCCCGGGACACGAGATCACAGGGATCGTCACTAGCGTTGGGAAAAAAGTTAAGAATTTTAAAAAAGGCGACAAAGCCGGCGTGGGATGTTTGGTCGACTCATGCAATGAGTGCCGCGAATGCAAAGATGGATTAGAACAATATTGCCCAAGCCCTGTCTTTACCTACAACAGCGTTGAAAAAGACGGAAAAACCCCGACGCACGGCGGATATTCAACAAAGATCGTCGTTAACGAACATTTCGTTTTGCGGATTCCGAACAATCTCGCACTGGATGCGGCCGCACCATTATTGTGCGCCGGGATCACAACGTATTCGCCGCTGCGCCACTGGAAAACAAGTCCTGGAAAAAAGGTCGCTGTCATCGGCCTCGGCGGACTAGGCCACATGGCCGTCAAACTCGCGCATGCCATGGGCGCAGAAGTGAGCGTCTTAAGCCATTCCGCAAAAAAACAAAGCGATGCCAAACGCCTTGGTGCGGATAATTTTTATGACACCTCAAATCCGCAGAACTTCGAAAAACTCACAAAACATTTTGATCTTATCTTAAATACCGTTTCCGTTGAACTCGACTGGAATAAATATTTAAGCCTACTTTCCCGCGACGGATCGCTGGTCCTTCTGGGCGTTCCAAGCAATCCCGTCAAAGTCGCCGCCGGAAGTCTTATCTTCGGACGACGTCATTTAGCTGGATCATTGATCGGCGGGCTTAAAGAGACGCAAGAGATGCTTGATTTCTGCGGGAAACATAATATTGTTTCTGATATTGAAACAATCCCGATCCAAAAGATCAATGAAGCATATGAACGTGTTTTAAAAGGAGATGTGCGTTATCGATTTGTTATCGATATCTCTTCGTTAAAGTAAAAAGGCTGTGTCATTGCCTGCCCTGGCCAGAAAAAAACAAATATCTGGCAGGCCAGGGCGAGCGCTTTTTGCGAAGCAATATTATAAAACACTCTAAAAGATTGCTTCGTCGCCTTTTTATAAAAAATTTTAAGCTCCTCGCAATGACACAAAAAATACTCAAAAAAAACAAATTATGAGCGCCTATTCTGACGAAAATTTTTTATGCCCGTATTGCGGCAGCCCTAATGAGATCGGTGTCGAAAGCCAGGTGGGACGCGCTTATGAGATCACAACCGACTGCGAAGTCTGCTGCCGGCCGATCGTCGTGAAAGTCCGGATCATCGGTGGTGATTATGAACTTGAAATTCGTGGAGAGAACGAATGATTCGGATCGCCGCAGTCTACCCTAGAACACCAGGGAAAAAATTTGACCTAAATTATTATCTCAACACGCATCTGCCGATGGTCCAAAAAAAATTTGGTCCTTATGGACTACGTAAGATCGAAGTCGACAACGGACTCACAACTCATACCGGAGGAGAATCACCATTTTTTGCGATCGGATATCTCTATTTCGATACTTTGGCTGATTTTCAAAAAGCCTATAAAGCCGTTGGATCAGATGTCGTTTCAAATATTTCCAAATATACCGACGTAAAACCGATGATCCAAGTCGGTGAAATAATAAACTGTTAACAAAAGGAAGATCCGCCATGTCGAATGAAAGCTATATCCCAAAAAACCGTTTAGAAGCCTTTAGTGACGGTGTCATCGCGATCATTATCACGATCATGGTCTTAGAGATCAAAGCGCCGCATGGCAATGATCTTAGCGCGCTGATCCCCGTTATTCCTGCACTGCTTTGCTACACCTTAAGTTTTCTTTATATCGGGATCTACTGGAATAATCATCATCATCTTTTACATGCGGCCAAACATATCAATGGTAAGATCATGTGGGCTAATTTGGCTCTATTATTTTGGCTGTCACTTTTCCCATTTGTCACCGGCTGGCTCGGAGAGAATCAAGGCGGGCCATGGCCATCAGTTCTTTACGGCACGATCCTTCTTTTTGCGGCTATTTCTTACTTTGTTCTACAAAATCTCATCATCGACAGTCACGGCAAAGATTCTGCCATGGCGAAGGCCATTAACAAAGATTGGAAAGGAAAGCTCTCTCTGGCCAGTTATACCGCCGGTATTTTATTGTCATTCATCAGCCACGTATTAGCAAACACACTTTATATTTCGGTAGCCATTCTTTGGCTCATTCCTGATAAACGTATAGAAAAATTAATCGGAAAATAAAAGAAAAAAATGTTAAGCTAGAATGTTATCCGCAGTTAATCGTATCAAGGAGAAATCAATGGGTGAATTTTCGATCGTGCATTGGATAGTTGTTTTTGGCGTGATCTTACTGATTTTCGGGCCTAAAAAATTACCCGAGATCGCGCGATCTTTAGGTGAAAGCATCAAAGAATTCAAAAAAGCCTTTAAAGAAGGTTCTGCGTCTGATAATTCCAAATCCTCAAATAATACTAACTAAAAGTATTTTTTCGCCCCCGTAGCTCAACGGATAGAGCACTAGCCTCCGGAGCTGGTGGTACAGGTTCGATTCCTGTCGGGGGCATTTTCTAATAAATTAACGCCTTGTTTCCCGACGCAATTAACGGTATAATCTGCCTACAATGTTAATTAGAATAAAAGCCTCATGACAGAGCCCGCACTCGAAAAAACAAAAATAAAACCACTGATTGATCTCGATAACATCTCTGATGAAGATCTGCTGAAACATCGTATTTGCGATCTGCCCATCAAGATCCCAGGCACTTGGCTCGAGGAGTGCATTGCTGAACTTTACAAAGAATTACAGGATAAAGGCATTGTGTTTAAGCCGGAATGTTATCTAGCAGATGAATGGTTAACGCCGGAAGGGGAAACCTGTATCGGCGTGCCCTTTTATTTAGCACATCCCAAATTGATCCAACTCGAACGAAAATTCATGATCGATGCGGAAGGCGAGACAAAAAAATGGTGCATGATGCTTTTACGCCATGAAACCGGCCACGCGATCTGTTATGCGTATAATTTTCACAAACGAAAGAAATGGCAAAAGATCTTCGGTTCCTCAAAAGAAGAATATGGCGACACGTATAAATTCCGCGCTTACAGCAAGAATTATGTCCGTCACATTGACGGCTATTACGCGCAATATCATCCGGATGAAGATTTCGTCGAAACATTCGCCGTGTGGCTGACACCAACGATCGATTGGCGCAATCAATATAAAGGATGGAAGGCGCTTAAGAAACTTGAATATGTCGATTCTCTCATGGCCGAGATCAAAGAGCAGGCACCGCCAATTAAAGCGAACAAAAAATTCTGGAGGCTTTCAACCCTTAAGATTACCCTAACAAATTATTATAAAAAGAAACGCAACCTTCGCGCGGAAGAATACCCTGATTTTCACGATCTCTTTTTAAAGAGAATTTTCATTGAACCAACCTCAGAAAATATTAAACTACAAAAAGCATCTGATTTTATCAAAAAACATCACAAAGACATCTTATACAGCGCATCGCGTGTTTCCGGTGAAAAAAAATATATCATCAATGACCTGCTTAAGGATATCGTAAAAAGATCTCTGGAATTAAAGCTTTTAATAAACGCTGATGAACATTCCATCCTGATCAGCTTATCGGCATATGTAACATCTTTAAGCATGAATTATCTTTATACAGGCCACTTCCGCGGAAGTAAAAAATGAAGAAGAAATTAAAAGTATTGCTTTTGTTCTCAAGCCGTTACAGCCACCCGCGCGGCTATGACTACAAGGCTGAATTTGCTGATCCCGAGGATATGTACACAGAAAATGATGTCTACCTCGCTCTTTTAGCCAATGGTTACGAGGTCAGACTGCTCGGGCTCTTTAATGATGTGACACCGCTTATTGATGAGGTCAAAGAAAACCGGCCGGATGTAATTTTCAATTTAGCCGAAGTCTTTAATGACCGTTCCCAACTGGAAAAAAACATCGTGGCGTTCTTAGAAATGCTCGACATCCCCTACACCGGAGCAAGCTCTGATATTTCTTTTATCTGCAACAATAAAGCGCTGACCAAAAAAATATTCACTTTCCATCGCATTAAAACACCGCATTTTTATACCTTTTACCGCGATCACAAAGTCTGGCTGCCGCAGCGCTTAAAACTTCCTGTTGTGATCAAACCCTTATGTGAAGAAGCTTCCCGCGGCATTTCGATGGCCTCCGTTGTCGATAACGAAGCGGCCTTCTTGGAACGCGTCAAATTCATTCACGAAAATATGAAAATGGATGCGATCGCCGAAGAATATATCGAGGGAAGAGAGCTATACGTTGCGATCATCGGCAATCGGCGCTTGAAAGTCCTTCCGTTTCGAGAAATGAAATTCGGCGAACTTCCGGAGGATGCGCGTATCGCCACGTATAAAGCCAAATGGGATGATAATTATCGTGATAAATGGGGGATCAAAAGCACCTTTAGCGGGAAATTAGCCGATGGCATTGAAGAAAAGATCACGGAAATTTGCAAGCGAGCCTATCGAGCGCTGAACATTAAAAGCTATATCCGTTTTGATATTCGCCTGACATCCGATGGAAAAGTTTATATCATTGAACCCAACGCGAACCCCTGCATCGCCAAGATCGATGAAGTCGCCCAATCCGCAGAAAAAATCGATATTTCTTACAATCAACTGATCAAAAAAATCGTTCTACTGGCATTTCAAAAATAATTAAGAACTACCACGAATATCCTTAGAAGAAACAAACGATTTATAAGTAACAATTTAGAAATAACCAAAGAAATATTTACGACAATCCAAAACGAATTTACACAGCTTCAGATGACCGTGCACAAAACCGCGTATACAAAACTCTCGATGCATATTCCGGCGCAAGAGGGGCTTAAATTCGATGTTCA
>CAYGEE010000133.1:0-5091 GCA_964348765.1 uncultured Planctomycetales bacterium | reverse complement strand
GACCAGGCTAGACGATGGGGCCCTCGCAAAATTTGGAATTATCAATTAACAGGCTAAAAGAACTATTGTATACTTTTATTGAATATAAATAGTAATATTATCCCAAGATTGTGTCAATATAACATATTCGTTTGAAGGGTCAAACTTTTTTTAGAAACAGACCAGCTCAAAACCCTAAAAAACTCATTAAGGATGTGTTATGAGTTGTGGGTCGAGTAGCGGGTTATGTGTCTTGGGGAAGACCGCATAACCTAAAACCCATAACTCGACGCATAACAAAAAACCCATCCTAACAACTTAATATTTTTTAAAATTAACATGTCAACTCGTATCGGCATCGGTTTCAGCCAGCATCTCGACGCGGAAAAATGCGCCAAGGAAGCGGCATTTCAAGCCAAAACACAATTACACCACGACCGCATCGATTTTAGCTTAGTGATCATGACCGTCCACTATGATGCAAAAAAAGCCCTTCCGGTCATTATGCGGGTCCTCCAAGATGCAAAACTTATTGGATGCACCAGCGCCGGGATCATCCTTTCTGATTCCATCGAACACCGAGGCATCGCTATCCTGGCGTGTTCTTCTGAGGAAATAAAATTCGGCATCGGTTGTGTACAAAATGTGAATATGGAAGACGGTCATAAATCCGGATCGCTCTTAGCTAGAAGCACGCTATCTAATTTTGGCTCTCACAGCAGACAGGCCTTCTTATTTCTTGCTGATGGCAACCTTAAGAACACATCTGAGATCCTAAAAGGCGCTCAAGAAGTCCTGGGAAATGTCTTTCCTGTCGTCGGCGGATGCAGCAGCGATGATTTTCATTTTGAAAAAACATATCAATTTCTTGAGAACAACGTGTTACAAAACGCCGCGGTTAGTCTTCTTTTAGGCGGACACATGAGCATTGGAGTCGGCAGCCGGCACGGCTGGCGGCCCCTGGGAAAACCGCGAACCATTGATAAGATCGATACCAATATGATCGTTTCCATCAGCGGCAAAAAAGCCTCCAGCATTTACGAGGAATACTTCGGAGCTGAAGCAGAGAATCTTCGTTCCTCCCACCTAGGTCAAATGGCGATCCTTTATCCTTTGGGGATCTATGTCGATGGTAGTGACGAATATTTACTCAAAAATGCCGTTGACATCCTCGCTGACGGGAGTATCGTATGTCAAGGAGAGGTCCCTCTTGGCTCAGAAGTTCATATTATGATCGGGAATAAAGAATCATGTAAACAAGCAGCGGCCGATGCAGCCCGCGAAGCCTACAAAAATCTTTTAGGAAAACAAGCAAAACTGATCATTGTCCTGGAATCAATGTCCCGGCTTAAATTACTTGGAAGAATGGCTGCAGAAGAGATCAATTATATCAAACAGATCTTCGGGCCGGATATCCCTTTGATCGGAATGTACACAAACGGAGAGATCTGTCCGTTTCAAGCGGTTGAACGATTTAAAATGCCTCATTTTCAAAATGAGAGCATCGTCATTTTAGCGATCAGTTAAAACCATGGAAAATATCCCATCCTACATTCAGTTCATAATCACGCTGATCCTTTTTACAACGTTAGCTGTTTTATTTTTCTTGGTCATAGGAAAGTCCGAACAAATCAACCAGCTGCAAAATTCTCTCAATAAACTTAAACGTTCATTTTACGAACTCGATGAACAAGCAAAATTGATCGTCAGAACAGATCTCGAATTAAATAAAGCCCAGGAAGAATTAGATAAACGTCTGGGAAGCCTTGATGTTCTGCAAAAAACATCCCGCTTGATCAGCACGACTCTTGATGAGAATGAGATCTTCCATCGGCTTGATCAAGCCCTTATGATCGACCTGGGGTTTGAAAAAGGGATCATTTGCATTTACAATGAAAAAAAAGAACTTCTCAGTCGCGTAAGTCTTTCCTATTCTTCTGAAGATATTCATTTTATTATTAGCAACCTCCTCAAAGAAACACATCTGATGGCCGCTTTTAACGACGGGCGCACCTTTTCATCGATCAATGCGCCGAAACAACGACGAGAAACGATCGCACGGCTTTTTAGTGTTGAACATTTCGTCATCTCTCCGATCCTGACACAAAACGGAATGTTGGGAGCTGTCTTTGTCGGAAATCGCTCCAACGCCTCAAGCATTACCGCTGGAGACGAAGAACTGATCTCCATCTTGGCTAATCAGATCGGACAATCCGTCGAGAACGCGCGGCTTTTTGAACAGGTTTTCCGTTCCCGCCAAGAGCTGGAAAGAAAAGTCCAAGAAAGGACCAAAGAATTGGCCTCTGCTTTGGAAAATGTGCAAACGATCAGTCAGAATAAATCTGAGTTCATTTCAGCCGTCTCGCATGAATTGCGAACACCGCTAACGTCTATCAAAGGATATGCCTCACTTCTTATGACAGGAAAGCTCGGGGACATTCCGGAAACTGTCAAAGAACGCCTTGGAAAGATCAACACACATTCTGATAATCTCGTCAAACTTATCAACGACCTGTTGGATATCGCCCGGATCGAATCTGGAAAAGCTGAGATGAACTTTGGCCGCTGCCTGATCTCAAGGATCATCGACAATGTTCACGACCTTTTAACGCCGCAAATGAAAGAAAAAAATATCGAATGGACCACCGATATCGCACACAATCTTCCCGAGATCATGATCGACAGCAGTCAAATTGAACGTGTTTTTATTAATATTATCAACAACGCCATAAAGTTCACGCCCAATTGGGGAATGATCAGCCTGCGAGTCAAAGTCGAAGGGCCTCACGTTCTTATTGAGATCACGGACACAGGGATAGGCATTGCTCAGGAAGATATAGAAAAATTATTTGATGAATTTTACAAAGTTGATAATACAATAAATCAGAATCTCAAAGGGACAGGGTTAGGATTATCCTTAGTTAAAAAGATCATTGAGGCGCATAATGGAAAGATCTGGATAACCAGTCAGGTGAATGCCGGCTCAACGTTTCATTTCACCCTTCCCATCGCACGCGAGATCGTAAAAGAAAAAACAGCAGACTCTTAACATTCTATAAACGAAGGCTATTTCATGAAAAGAGAAATTATTGTTACCGTCGATGACGACTCAGATATCCTCGATGTCCTGCAGTTAACTTTATCAGAATACTACGATGTCTTTCAAGCCTCAAACGGTGAAGAAGGATTAAAAGTCGTACAACAGAAAAATCCAGACCTGATCGTCTGCGATTATATGATGCCAATAATGAACGGACGAGAATTCTGCAAAGCATTAAAAAAAGACATTCTCTTGCGCCACATCCCGGTCATTATGCTCACCGGCAAAGGAGAGGTCAAAGACCGCATCAGCGGGATCGAGGCCGGTGTTGATGATTATCTGGTCAAACCTTTTGCTCCGGATGAACTTCTCGCCCGGATAAAAATGATCCTGCGCCGCACCGTGCGAAGCCTTGATGCTAATCCTTTAACGCATTTACCCGGGAATACCTCTATCATGGAAGAATTACAGCTTCGCATTGATAACAAAAAACCTTTTGCCGTTGGATACGCCGATCTTGATAAATTCAAATCCTACAATGACCATTACGGCTTTGAAAAAGGAGACGATGTCCTTAAAGAGCTCGCCAGAATTCTTATCAAATATGTTTTAGAGGTCAATAATTCAGGGAATTTCTTGGGACACATCGGCGGGGATGATTTTGTTTTTATGACTGATGATGCAACGATTGACGGAATTTGCGAAAAGATCGTCAACGAATTCAATAGAACCGTCCCGTCTTTTTATACAGAAGCCGATAACAAAGCTGGATTTATCATGAGTACCGATAGGCAAGGAGTTGTTCAGAAATTTGGCCTATTATCAGTATCGATCGGCATCGTCAGTAACGTCAACCAACCCATTACTCACGTCGCCCAGATCGGCGAGATCGCAGCCGAATTAAAGAAATACGCTAAAAGTTTTGATCATAGTATTTTTATAAGGAATAAAAGACAAATCTAGACGAGCGTCAACAATCCTGTGGGCAACTTTCAGAAGACTCAAAGGGAGAATGACAAGTCCCATCCCCGCACCGCGATTCATTTCCCATAATAGCATCTGTTGCTTTATCAAAATAAACATTGGAAGCGCCATAGATCCTCGGCAGATAAGTTTTTAATCCGATCAAAACAACGCTCATCACGACCATCAATAACAGCATATATTCAACAGCTGTTTGGGCGTTTTTAGAAGAGATTTTATAACTCGCATTCTTTGGGATCATCGTAATTAAAATATAACATACCTACGTAGGGATTTCACAGAAAAGATGCTTTACGATAAGTTCTTCAAATATTGAACTGCAGCGGCGGGATCTTTGGCGCCAAAAAAGTAACTTGCCGTTGCAAGAACATTGGCACCCGCTTTTACGACAAGCGGTGCTGATTCAGCATTCACGCCGCCATCAACAGAAATATCGCCTTTAAATATCTTTCGAAGAGTTTCAATCTTTGGAATAACACCCGGCATAAATTTCTGCTTAGCAAAACCGGGATTAACACTCATGATGAGCACGCCATCAATATCTTTAAGAAGCTCGTTAAAACAAAGCGGCGTTCCGGGATTTACGACTAGAAAAGCTTTCTTCCCGCGATTTTTTATCCTTAAAATATCATCACGCAATAATCTCACATTAACCGAATCAACCTCTTTGGGATATTTCCCTAACCCGTCACATTCTTTTCGTAACGGGCCATAACACTCAACCTGAATGGAAACAATGTCTGCCCTAGCATCAATAAAACTATCAATATACATCCCTGGATGATCGATCATCAAATGCGTTTCGATGGGAAGTTTTGTTAACGGACGGATCGCCTCAACGATGATCGGGCCAATCGAGATATTCGGCACAAAATGCCCGTCCATGACATCGACATGCAACATATCAACGCCGGCGGCTTCGCATTTTTTTATTTCATCGGCAAGCTTTGTGAAATCTGCACATAAAATACTTGCAGAGACTTTTATTTTTGATGTCATTATTATTTCTTTGTTTATTAAAATTAAAATAATGCGCGGAAGAGGACTTGAACCTCCATGGGTTACCCCACACGCCCCTCAAACGTGCG
>CAYGEE010000132.1:0-5100 GCA_964348765.1 uncultured Planctomycetales bacterium | reverse complement strand
AATTTTATATATCGGCCATTAAGGACCGTTGATCCCTTCATGTACTTAATAAGTGTCGGCGATGTTTCTTTCAGCTCGACAGCTTTCTGTTCTTGTCCGGTTACCTGATAACACATCGTTAAATATTGAGCCGCTTCCATGAAGTTTGGAGTGATCTTAAGAGCTTCTTCCAAATAAACAGAAGCTTCTTTGTATCTCTTCGATTGAAAATAGGCAAACCCGATGTAATAATAAAAATCTTCCTTTGACCCCACATTCAATTCAATGGCCTTGGATGCATAACCTACCAGCGACTTATAATTCCTTAACTGTGAACAACTCACAACCAGCATGCGATAACTGTCACGATATCCTCTTGCTAAGCGTATGATCATTTCTTTAGCAAACTCCGGATCCTCTTTAAGGATCAATTCATAAATAGGCCGCCTGATACTTAAAAAATCAACCGTCTTTTTTGCGTTAACCGCGATCGCTTTCTGCAAGAATCTGGTCGCTTCAAAATATTGTCCTTTTTCAAACAAAATAACTCCGGCATTATAATGGAACCAAAAGTTCTCGGGACTATACGAGATCGCCTTTTCGTAAGAATTCAAAGCACTAGCCGTATTCCCCAAATGATAATAACAAAATCCCAACATTCCCCAGGCATCAGAATGATCGGGAAAATATTCAACAAGCTTTTCATAAAAACGAATGTCTTCCTGGAGCTGACGGGGATTAACAGGAGCTTTGTTACGGACAATATCTATTAAATGCGCGAACGAACCGGGGATCAAAACATTCAACCGCTCGATCTTATGATCAAAAATGATCTTTTCATAATGCGTGGCAATATACTGAACGAACATCAGCACTAAAAGCCCGCTTAAAAATGTCTTAACGGCTAAGACAAAATACCGAAGTGCCGTTTGAGGAATTCTAAATATGCCCATAGTGGATAATTATCCAAATAACAAAGACTTAATGTTCCTAACGCCAAAATAATAAGATTTATCCGCATCCAATATTGTTCATGAAAAACTTTAAAAAGATTCGAAACGATCAAAACAACACCAACGATCCCGATCGGGGTCAAGAAAAGCCAATAGCGTGTGGCGATCTTATTTCCGGCAACTCCATGAGAACTCCAAAATGTAAACAAAGTAAAAACAACAGCTGACACCAGAACCATCAAGAACATAAGCCCCACATAGATCGCCGTCGCTCTCCACAACCTAACACAATTCATACTGTCACAAAATATCTTCTTTTTATTGATCATCAATTGGATCCAAAAGACTAAAGCAAGCACTAAAAAAACAATGATCAATATCCAATGCGGCGCTGGAATATGCGCAAAGATAACATGCGGGAAACTAAAGGGAACTGAATATCTGTCTTTGATCGTGCGGCTGTAATAATAAAAACACAAGATCGCTGGAACGATCGTCAAGAAAACATACTTAGAGAGCTTCCTGTCTTTAAATATCCACAATAAAACAGAAACAGCCCCGATCTGGCCCAAACTCAAAACCACGGTCAATGATAAAAGCAAATGAATAACCGTCAGCCAGAGGAAATGTTTTATTTTAACTTCTGTCAGATCCAAGATCCTTAAAAACAATAAGACCTGAGCGAAAGTTAAGAATGTCCATAACGCATACGGCCGTGCCTCAGCCCAACACACCCAATTGTGAGTTGATGTCAGAACAAAAACGAGAATAGAATAAACACCAGCCATAAAAAAATGGTACCGGGCAAAGAAATAGAACAAAAACATGATCGAAAGACTTTGAAAAAAGATCGGATTAAGTCTTAAAAGGATCATTAAAAAAGGATCATCTGATGTCCTCGCGCCTTTGATCCACTCCACAGGAGATTTAACAGCTGCGAACTGACAGATCGCTTTCTGGATCACGTAATATAACGGAGTATTATTCCCCTCTCCCCCGATCTTGCCTAAGAACATATCTTGATAAGAATATCCGTCAATAGTATGGACCTGAGAATGGATCTCATCATTTCCCATTGGTTTTGTGCTGGTTAAAAATAATCCAAAACGAAAGGAAGCACCTAAGAGGATAAAGCAAAGGATAAGAATTATCTTATTTCGATTCATTAGAAAATAACTTTCCATTTCAAAGCATGATTGGCCGCGCTTATGACCCTATAATTTGTATTTGTAGTTGTTTAGCTAATCGAGAGAAATTCGGATTTTTTGGCTGTGCCATCGCGAGGCGGAAAGTTTTTAGCGACGACGAAGCGATCTTTTTAAAAGATTGCTTCGCTAAAAGCGAAAAGCGACGCTCGCAATGGCACAAGTGAAGATCGATAAGGCTCTCTGAACGCTAAACAATTACTATAATTTTATACCATCTTTTCTAAAAATGGGTCACTTTCAAACATTTTTTCAAAAAGCTTTTTATGATAAATCCCATTGAGAAAAGTAGAAATCATTGGATAATAACCAAGGGCTTCAAATAAACGATCCGTCCTATGAAAAACTATTTTAAAAAATGAATAGACTCTCGCATCAACAACTAAAACGGCTCTTTTTTCTGATCATTCTTTGCATTGGCCTTAACTCCTGCGCAAGCATTGAAACGATCCCTCTTCCTCCCGAACCTATAAAAACCCCGCTGCCAAAAACAAGCGCCACTCATACGATCGCTCCCGGAGAAACTCTCTGGCGACTAAGTCAAATGTATGATGTCCCTGTCGGAACGATCATGAGAGCCAATGAACTCACATCAAAAGATGATGTGCATTTAGGCCAAACCCTGACCATCCCCGGCGCATCCAAGATCAAACCGGTCATTTCCCTGTTCCCTTCCAGAAAATGGAAATATATTATTATCCATCACAGCGCAACCACAGAAGGAAACTCGCTGTCCTTTAACAAATCCCATCTTGATAAAGGCTGGGATCAAGGTGTCGGGTATAATTTTGTCATTGATAATGGCAAAAGCGGAAAAGAAGACGGTCAGATCGAAGTTACTCCTCGCTGGCTCAAGCAGGAGGACGGCGCGCACTGCAAAGCTTCCAACATGAACACCAAAGCGATCGGCATCTGCCTCGTCGGGAATTTCAATGAAGAGAAAGTTTCACACAAGCAGCTTGACTCGCTTGCTTATTTGGTCAATAAACTAAGAAAATATTATCTCATCCCAATGCGAAATATCTTGGGCCATCGCGATGTTCCCGAAAGCAGCACCCTTTGCCCTGGAGATAAATTCCCATGGCCAAAATTCAAAGAAAAATTAAGAAATCTCTAAATAAAAAACCGGCAGATTTGTCCGGTCAAAATTCCGATATACGTCCCCACAATGTTTCCAAGGATCGCAAGCAGAAGCCCGACAGAAGATAATCCCGGCTGATAAATTTCAGCAATGATCGGCGCGGAAGCCACTCCCCCGATATTGGCTTGACTTGAAACAGCGACCAAAAACATCGGTGCTTTTAAAAATCGTGCCGCAACCATAAGCACGCAAAAATGGATCGCCACAATAAAAACCCCTGACAGGATCAATATCAATGTTTTATCAATATGCACCAAACTCGATTTCGCGCCGATGGCGGTCAAAACAAAATATAGGATAAAATAACCTATTTTCGTCGACCCATATTCTTCGACCCTTTTTAACCGCGTCAATGATAACGTCAATCCTAAAATAGAGATAATAATAATATTCCAAGTAAACGCCGAGATCATATTCGGGATAACCGGCAAAGATCTCGAGAGAAACTGCGAGAAACAACTGGCAATAACTGCAATACAGAGAACAACGACCATCGAAGAAATTTTGATCTTTCCTGCCACTTTACTCAATTGAGATTGCGCTCCAAGCTGATTAAAAACATTCGCACTCGCATGATTCCATCGATCAAACGCACCTTGCCAACCTAAAGAGGCGATCAATATTCCCATCCACGCATAAGGAACGATCGTGTCAACGATCACCATGAGAGAAAAAACATCATCGGGCGTCGATAAAGCTTCTTTAACCGCGATCATATTCGCACTTCCTCCCGTCCAGGATCCGGAAAGTGCCGCAAACCCCGACCAGAATTGCGTTCCAACAATATTCTTCATCACGCTAAACACAACCACAGTCCCAAGCATAACGCCAAAACTTCCAACAAAGAACATCAAAAGCGACATCCGTCCTAATCTCAGAATAGCCCGAATATCAACTGTTACCAAAAGCAAGAACAAACTCGGCGGCAACGCCCAGGTAATGATCAATTGAAAAACAGGGCTTTTAGGATCTAAGATCCCAACAGATGACAAAACCATCGGGATAAAGTAGATCCAAAATAACGAGGGAACAATAGAAAAATATTTCTGAAAACGGGAATGATTTGAAATAAAAATAATAGAAATTTCGACTAATAAAAGAATCCCTATAAGTAAGACGGGAAGATGGATCATCCCGTTAATTCTTCATCTGCTTTAAAATATCCAGAATTTGATCAGATAACTGAGGGAGAGACTCTTCAACAATGCCCCAAACAATATCTAAATTAATACCAGAATAATGATGGATAAGCCTGTCTCTTAATTTAGCCACCCGACTCCAGGAAACTTGCGGATACTTCCCACGAACGTCTTTGGAAAGATGTTTAGCAGCTTCCCCGATGATCTCAAAATTCCTTAAAACAGCATCCTGAGTTTTAAGATCTTCAGAAAAATTTTTATATGTATATCCTTTTACATACTTTCGAATGCGGTTCGCGGAGTCAAAAATATCTTGTAAATATTCAAAATCACTTCTTTTAGACATACATTAAGCTCTGCTTAATATTCCTGCTTACCGATTTCCTTCGGATGCTTTTGACACCGCCTGGCGTTAAAATATCTGTTTTAAGGCCAAGCTTCTTATCTAAATAATCAGACATTTCAATAAATTGAAACCCCACCGGCTTATCAAACTCTACAAAAATATCAATATCACTATTCTTTGTCGGGATCCCTTTCGCAAAGGAACCAAATATTGCCATTCGCTTAACATGAAATCTCTCTTTTAGAAAAAACTTTTCCCGATTGAGGATTTCAAGGACATGTTTTCTTGTTTTCATTATATAAATTCCCATGAAAGTGATTTGTATAAAGTATAACAC
>CAYGEE010000131.1:0-5108 GCA_964348765.1 uncultured Planctomycetales bacterium | reverse complement strand
CTCCCTTGCCCTCCCCCGTAAAGGGGCGTGGCCCCAACGGGGCTTTACGCCCACAAGGGGGAGGGAACAATCCGCCCAGGTCATGATGGAATTTATTTTCAGCATGGTCGTGGTTTTATTGATGATCTATGGATTGACGATGATCTTTCGCTGGACGGGAGTGGATCTGGTGAATCGGCGTACGCAGCACGATGAAATATTGACGCAGGATGTCAATGAAGACTATGGATTGTGCTTACAGTGGGAGGATATTACGCAGAAGAAATGTCTTCAAAAATATGATTCGAATTCCGGCCCGCAAAAACAACTGGAGCCGTTTTTTTATAAATCGCGTCCGATGAACGCGATCTGGGGCGGGGATGTGACGTATTGAAAAATGGTCGTGTTTCAAATCAGTGTCATTGTAAACCCCAAGGGGGGTATAAAGCAATCTTTTAGGCGATTGCAAAAGATTGCTTCGTCGCCGATAATGTAAAAATAATGGCTTCTCGCAATGACACCTGGATTTTTGTGTCATTGCGAGGCCCGCAGGCCGAAGCAATCTTTTAAGTTGTCACAAAAGATTGCTTCGTCGTCGCTAAAAAGGCTTTTCCTCGCAATGACACGGCAATAGGGATGATTAGAAAGAAAAACTATGATCTTCCGTAAATTCTATAACGCGCGAAAAATGATCCAAAGGATGTTTTTTGAGAAACGATCTTTTGGTCAAAGAAGCCGTAAGGGTCAAGTGGCGATCATTTTATTATTGGTCGCGGCGGCTGCTATTATTTTTTACGCGGTATCTTTGAATATCGGGCGGGTCAGTCAGATCAAGGGAATGGTCACGGTTGCCTCTAATATGGGTGCGAGTCAGTTGGCATCACAGATGGCCAGTTATGGGGAATATTTATATTATGATCAATTAGGCGGTAATTCGGAAAAATGCGGATTGTCTGGTGTCGTTGGTAGTATCATTAAATTCGCTTTGGTTATCATCGCAGTCATTGCTGCGCCCTTTACCGCGGGGGCAACGCTGGTTGTTCTGGCGATCGTAGGGACGCTGTCCGCCGCTGCGGTTGTCATTCAGATCGCTGTTATTGAGCCGGGAGTGACTTCAATGTATAACAAAACGGTTTCACAGGGATTAACTCTTTCTGCCCAATATATGGAGCAGGGTGTGCGATTGGCTTTAAATAATGCGGTCACGGATAATGTCAAAGTTCCGGATATGTATGATGTGAATTCGAATTTAAAATTCGGATATGACGCCAGCGGAAAATTATTGGATTCCACCAATCGATTCGGCCTTTATTATGGGGATTATTTAAAACGGACAAGCAATTTAAATGTTCCTGCTATTCCGAATTTTTTGGATGCCTTAAATCATTTGGTTTACAGATATGACCCGACGAATACGGGGCAAGATGTTTTTTTCCTGCACGATCCGTTATCTTCTACGGATAATCCTTCTTGTGTTTATGATGTTTCCGGAAAACAGATCTTATCCTCTTGTAATATTTGTTGTGTGCCTCAATATTTGGGCTATACAACAGATCTTGGTGGCGGCATTATTGGGACCCCTAATCCTGATTTTCCGGAATGTTGCAATACCGGTAAAGCGGCGTGCTCTGGGCAGAACCCGCCGGCAGATTGTGAATGCGGGCAGTCATCGCAGTGTGCGGCGAACAGTCCTTTTGGTGCTGATTATCCGTATGTTTATGATCCGTATTATCAGAATGCGAATAATGTTTATTTTTCTTTCATGGAAAAGATCGGCAGGGACGACGAGAATCGATTATATTTACGGGACCGCAATCAGGTGGGTTTTACGGATCAATCGAGTACTTTTGAACATCAATTAGAGATCGATCCGCCGCCAAGTTCTTATGATCTCAATCAATTTGTTTTGCAGGATACAACCGGATTTTATACGCCGCCCAATTATTCGTTCATTCTGCCGGCGAAGCCGGATCCCAGAGTTGGGATCTACCCGTTTTTTTATAAAGCCTCCGATGCTGCTCTCTGGGGTTGGGGATTGGGATTAGATCAGATCAAAACTTTTCATGCCACCGCCAGTTCGTCGGATCCTAAATGTCAATGGTGTTCTAAGAATTTTGACGCAACTTGTGCGCCATGCGCTGCGACGGCTCCGCAGGAAGCGCTTAACAATGAGTTGGAATTAGCTGTTGATCCTGCGGATCCGATCAATCAGATCCAGATCAACGCTTCAACAGAAATTGATGGTATGGCATCACTGAATAATAATAGAGGAGCCAATCCGTTGGCGCCCGATAAAGTAGTTTTGCCTTCCAATATTATTTCGTCCGACGCTAGTTGTACGGAAAGTGCTTTTGATAGGGACACTTCTGCCCCGTATGCTTTAAAGGATCCGACTCTTGGATTTTGGAAACGGGGCGGGGATAAATACTGTGCGGATCCTGAGGCGGGGGATCCATTTTCTACAACCTGGCCCTATGATGCTAATTGCGCGAAAGATCAGACGTCGGCAGATCAGACGTGCCTGCAATCAACGGATAAAACGTTGTGGCCGGATGATCCTATTGATGCTCTTACATACGGCATACCGGCGTTTATTGCTGAGGCTAATGATCTTTTGACATCGGATCCGATCACGTTAACCGAAACATTTGACCAGTGGTATCCGGCGATCGCGGATTGGATCGAGAAAAAAGTTAATTCCGGCGGGCAGCCTGGGATCGATTGCTTCCCGGCGACATGTTCATCATCAACGAACGGTTATTTATATCAGTGGCTGGATTGGATCCGGCAAATGAAAAGCCGGATGGATGCGTTCGTTAATACAAGTTATGCTGATCTAAATGTCTGGTGCGTTCCTCCGGGGACAAAGGCTGACCTTCCGAAAGTGTCGCAAAAAGAATACGATACGTTCGATTCCAATGTTGATGACAACGGTGATCCCGCGCCTAACGGCATTCAGGGCGACTTGGAAGATGTTATCAGTTGTTTGAATTGGAACACGACCGATCCTGCGAGCGGAGGCGGCGCAGGGAATTATGATAAATTGAAAAAATGCCGCGATAACTGCACGGATGATACCTGTTTAGATTCAAAGGCGCATTTACCACGAAGCCTTCTTCCGGACAGCGCGGCGGATACGGATCCGGATACAAAGGCTTATACAGGAGGGACTTTTGATCCCCATGGATACCGGCGGGCGAAAGATATTGATCCCAATGCAAATGTAGCAAACAATGAAGCCGATGCGCCGATATTCATTAAGTGCTTAGACAATTGCAGTAATTTTTGGTGCCGTCAGCTTCCGGCGACATTTAAGGACCATCTTAATCATGACCTTCCATATTATTATGGTGACAATGATGGGAATGGCAGCAATGATGTTCCGGCAACGGATTTTGATGAGACATCTGCTTGTAAAGTCCCCAATTCTACCGGCGGGACGTGGAATAAAACAACAAGCACATGGTGGGCGAATATTAATCAGATGTTAAAAGGCTATATCAATCCTTATTGTAATTTAGACATCGGCCAGGCGAATGATCCATTGGATTACACGAATCACGGCTGGCTGGCTAATATCGGATTGAGTGCAAATGAGGCGCGAAATCAGGTTCCGAAATTCAAAAAACGGGCGGATTATTTAAATGCCCGTTTGTCAGAGGCTAAAGACATTATTAAGGTTTTATCTGATGCTGAAACAGCGATCTCAACATTCTTAGAATGTAAATATATCACGGATTCTCATGGGGTTGTCGTTGGTGTCGATGAAGCAACAAGCGGTCCGGCATGTCAATTGGTCATTGCAAGAATACGTTATAATCCACAAATTCCCAAGCAAGTTATTTATGGTTGGAAGAGCCCGGAGCGGACGCGCGGCGATGACGACGGGTTGTGGCATATTGTTC
The DNA here is from genome assembly GCA_964348765.1 of uncultured Planctomycetales bacterium. Taxonomy (GTDB): domain Bacteria; phylum Omnitrophota; class Gorgyraeia; order Zapsychrales; family Zapsychraceae; genus CAYGEE01. Next base: position 1,224 of record CAYGEE010000131.1, on the reverse strand, counting down.
AGGTCGAAGGCCGTATCCCGGGATACTGTGATAACGCGTGCAATGTTGATCAGGATTCTGCCGGCGTTGATCCCGTTTGGCCGAGGGTTTATTCAGAGACAAATCTTACAAAGACGCAGCGGTGTTTTAAATTGGATGGGTTAACTCCCGGTGGTGTTGTGAAGATGAGGGTGACCCGGGTGGATCAAAATATGACGAGCAATTTTCTGAAATTTCCCAATGGCCAGCCGATCTGGCAGTTTAGATCATCGCCGAGAACGCCGATCAGTGATGACGATCCTTTTCAGCCAGTGAATGAAGAATGCAGGGACCTACAGATCGCGGATCCGGCAGATCAGGATCTGCATGGGAATCAAGATATTTATAAGGGAGCGTTCATAATGCATAAACGTGTCGAGACGCTGTCGGCATCAGAGCCGTATGAACCGGCAAATGGCAGATGTTGGGACGATGCTAAAGCGCTTCTTTCGCACGGGGTCATGAGTGAGACATGCGCGAAATATTATTTGCACGGCGGGGATCATCCTGGAGTGGGGATGAGGTTTATTAAGTGTGAGGAGTTTTAATGTGAAATGTGTAGGGACAGAACAGTGTTCTGTCCCTACCTTTACGAATAAAAAATATGTTCAATCTTCGAAAACATAAAGCCCAATCCACCGTCGAATATATGGCGGTCGTCGTTATTCTTTTGCTGGCGTTCTTGCTTTTACAGAAATATATTGTCAGAGGTTTCGTCGGGCGGTGGAAATCTTCCGGTGACACGTTTGGTTACGGACGGGTTTATGATCCGAACAAAACTGTCGAGTGCGCTTACGATTATCAATTTTTTAACGCGTGGTATAATCAGGTGTGTTACGAAAATAAATGTGACTGTCTTTCGGCTGCATCGACGGATACCACATGTAAAGATTGCATCAGCGGCTGCCGGACGAGCTTTTGCGAAGAACCTATTCCTGATGACGGTGAAGATGGCGGCGGTGGCGGCGGTGAAGAGGAAGACGATGAAAGATTTCCTCCAATCATCGAGCAAAATTAAAAAAGTAGGGACAGACACGACTTTTAGGATAAATTAATGATTAAGTAGTGTCTGTCCCTACTTTTCAGAAAAAAGTGGTCGAGTTGAAAGTTTCGGGGTATACTTTGGAATTAGAAGTTAGAGGCTAGAGGCTAGAATCTAGAATCCTAATTTCTAGCTTCTAACTTCTAACATCTAGCTTCTTATAC
>CAYGEE010000130.1:0-5444 GCA_964348765.1 uncultured Planctomycetales bacterium | reverse complement strand
CATTCATATAATAAGTTCGTATAATGCCATCTCCATAAGAATCCGTCTTATATTTCGCATCAACCCCCCAAGCCACACTTTTTTTCTCCCGTCCATCGACGTGAACCACTCCTTGCAAATGATCATTAATATAATACCGGCTTTGTGTTAGAAGGAACATACCCCAATCTTTTTTATAACCAGGAACAAATGTAAACCATGGTTTCTTGTCATCCAGCCTTTGCGTCATTCGAGGGATATAAAAAACCGGAACAGATCCGATCACTAAGCGGATATTCCTAGCGACTATTTTATCTTGAGGATAAATATCAACTTTAGGAGCGAACAAATGAAAATGAGGTTTATCAAGATCGCACGTCGTCAAATACCCGCGTTTAAGCTCCATCTTCTTATCACTGACTTTTACAATATCTTCTCCAGCTCCATAATAAGGATCCGCAAATATTTTCGCACCATGAAAATCTCCCGTCATTGTCTCAAAATTAAAAGTTACCTCATCACCCTTAATTTCCCCTTGTTTCATGATAAGACGAACATGGCCTTTCGCGTGGGCAAGATTCGTAGTCCGAGAGAAATCAACCGTATCCGCGGTCAGTTTTGAATCACCGCGAATAATAACGACGTTGCCTTTTGCGATAACTTTATTCCCATCAACAGAATACTCAACATTATCGCCATTGATCTCTACAGAAACAGGTTCCTTCGGGACTTCCGAATGAACAATGGGAGCAAATACCATCAGGCTTGCGGCAAGAAAGATCAAAATCTTCTTCTTCAAAAAATTTATATCCATTTATTCCTTATCAAACAAAACTTTGGCACCAAGAATCCCGGCATCATCGCCTAATTGAGCTTTTACGATCTTTACCATTTTAGCCTGAACTCTCATCGCTCTTTTGGCAATAGCGCTTTCTATCGCCGGCTTCATGAACTTTAAATTATTCGATACTCCACCGCCAATGATCACCAATCTGGGATTTAAAAGATTAACGACACCGACCAGCGCATTGCCGATATGTTCTCCGGCAGCAAACCAAAAACGGGCCGCACGCTGATCACCTTTTAATGCACGCTCATAAACATCTTCCAGCCGAATATCTTTCTGATGAAAAATATCCGCGGCCTTCTTTTGAAGCTGCTGATTACCGACATATCTTTCAAAACATCCCCATCCGCCGCAATTGCATGCCGGACCATTTTCATTTAAAGGCATATGGCCGATCTCGCCGGCAACAAACCCTTGCCCGCGATAGATCTTATTATCTAAGATCAATCCACCGCCGACCCCTGTCCCAAGGGTCATGCAAACAAGGTCCTTACAGTTACGCCCCGCGCCGAATTTCCATTCACCAAGCGTGATCAAATTGACATCATTCTCGATCTTAACGGGGACCTTGATCTTTTTTGATAATAACTCAGCCAACGGAACATTCTTCCAACCCGGAATATTGGGCAGGAAATCAACAATTCCGCTTTCCGAATCAATAAGCCCCGGAAGCCCCATCCCCACACCGCGAACATTTCGGATAGAAAGCTGATTTTCTTTTAATAATCGAAGGATCTCAGCTGCGATCGCCTCGATGAGAACTTTTTTATTAGAGATGTATCTTTTTGTTTCCAGGCGAGTTCGGAGAATAATTTTTCCAGAAAGGTTCACGATCCCGAATTTAACATTCGTACCGCCAACATCAACACCAACAATAAACTGCGGAACTGACTTTGTCATTATATATAGGACTAATATAAATAATTATTATCAATACTGGAAGTTGGAATCATTGTACATAAGAATAAATGGGGATTCAACGTGAATTTCTCAATAATTAGAAAGTAAATATTGTCGTAACTAGCTGATCAATGGAAGGTTGAAACTCAACAATATTAAAAAAAACATACTTGATTCCGGCCTAATTTCTTAGCCCGATATAAGGCCTGATCAGCCTTTTCGATAAGTTCGCCTGATGACTTTCCATCATCCGGGAAAGTGGCAACTCCAACACTTAAGGTAACCTGAACATTCGCATCGTAAGCCTTAATAGTAGCTCTCTCAGCCGCTTGGCGGATTCTTTCTGCCGCAAAGCGCGCTCCTTCACGATCGGTATCTGGAAGGACAACACAGAACTCTTCCCCGCCGAAACGCCCAGCAATATCAATTTCACGAATGCTCCCCTTAATGATCTCCGCGATCCCTCTTAAGATCTTATCTCCGGTCAAATGGCCATAAGTATCATTAAATTTCTTGAAATGATCAACATCGATCATCAAAAATGACAATTTCAGCTTCCGGCTTTGCGAACGCTTAACTTCTTCCTGAAAACGCTCAAGAGCATAGCGCCGCGTATAAGTTTCCGTCAAATTATCCGTGATCGCGATCCTTTCGATCTCTGCATAAAGATTGACACGCCGCAGAGCTAGAACATATTGATTTCCCAAGATCGACACGATCTCCCTGTCTTTTTCCGAAACATCCGTCATTAAAAGATGCCCTATGATCTTTTTCTTATCTTTAAGAGTAAAAACAAAATGATCATCTTTCCTTTTAAAAGAAACAATCTCTTCAGACTCCGCTTCAACGAGCCGACATTCTTTAAAATGAATATGTTCCTCCAATGACGTTCTTAAGATCTTAAACGCATCTTCGGGGTTAAACGTCTTTGTGATCTCTCTTGTTAATTCATAAAGCGTATAAATTTTCAATGCTTCAGCCTCTAAAACTATCTTGTCTTTTTGAAGCTGATCTTTCCGCAATGACCTTTCTTGAAAACCCTTTTCCGCAAGAGCAATATTAGCCGCACAAGCCGTAACATGCCGTTGAACATTTTTGTTAATGCACACAACAACATAAACAACATAAGTTAAGAAAAGTATAAAAAAAACGATCGACATATGACCTCTAAGCCTCGACAACGCGATCTCGGCCCTTATTTTTTGCGATATAAAGGGCCTGATCTGCTTTATAAATAAGTTCTTCTCTGTCCTGAGAATCCAACGGAAAAGTAGCAACGCCTATTGACACAGTCACGAAAGTTTCTTCCCGACGTAAGAATATCGACTTCTCTGAGATCGCCTTCCGCGCCTCTTCAGCCAGCTCAAACGCTTTTTGCTTTTGACATTCCGGCAAAAGAACGCAAAACTCTTCTCCGCCATAACGGCAAACAATATTTCCGGGATATTGAAACATTTCCGTAAGAATGCCCGCAACAGTACGAAGAACAATATCGCCTGCCGTATGTCCCAATCGATCATTATATTGTTTAAAATTATCCAGATCGATCATCAGAAACGACAATTGCTCTTTTCTTCTGGCATGCCTTGCGATCTCCTCCGATAGCCGCTCCAACAAATGCCGGCGTAAATAAAGGTCTGTTAAACTATCTCTGATCGCTAATTGTTCAACATGTTCATAAAGCTGCGCGTTCTCAATAGCGACTGCACCCAAGTCAGCAACTGTTGTCAGAAGCCAAATATCTTCCGAGGTGAAATAATTCTCACCCGGACTATCCAAACGCAGGATCCCCAAGGCCTTATGCCCGACGATCAAAGGCACGCTGATCAACGAAGATATTAAACGAGCATCTTCAGAAACACACAGCTCTTTATCAAATCTAAAATCATTCTTAAGATCTTCGACCAACAAAGGCTGCATAGTTTTCACGACCCATTGATCAAAAATATCCCCTTTTTTAGATTTGATATTCACATTCAACTGTCCCTTTTGCGATGAAGAGATCCCCAACTCGCCTGTTTTGGAATGGAACAAGTACAAAATAAAAGTTGCATCCTCCCCTCCCAAAAGACGGCTGACTGCTACAGATAATATTCTCGTAGTATCCTCAAGAGTTAAGCTCATGCTAAGCTCTTCAGTCAATACTTTTAGTTGAGAATAATTGATGATCTTTTTTCGAAATGACTCGATAGAAACCTGCTCAGATCTTATTTGGGTATCGATCATATTGCTTCGCTCCTGAAAATCCTGGACCAGCAATTGACTTTCTGACTGTTTATTTTTCAAATGCAGGTTAATGGGAATTAAACACACAAGTATGATCAAAAAACCAAGACCAATCGCGGGAAAAAAAGACGGTTTATCAACAGTTCCGAAGATAAAAAAGAAGACAAGAGGGATAAATAAAGCGAGGACGGAGCAGAAAGAATAGTTAAATAATTGTTTTTTCTGTGTCTTTATCAAAAAAATGCACCTTGCTCATGTCAAACACGAGATCCATGTCCCGATTGACCTCAGGCTTATTATGAGCTCCAACGCGTGCGATGAAAGAGTTTTTGCCTGAATTTAAATATAAATAAACTTCCGAACCCAGCGGTTCAACCATTTCACAGGTGGCGCGAATAGTGTTCTCAGGTGGCGCCTCCGATACAAAAAGCTTATCATAAATATCTTCAGCTCGAACACCAAAAACAACATCTTTGCCTTCATAAGAAGCGATCGTGGGATACATCTCCTCAACTAATTTTACTTTAAATTTCCCTTCATCAAAGAAATACTTCCGCTCTTTCTTAATGATCTTACCATCTATCAAATTGATCGGCGGCGACCCAATAAAGCTCGCGACAAATTTATTCACCGGTTTATCATAGATCGTAATAGGATCAGCGCATTGTTGGATCTTTCCGTCTTTCATAACAACGATCCGATCCCCCAAAGTCATCGCTTCCGTCTGATCATGCGTGACATAAATAAATGTCGTTTGAAGGCGGGTCCGAAGTTTGTGGATCTCCGTACGCATTTGAACGCGCAGTTTCGCATCTAGATTACTTAAAGGTTCATCAAAAAGAAAAGCTTGAGGTTTACGAACGATCGCTCGTCCGAGAGCGACACGCTGACGCTCACCGCCGGAAAGCTCCCGAGGTTTTCTTTGGATCAATTTCTTTATCCCCAAGATCTCAGTTGCTTCATTAACGCGGCGAAAGATCTCAGATCTCGGATATTTTCGCAACTTAAGCCCGAAAGCCATATTTTCAAAAACAGTCATGTGCGGATACAGCGCATAATTCTGAAAAACCATCGCGATATCGCGATCTTTGGCGGGAATTTCATTAACCAGCCGGTCCCCGATCCAAATCTTTCCTTCCGTGATCTCCTCGAGCCCTGCGATCATCCGCAATGTTGTTGATTTTCCGCAACCCGAAGGTCCAACGAGAACCATGAATTCTTTATTCTCAATACCAAAAGTAACATTATCGACAGCTTTAGCGCCGCCTTTATAAATTTTGGATACATTTCGTAGACTGATCTGAGCCATATTAAGAATTATAAAATTTGAGATTACTATTAACAGTTAAAAACGATTTTAGAGAATCAGAAATATCAGATACAAACATTGGTCAATCTTTCAATCTGAGGCTCTGATTTCTGAATTCTCCATCTGTTCAATCTGATATTCTGATTTTCTTTTTAAAATGCAAGATTGAAGTTCAAATAGTAC
>CAYGEE010000129.1:0-5477 GCA_964348765.1 uncultured Planctomycetales bacterium | reverse complement strand
CTACCTTCAAGAATAAAAAAACACAAGAAAAATGATTCAGTTTCTTGTGTTTAATCCTCTCATCCTATCGAAGGTCAATCAAGCAGGGCAACAACTCTCGACCACCCTGCCCCGGCATTACGAACCTTCACCGGCAAGCATGAAATGGTAAAGCCAAAAGATCTTTGGATCGCTCCCAAATTCCCCAGTCTCTCCATATGACAATATTCGCGCTTTCGTCCTAAGAAATGGCATGGCCAGATCTTGGATTTGTCTTTTGTGGAAAGAAATTCCTTAAACATCAAAAAACACGGCCGATCCAATCCGATCGTGTCGATGCCGATCATTTTTATTCCGCAATCAAGCAGATATTCGATCGCACTCGGAACACAGCCGACGTATTTATTCACATAATCGTCCGTTCCCAGCAATTTGTCGCCGCCGGTGTAAAGTAAGACAATGTCCATCGGTTTTAGGGTGTAGTGGATAGCGGATAGGGCATCTTTCACATGTTTGTCTGTTATAAAATCTGGGAATTTAAGATGTGTAAAATCAAGAACAACTCCGGGGCCGTAACACCACTCAAGCGGCACATCCATGATCTGTTTCGCTGGTTTACCTTCACACGTCGAGCCATAATGAAACGGCGCGTCGACGTGGCTGCCCATGTGCACAGAGGAATTGACGATCTCAAGCGAAAGCATTTCAGCATCAGGAATTTCATCCGGACGGGCCACGCGCTCACCTTTTTTAAAACGCTCTTCCCCGCCAGGCTGATTTTTCATCACAACCCAATTGAAATGATCAACACCGTCTTTGTGCGTGATCCGTTCAATTGTCGCCGCGTGGGTTTCAACAAGCGAATCGTCAATGGGTAAACTTAAATCGATAATTCTCATGCCTAGTGTCCCTCGATGATAAGAGGTGTCGTCGGAATTTCCGTTTGTGAAACAAGTTTTCGATAAAGATATGTTGCAGCAACAGATGATGCAAGTGCTGTAACAATAACTCCAACCAATAGACATAAAAGTCCCAAAATGTTAATTAAAAACAAGAAAAATCCAAAATTAAACAACTTCCACTTGATCCCTTTTGTCATTTCTGAACTTTTCTTTAACGCTTCAATGGGCCCCATGCCTTTATCAATAACCAATAGCGGCGCAAACTGGAACTTGATCCCCCAAATGATCCCGGGAATAATCAATAAAAGAAATCCCCCAACAAGGATCAATGTCATCAAGATAACCACAACAATATAATTCCAAATAATATCAAATCCTGAAAAAAGCTCAGAAAAACTTGTTTCTTTCCCATCACAAAGCTTCAAAATGATCCTTTGCGAACCAACAAAAAGCGTTTGATTAACAATAAAAAAAAGGATAAAGATCAGCATTGGGATCGCTACTGCCGGCCACTCTGTATTTCCCCCCGCAAGTGCTTCAACCGCATTGACAATAATACTGTAAACAATCCAGAACAAAAACAACTGAAAAAAAAGCCCAGCGTTCTTTTTTAAAACATCAAAACCAAATGTTATCGCTTCTTTAAATGAAACCATCGTTAAAGCCATTTCAAACTCCTTTCGATTTGACGATCCCTACGATCTCATTAAAAGTATGCGTCTTCTTTAATTCATTATCCCCGATGGGAACCCCAACTTCTTTCTTGATCCCGACGGAGATCTCGACCATTTCCGTTGAATCAACGCCAAAGGCGTCAGTTAATTTCACATCAGGCTTAATTTCCGTTGGCTCAACGCTTAAAACTTTCTGAAAAACTTTCGCGATTTTTTGTTCGACTGTGCTTGTTGTTTGATTTTGAGTTGTCACATTTCCCTCCTATTTCGTGTTTCGTGAAGCGTGAAACGTGAAGCGCTTCACGCTTCACGAACGACGATTCACAATAAATTAATTAACTTGTTTTTGCAAAACTACCACGGCATTAATCCCACCTCGCCCGCGGTTAATGATCATGGCATTTTTGATTTCCTTGGCCTGCGCTTTGTTGGCGCAATAATCCAGATCGCAATCCGGGTCAGGATTATTCAGATTGATCGTCGGCGGAACCATGTTGTGTTCCATCGCTAGAAGTGTTGTCACAACATCCACCGCACCGCAGGCTCCCAGCATATTACCAAAAATCGATTTTGGCGCAGACGTCGGGATCCGTTTTGAATAGCCATTGAAAACTTTTTTGATCGCCATCGTCTCCGTCACGTCACCAATCTTCGTTCCGGCACCATCCAAACAAATATAATCAATATCCGAAGGAGCAAGTCCGGCATCAACTAACGCCATTTGAATGGCTTTGGCAAGCTCTACACCGTCCTTAGCAGGCTCGATGCGATCAACACCATCAGTTGTCGTACCGAAACCGATGATATTCGCGTAAATATGAGCCTGACGCAAAATCGCACGTTTTATCGGTTCCAAAATAAGAACTCCCGCGCCTTCGGCGATGGCAAGTCCATCGCGATATTTATCAAATGGCTTATACGCTGTTTGAGGATTTGCATTCTGATGAGTCAACATCCCCGAAGTATTGCAGCACAACAACGCGTACGGTGTGACTGGCGCTTCCATCCCGCCGGCTAAAATAAAATCAGCCTTTTGACGATTGAGCGTCCTCGCGCCGTAAGCGATCGCCATCAAAGAACTCGCGCGATCCGAAACGATCGTTTTGCTGTACCCTTTTATTCCATAATGAATAGAGATCTGTCCTTGCGGTGCCGCCGGAAACCAAGCGGAAGCCATAAAAGGGCTGACACCTTCTCGTCCTTCCAAATAAAGATCACGCAATTCTGTTTCCGCATACAACCAACCGCCGATCGCGTTGCCCATAAAGATCCCGACGCGATTAAGATTTTCTTTCGTCAGATCGATCTTCGCATCCTGCAAAGACATTTCAGACGCCACAAGTCCCATATGTGAAAATAAATCGATTTTTTTAAGCAATCTCGACGAGACATTACTATAAGCATCAAGCTCATGCACATGACCAGCGACGTGGGACGCATATTTTGACGCGTCAAAACGAGTGATCTTCTCAATAGCTGAACGGCCATGACGGACATTCGCCCAAAATTTACGTTTATCTATTCCACTCGGACTAATAACGCCGAGACCTGTGATCGAGATCTTTTCCATATACCACCTTTTATTCTTTAAATCGTTTTAAGACCATCGCTGAGTGGATCCCTGAAAATCCGCTGCTCGTCTTTAACATCAAATTAATTTTTTTCTCCCGCGAAACATTTGGGATATAATCAAGATCACAATTAGGATCCGGATTTTCCTGATTGATCGTCGGAGGAAGGATATTCCTTTCAAAGATCATGGCACCTACACACAACTCGATCCCATTGGCTGCAGCCAGCGGATGGCCGATCATCGACTTTAACGAACTGATCGGAACTTTGTAGGCATAATCTTTAAAAACCATTTTATAGGCATTCGTTTCAAAAACATCGTTTTGTCTCGTCGATGATCCATGGGCATTGATGTAATCAATTTCATTAGGCTTCACACCCGCATCTTCCAAAGCTAAATTAATACACGCGGCTTTCGCATCACCTTCCGGCGGAAGGTCCGTCATGTGAAACGCATTACAAGTTGTCCCAAAACCGACAACTTCACAATAAATTTTCGCCCCGCGCTTTTTCGCGTGTTCCAATTCTTCTAAAATTAAAAGTCCGGCACCCTCCGAAATAACAAAACCGTTTCTCTTGGCATCAAAAGGGCGTGATGCTTTTTCCGGGAATTCATTATGGACCGATAAAACATTGACCGTATCAAACGCGCCGAAAGTGATCGGCGTGATCGGCGCTTCACTCGCTCCCGCAACCATAATATCAACATCGCCATCAGCGATCGCTTCCATGCAAAATCCGAGTGAATCTGTGCCCGCCGTACAACCCGTCGAGATCGTGTTGCAAATCCCTCTTAATCCATATTGGGCAGAAATCTCACTCGATGGCGTATTAAACATCGCCGCGTCATAAAGATCCGGACGGACGATCGTCGGATCGATCGGATGTTTTCCGCTATCAGTAACGAGCGCGAATTCTTCTTCCATATATTTTGTCCCGCAAATAGCATTGGCCAAAGAAACACCCATCCGGGATCGATCAACTTTTTTAAGATCCAGTCCAGAATCTTCGATCGCCATCCGTCCGGCGACAAGCGCGAACTGAACATAACGATCCATCCGGATCGCCTCCGCCCGTGTCAATCCTAATTTGATCGGATCAAAATCACTAACTTGCGCGGCGATCTTCGTATTAAACATCGCCACGTCAAATTCCGTCACACGCTTAACGGCAGAAACACCTCCGACCATCGACTTCCAGCACGCTTCTTTGCCGATCCCATTCGGAGAAAGAACTCCGATCCCCGTCACAACAACCCGTCTTTTCATTGTCGACCCCGCATTTTGTAGAGGGCGATCAGTGATCGCCCCTACGTTTTGATATATTCAATTAATTCGAATTCTTTCTTTATTTCCATTACGCTAAAAAACCTTCCTGTCCGTTCAACCTGATGGACCATATCAAGCGCGCGTTCATTTAAAGGCGCCTCAACGCGTGTTTGTTTTCCCAAATGGACAACTTCCCCATTAATAAAATCGATCTCACTTATTTTCCCTCTTTGGATACTTTGCAGGATCGAACCAAAAAGAGGTTCCTTGCTTAATGTCGTTAAAGTCTTATTGATGATCCCCGCCGCCTGATCAATGGGCATTTGCGTCATACCATAAATTCTTTCAGCCGGAAAATTAGGCAATGAGATTATCTCGATATTGGAACTTTCAACGACCTTCAATCCTTCTTTCAATAATAAAATACTTAATCGGCACAGGTCCATATCCGCAAATGTCTCCTGCATGGATTTGCCGATCATAGCCGGAATACAATTATTAAAATTTATAAATAACTTCAACCACTTCATCCCGGTAATGTTCTGTGAAACTTTGACTGGAAAAGCTTTTTCAAAGATCTTCGCCAGATCATGCACTTGCGGCTCAACGGGCATAAACGGTTTTCCGATGATCCAATCCCCTTCAAAATTGAAAACAACTTTTCCCGGCTCGGATAACGTCGAACCGAACATGACGATACTGCTGAACATTTTATTACGTTCAAAATGGGTACTTAAAATATTATCAGACTGCACGCCATTTTGCGTCGTCAGCGCCATGCAGTTTTCCAAGAAAAGATGATTTTCCTGATAAGCATTGCCAAGGTCTTGCGTTTTTGTCGCAAAAATGACCAAGTCGCATTCTTCCGTCATTTTGACAGCGACTTTCACTTTTATATTTTCATTTCCGCGAACGCCGGTAATGATCAATCCATTTTTACTGATCGCGTTCACGTAATCTTCTTTGCAAACAAGCAGAACATCCTCCCCAGCTTTCGTAAGATAGCCGGCAACGAGTGAACCGATAGCTCCTGCTCCAATGACTGCAATTTTCATAATTTTAATCTAAATAAAGTTATAAGT
>CAYGEE010000128.1:0-5696 GCA_964348765.1 uncultured Planctomycetales bacterium | reverse complement strand
CCCTGCGGCAAATCACAAAAAATAACAATAACAATTCTTTCCCTGACGCTTGGCTTCGAACAAAGCCCTGTCTGCTTTTAGAATCAAGTCACGCCGATCCATTTTTTCAGCGCACTGCGTGACCCCCAAACTTAAAGTTATCTTTTGATCGAATGAATGCTGACGAATTGTTTGCAATATCCGATCGGCAATAACCTTTGCAACCTCAATATCTGTTTCCGGCAAAATAATAACAAACTCATCCCCTGCATATCGGCAAAGAACATCAACCTCTCTTAAACTTTCCACAAGCAACTTCCCAATTTCTTTGAGTAAAAAATCCCCTTCGCCATAGCCGAATTTATCATTATAAACTTTAAAATCATCTACATCGATGAGCATCAAGCACAACGGGTGCAAAAAACGATTCGTCCGATGGATCTCCCTGTCTAAACTTTCAATAAAGTATCGATAATTATACAATTTTGTCAACGGATCTGTTATCGTCAGATATTTCAATTCTTTATACATCCGGGCATTCTCGATCGAAACAGCCGCCGCGCGGACGATCGCCATAAATATCTTCAGATCAAGTTCTTGATATTCCTCAGGCGCTGATATCTTCTCCGTAATATTTACAACACCAATGATCTTATTATCGATCAATATCGGCACCGACATAAACGATTTCGATCGATAAACCGGAGCATTCTCCCTGCTGATACGATCATCCGATTCAATATTCTTGACCAACAAAGGCTGTCGTGAACTAATAACACTTTCAGGAATTCCCTCACTTGATTTTATTCTCATCTGCTTAACGATCTCATCCGAGAGCCCAACATGTCCCTTGATGCAGATCTCCCCATTATTTTCATCAACAAGCATCAGGGAACAACGTGATGATTCTAAGATATCGCAAGATTTTTGGATCACAAAATCAATCAACTCATTAAGATCAGTGATCGCACGGATCCGTTCATCAAAACTCAAGATCTGCTCCAATTTATATTTCTCGAACTCAACAGACACATTGAGGTCCTTCAATCTCTGCTCATAAAGAATACGCTCTGTAATATCTTTCCAAACAGCAACAAAATGCGTTATCGCCCCGCTCGGATCTTTTATCGGCGTGATCGTTTGATCAACATAGTAAAGCTCCCCATTTTTCTTTTTGTTGATCATTATCGATCGAAAGACATTCCCAAGAAGAAGATTTTTCCATAGTAACTGATAATAACTACGGTCATGTTTACCCGAATTAAAAATACGCGGATTATTCCCAATAGCTTCTTCTTTCGTAAAACCTGTTATTCTTATAAAGGCAGGATTAACATAGAGGATCGTAGCATTTTTATCAGTGATCATAATCTGATCTGCCGTCTGTTTGACAGCCACAGAGAGAATCTGAATGAACGGATCATGATGATCAATGAATTGATGCTCCAGCAACTTTAATGGCATCGCCATCTCGCTTTCTGAAACTCATCTGATAGAAGGACTGACAATTATTAATAACACAAAATTGGAATGAAATCAATGCAAGAGAATATCCCATGAGATGTTAAATTCTCTTACACTCATTTCTTACTTGAGACATAATCTATCTCCGTTTGTTTTAAACAGCGTTTGAGAGTTGGGACCAATCGATCATAAACCTCTCCCTTACTGATAAATTCATCAATGTTGATCCCTTTCGCTGCTTTTTTGAATAATTCAACATCAAACATCGTTAAAATAATGATCTGACACTTAGGATTCTCTTCCTTAATGAACTGCGCGGACTTAAGCCCATTATTTTGAGGAAGGCTAATATCCATCAAAACAATATCCGCCTTAACAAAAGAAGCTTTCGCGACCCCCATTTCCCCTGAAGCGGCGTCAAAGATCTCAATTCCGAGATTCGATGAGGTCAAGTGATCACGAACCATCAAACGAAAATCTTCATTATCATCAACAATCACAACACGTGGAATCATTTTTTTATCTCCTGATTAACATTGCTTTCACAAAATAAGTATATCAATCCCCCTCAAAAATATAAATTGGATAAGACACTCAAGAATTTGAGTAAAAATACGTAGGGAAAACCGCTCGTCCTTAAACTAATCCTTTTGAAACAGCAAAGCGAACCAGTCCAGCGGTGTTTTTGATGCCTAATTTATTGCTAAGATTCGCTCGGTGGGTCTCAATAGTGCGGACACTTAATTTTAATTTAGAGGCAACATTTTTATTAGCCTGGCCATTAGCAATAAGCTCCAATATCTGCAATTCCCTTTTTGTCAAGATCTCCAAAACCGGCGAATCGACATCGCCCAAGGAACGAATAAAGCGATCAGCAAGAAGAGTCGATACTGACGCTGAAACAAATCGCTTATTCTTCATGATCATCCGCACGGCAGTCGTAAATTGCTCAAAAGCATCATCCTTTAATAAATATCCGTTAGCCCCAAACTTCATCGCCCGCTTAAAATGCTCATGATCCTTTTGCATGGTTAAAACAAGGACTTTGTATTTAGGGAATTTCTCACGGATCTTCTGAATGGCCAACATTCCGTCTTCCACCGGCATGGTCAGATCTGTCACAACAACATCGCATTTAACCGTCTTTAAGACCTTTAAAAGCTCTTCCCCATTTCTTGCTTCCCCGACAACTACCATCGAAGGATCTTTATTCACAAGGCTCTTCAATCCTTGACGGAATAATTCGTGATCATCTGCTAGAACAATTCTTAATTTAGCCATCGCCATCTTTCTTAAAAATCGGGATATCAACAATAATTTTTGTCCCGGATCCTTTTTGCGAAATAAACTCTAATGCTCCCCCCAAAAGATTCGCCCGCTCACGCATCGTTGATATCCCCAGTCCGCCTTCTTTTAAATTGTTAACGCTTTTCGAATGACTGTCAAATCCCTTACCATTATCTTCGATCTCCAAGATAAGTCTATTACTTTCCACGATCGATCGAATAATGATCTTTTGCGCCTTCGCATGCTTAACGATATTCGTTAATGCTTCTTGAATTATGCGAAACAGATCAATAGCCCCGCTTTTGAAGCCCACCGCGTCCAATCGCCCCATGCGTAAATGAATATCGATCTTATGAAGGCTTCGAAACTCTTTAACCAAAGACTCAACAGCGGTATTGATCCCCAAGACCTCTAATGTCGACGGACGAAGTCCAGACGCTAAATGGCGGGTCTTTGCGATAACCGTATTGATCTGATCAAGGATCTTCGTCCGAGCCTTATTAGAATCCGCTTGATGCGACCCAACATCATTAAATGTGGATTGAATGAACATCTTTAAAAGCGCTAAAGACTGGCCAAGATCATCATGGATCTCACGAGAGATCCGCGCGCGCTCGGCTTCCTGTGCTTGAATAATGCGCTGAGGCAATTCCTGCAAAGCCTGCTCCAACTCTTTGCGCTTGGTGATCTCATTACGGATCGCGACATATTGATAAGGTTTTCCTTTTTCATTCAAGAATGGAACTATCGTCGTTTCGACCCAATAAAAAGACCCATCCTTAGCACGATTTCTGATCTCGCCATGCCAAACTTTCCCCTGCGCGATCGTCCTCCACATATTGCGAAAAAATTCTTCTGAATGATATTTCGAATTAAGGATCCGATGATCTTTCCCTAATAACTCATGAAGGGAATATTTTGAAATAGCACAAAACTTATCATTAGCATACGTGATCACGCCTTTTTGATCCGTGACCGCTACAATAGAGGAAACATCAAGGGCGAATTTAATATCCGCAAGGCTTTTTAAGGATTCATCCAAAACTTGCTGAATATTCTTTTGGGGATTCAATTGAGTCATAGACATTTTTAACGCAAGATTAAGACTTTCGCGCTTGTGTCATTGCGAGCGTTTTTTGCGAAGCAATCTTTTAAAAGGATTGCTTCGGCCGAAAAACGGCCTCGCAAAGACACAGAACGTTATTCAAACGCGAAAATCCTAAAGATAAGAAAAACCGTCCTTTTTTATACCTTTTTTATATCATACTTTCAAACAATTTTGATATAATCATTTCTCATGAAAAATAAAAAAAATACTGACTTTATTCCAAAATTCTTCAGCCTCTTTAAAGGCGGATACACAAAACAACTTCTCCTTGGTGATCTTTGGGCGGGGATCATTGTCGGAATTGTCGCCCTGCCTTTATCCATTGCCTTTGCCATTGCCTCCGGGGTCAAACCCGAGCAAGGCCTCTACACCGCAATTGTGGCCGGATTCATCATCTCTCTTTTAAGCGGCAGCCGTGTTCAGATCGGCGGGCCAACGGGGGCTTTTATTGTTATCATTTTTACTGTCGTGCAAAAATTCGGCTACGATGGGCTGGCTTTAGCGACCATGATGGCAGGCGTTCTTCTTCTTATCATGGGATTCGCGCGATTGGGAGATGTCATTAAATTCATTCCTTATCCTGTCACCATAGGGTTCACAAGCGGGATTGCCCTGATCATTTTCACAACCCAAATCCCCGACTTCTTAGGGTTAACTTTATCCAGCCATTCACAATTCTTCGCAGAAAAATGGCTCATTTATTTCTTAAACCTTTCCACAACCAATTATTATTCTCTGATTATTAGTTCGCTAACCGTAATAACCATCTTTTACTTCCCCAAATTAACCCGAAAAATCCCGGGATCGATCGTCGCTATCATTGCAACAACACTGCTTGTCCACTTTAACAATTGGCCGGTTGATACAATTGCATCACGATTTGGAACAGTTTCAAACACTTTCCCTGTCTTTCATTTTCCCGTCATTACCTTCGACGCCTTGATCAAACTCTCCTCATCAGCGCTTGCGATCGCATTGCTTGCTGGAATTGAATCTTTACTCTCTGCCGTTGTTGCGGATGGAATGACCGGCTTTCGCCATCGGTCGAACATGGAACTTGTGGCTCAGGGAATAGCAAATATCGTGTCACCGCTTTTTAGCGGGATCCCGGCAACCGGAGCCATTGCGCGAACCGCAACGAACATTAAAAACGGCGGACGGACACCAATATCAGGGATCGTTCACGCAATAACGATCCTCATTATTTTTCTATTCTGCGGAAAACTAGCGGCCTTCATACCAATGGCATGTCTTTCAGGGATCTTGATCGTCGTTGCTTATCACATGAGTGAAATGAAAAGTTTTGCCAAGATCCTGCAAAGTCCTAGAAGCGACATGGCGGTTTTATTAGTGACTTTTTCACTCACCGTCCTTGTAGACCTTACTGTCGCCATCGAAGTCGGGATCGTTCTTGCCGCGATCCTTTTCATGAAACGCATGATCGACACAACAAATGTGAATTTATTAACGGATGACATCGAGGAAGAACATGCCAAAGCATTTCCCGATGGGAAGATTCCCGACGGGATCGAGATCTACGAGATTAACGGGCCATTCTTTTTCGGTGCTGCAGAAAAATTCAAAGACACCATGCATGAGATCGAAAAACCCCCGCTCATCCTCATTTTAAAAATGCAGAATGTCCCCATTATTGATGCGACAGGATTAAAAGCCCTTGAAGATGTGATCATTAAGACCAAGAAAGATAAGACAACGCTGATCGTCTGCGGAGCGCGCGGATACGTGTTTAAGAACCTAAAAGAAGCCGATCTCGTTGAAAAGATCGGCAAAGAAAATTTTGCACTTGATATCCCTCAAGCCCTCATGCGCAGCAAAGAGATCCTTAAACACAAAACAA
>CAYGEE010000127.1:0-5846 GCA_964348765.1 uncultured Planctomycetales bacterium | reverse complement strand
TGGTATTCTTCATTTGTGGGCGTTGAAGGGTTGATCAGTTTATTGCAATATGAAGCTTTTCAATCTCTTTTTGATGAAGTTAAAGCTCAAAAATGTATTTATTGCTTGGAAATGCAATCCTGGGAAAAGGCGCTTATTTATGCGAGGGATCTTTCCGGCGTGAAAACAGTTTTGTTGGGTTATCAGCATTCGACAGCTTCAAATATGTTGTTAAGTTACTTCAATAACTTCAGTGATTTTATCAGGCATGATCCGTATCCTTTGGTCAGACCGGATAAGATCGTTTGTAATGGACACAGCTATCATGATGCTCTGATCAGCTTGGGCTGGCCGGAGGATTCGATGGTGATCGCGGAAGCTGTGCGCTATGATCATATCAATGTTAATCGCAGTAAGGCGATCGGTTTTAAAAAGAGAGTTGTTCTTATCGTTTTCTCTATTAGCGTTGAAGAAAGTAGTTCTCTTTTAAGTATCGTTTATCATGCGTTCAAAGATGATAAGAATATTGAGATCTGGATAAAACCGCATCCTTTTGTTAATATTCAAAAAGTGCTGAACAAAGCAGGGATGAAGGACGTGAGAACTCCGTTTATTCTCAAGAAAGATCCGATCGAGGATCTGTTGGCTCAAGCGAGGATCGTGATCGTGGGTGAGTCGACAGTTTCCATTGAATCTTTGGCGTTTGGGTGTGAGATCATCCTTGTGAATAATCCTGAGTGGATCAATATGTCATCTTTAAGAGACGTCGACTGTTCAACTGTCAGCGTTGTGAGCTCTGTGGAGGAATTAAAAGAAAAAATTCATTTAATTTTCAACCTAGAGTATAATTTATTGGAAATCAAAGATGAGACTGATAAGGTCATTGATCATTTCTTTTATTTTAATAAAACGTCTAATGTCCCTGAAAGATTCCTGCAATTATTGCGAAACTAATTGATCCTATGAAAAAACAAATTTTTATTTCAACAAGTACGTTTGCGCAGTTTGATCCTTCGCCGTTATCAAGGTTAAAGGACATGGGTTTTGATTATGCTTTGAATCCTTTGGGAAAAAGTGTTACTGCCGAGGAGATCGTCACATTTGCTAAAGACGCTGTGGGTCTTATTGCCGGGACAGAACCGTTATCGGGGGATGTTTTAAAACAATTAGGGTCGTTAAAAGTTATTTCTCGCTGCGGAGTTGGAGTGGATAATGTTGATCTGAAAGTTGCCAAAGAATTGGGCATTAAAGTTTTTACGACCCCAAAGGGTCCAACGATCGCGGTTGCGGAATTGGTTGTGGGGCTTATTCTTAATTTGTTGCGGAATGTTTCTGTTATGGACCGTCAGGTTCATCAAGGTCAGTGGAAGAAGAGCATGGGAGTTTTGTTTTCGGGAAAGAATCTTGGGATCATTGGCCTGGGGCAGATCGGGAAAGCTGTTGCAAAATTGTCGCAAAGCTTTGGAGCAAAGATCTTTTATTATGATCCGGCTGTTTCCGGAGATGAGATGAAAAATTATACGTCGTTATCATTAAATGAATTATTGAAACAGAGCGATATTGTTACGCTGCATTTATCTTCTTCTGCGAACACGCATCATCTGATCAAAGAAGAACAGTTTGCGATGATGAAAAACGGTGTATACTTACTTAATTGTGCCCGCGGCGGAGTGGTTTCAGAAGATGCGCTTTTTTTAGCAATAAAGTCCGGAAAAGTGGCTGGCGCGGCGATCGATGTTTTTGAAAAAGAGCCTTATCATGGCCCGTTGCAGCAGCTTGAACAGGTTATTTTGACACCGCACATCGGATCGTACGCGAAAGAAGCCAGGATCCAGATGGAAATTGACGCGGTTGAGAATCTTATTGAAGGTTTTAAATAATTAAAAGGAGTGAGATCATGAACGTTACCGTTTTTGGAGGAGCTGGCTTCTTGGGAAGTCACGTCGCTGATGCGCTTACTGATCGAGGATATAAAGTAAAGATCTTTGATCGAAAAAAATCTCTTTATTTAAAGAAAAATCAGCAGATGATCGAAGGTGATATTCTGGATGCAGAGGCTGTTAGAAAGGCCGTTGCGGATGCGGATTATGTTTATAACTTTATTGCCATTGCTGATCTCGATGAAGCGAATTTAGATCCGATGCAAACAGCTAAGATCAATATTGTCGGGAATATCAATATCTTGGAAGCGATAAAGAAAACAAAAGTAAAAAGATTCATTTTTTCAAGCTCGATCTATGTTTATAGCGATGCCGGCTCTTTCTATCGAAGCAGTAAGCAGGCCTGCGAGTTATTCATCGAGAATTATCAAAAAGCTTTTGGGCTGGATTATACGGTTTTAAGATACGGGTCTTTGTATGGGCCGCGTTCGAATGAACAGAATTGGGTTTATCGGATCCTTAAGCAAGCTTTATTTGAGAAGAAGATAATACGAGAAGGTAATGGTGAGGAAATTCGGGAGTATATTCATGTGTATGATGCGGCTCGGTTGAGCGTGGATATTTTGGAAGAAGAATTTCGAAATAGACATATTATTATAACGGGAAATGAGAGAATGCGGATCAAGGACTTGATGACCATGATCCAGGAAATATTAAAAGGCGATGTTGAGCTGCAATTTTTGCCTACGAAGATCAATGAACATTACGAGATCACTCCGTATGTTTTTAAGCCCCAATTGGCATTTAAGCTGCATGCCTCTGAATTTGTTGACATGGGGCAGGGAATGATCGAAATATTAAATGACATTCATAAAGACAGCAGTGCCAATCCGATGAACTCGAGCCGTGGCTGAGGCGATTTTTTAGATTATTGAAAAGATTTATTTACAAAGGCATAACTAATATTTATACTTGTATTCAAATGATGAATGAAACTTTGAGAAAGCGAGTAAATAGATGGCGCGTTTAAAGGTTATGCTGATGTATCCTAATTTACGGGGCATGAATATGCTGCCTCCGGCAATCGGTTTGTTATCGGCTGTTTTAAAGAGAAGCGGTTACGATGTTCGATTATTCGATACGACTTATTATCAGAAAATAGATGGTAAGGAATATGATTCTGACGGTTCCAAGGCTGAGAGGCTTATGGCCAGGCCGTTTGAAATGCCTAAAGATATCAGTGTGAAGACCACAGATTGTTTTGAAGATTTCAAAAAAGCCGTTGAAGAATTCAAACCCGATCTTTTAGCGTTGTCCGCGACCGAAGATATGTTCCCTCTTGGTCTTAAACTTCTTCGTAAAGTAAGATATCTTAATATTTTGACCATTGCCGGCGGGGTTTTTCCTACATTTGCGCCGAAATTAGCCCTAAGTTTTCCAGAGATAGATATTGTTTGCAAAGGTGAAGGGGAGGATGCATTAAACACGTTATGTCAGCGCTTAGAAAAAGGGCAATCGTATAGTGATATCAATAATTTATGGGTCAAAGAAAAAGACGGTTCGATAACGATCAATCCCACACGGATGACCGATATGAATAATAATCCTCTGATCGATATGTCGATCTTTGAGGATGCCCGGTTCTATCGGCCGATGGGCGGAAAAGTTTATCGGATGTTCCCGGTTGAAACATTCCGTGGTTGTCCGTATCAATGCGCTTTTTGTAATTCGCCATCTCAAATGGAGATGTATAAACAAGAACAGGGTGAATCCTATTTGCGCCGTAAAACGTTTGAGAATATGCGCCGAGAGCTTCTTTTTTATCGGGACACCATGAAAGCGGAATATCTTTATTTTTGGGCGGATACGTTCTTCTCATGGAAAAAGGGCGAGTTTGAAGAATTTGCTGAAATGTATCAAGACATTGGATTGCCGTTTTGGTGCCAGACAAGAATTGAAACAGTTCATGAGAGTAATTTGAAATTATTGAAGAAGATCGGCTGTTCTAGGATCTCATTTGGTGTGGAGCATGGCAATGAGAAATTTCGAAGAGAGTTTCTACGACGGCCTGTCACTAATGAAACGATGATCAAGAATTTTAAAGTTGTGAAAGATTCAGGGATCCCTTTTAGCGTTAATAATATCATGGGCTTCCCGCATGAAACTTATGAGCTCGCATTTGATACGATCCGTTTGAATAGATCCATTGACGCAGATGATCGTAATGCCTATCCGTTTACGCCTTTTCACGGAACACCATTACGTGATGAGTGTGAACGGTTAGGATTTGTTAAGAATGAAGACATTGTCCAATCGGTTGTTGTCGGCGGATCGCTTCTTAACATGCCTCAATTCCCTCAAAGTAAGATCCAGGGTGTTGTAAAAACTTTTAATATGTATGTCCGGTTCCCGGAATCCCGCTGGCCGGAAATCAAGCTTGCGGAAGAAGATACTGTTGAAGGAAGACGGATATACGATCAATTAAAAGCAGAATTCGTTGAGAAATTTTTTAATCCCCATAATGAGGATTTTGAATCTGCTGCTTTAGAAAAGTAGTTTGCATTTAATTCCTGCGAATTGCTGAAGTGAAATTTAAGAAGAAAGCACGGGACATGTCTTTTTTTAAAAAATATTTTTCTTTGGTCGCTTCTGACCAGAGAGTGAAGAGTATTGTCCTGTTCCTGCCGCAGTTGATCGAAAAGATCTCTTCCCGCAATGATCATGATCCTCTTTTGTTGAGGAAATTCATAAATCGTGTTGTAGTCATCAATCCGATCTATTACATCGTGTTTTTCGTTATTCTGCAGGCTTATCTATATTTTCAACCCTATATCCACACCACAGGCGCAAGTTATTTTTATTTGCAGGCTGATCCCAGTTTATTTGCGCGTGATATTATTCGGACGTCAACAGTCGGTGACTCATTGTTCTATGATGTCATGTATTGGATGTTAGGATCGAATTTAACAAATCCCTATTGCCTCTTTTTTCCTTATTTAATGAGTTGCGGTTTGATCGCGTTAGCGGTTGTCTTAACCGGCACCGAGATCTCCGGCGGTAAACGTGAGATTGGGCTTTTAATGCTGATCATGTTGGTCGTTCAGAAAAGCCCCATCCAGGGAAGTTACGTCAGCTTGATCTATGCGGATTATCATTATCAGCATTTTACGTTACCGATCGTTTTGTTGGCTGTGTTCTTTTTGTTCCGTGAACAGTTTTTCCTATCAGCGCTTTTTCTGGTGGTTTCATTCTATTGTCATGTTAAGACAGCGGCTGCTATTACACTGGCATTATCCCCGATCTTTATTTTAGAGGTTATTAAGAAGCCAAAGATCATATTATCATTGATCGTTCCAGCCATTCTATTGATCCCGGAGATCATCTCGTTAACGAATAGTCAATATCTAAAGACGGGATTGTCGTTAACTGAGAGAAATTATTTTTTGCAATTGATGATCGATCGAGAGTCCAACGAAGGAAGTATGTATTTTGATGAAATGTCGATCGTGAATTTGATAACATTTGTTCTGTTCTCGATCCCGGGGATCTTGACAATCCGTTATGTTGCCAATGAGTCATTAAGAAAGAAACTGTATTTATGCCATGCCGGGGTCTATCTGTCATTCGGGATAGGGATTTTAGTCCGGATCGTGAATCATTATTGGGGACCGTTGGGAGCGATAGTGATCCTTGGGTATCCGCGGGCGTCTATTTTGGGTGTGTTCTTAACTCTGGCAACAGTTGCTGTGTTCTTTTATAAGAAGATCGAGAAGAATTTTGATGCGTTGCCGTTTCTTTTCTGGACGGTTTTCTTTCTATTTGCGGTGAGTTTGCAGGATTATTTCTTTTATGATTTTGCGTATGTTCCTAAAACGATCTTTGGTTTGAAGTTGATAATAAAATTGTTTGTCGCTTTGTTTATTGCTGGGTTTGTTGTTTTTATATTAAAACGACAGAAACCTAAATTGAATATAAAACAAACAATAG
>CAYGEE010000126.1:0-5888 GCA_964348765.1 uncultured Planctomycetales bacterium | reverse complement strand
CTGATCCCATTTCTCGTCGCAACCTTTCCCCTCATCGCAACCTGTCCCCTAAAAAAATAAAAAGGTGCCAGGCACTTTTTAAAGGGACAGGTTAAATACATACGAAAAATATCTCAAATAAACAATGCGTCCTTACTCCTGATCCCATTTCTCGTCGCAACCTTTCCCCTCATCGCAACCTGTCCCCTAAAAATGTAAAAATGTGCCTGGCACCTTTTCTTTACTTTTTTCTTTACAACGCCAACTTGATCCCGGCGCCGGCAAAGCCGTAATGTAGGTCTGTGCCTTGAATAGAACCTGTATCAATATCTCCAGACCAAAGATAGCTTCCTTCAACGAAGACGGCTATATTCTCATTAAGGAAGCAATCAACACCACCACCGACTTTACCGCCAAATACGGTGTCGTTTCCGCTTACGGATCCCAAAGATTTATACGTCGAACTTGGATTATAATGCCACATGATCGCCCCGACTCCGCCAAATATATAAGGAACGATGGCGTTGTCGGTTGCTTCGATCGGATATTTTAAAATAACATCCGCAAGGACTGGAATAACCCGCAAATCTCCAGCCCCAACATTATCGATTGTCAAATCCAAACTTGTATAACCCGATTCCACACCAAAGGCCAAATTAGGAGTAACATCATAAGTCAACCTTCCCCCTGCGTACCATGTCGTATCGGTTTGATCATCAGCAGGAAAGATCGCGCTCCCCATTCCGCTTAATTCCCACTTTTTCGTTACATCCTTCGCCTGTGCTCCACTACCAAACATCATTTGCGCGAGAACAAACAATGCCATTACTGTGAGTACTTTTTTCATGCTTTCATTCTCCTTTTTCTTATTGGTTATGGCGGACAGTCTTAAATATACCATATTTTGACTAAATGTCAAATATTTAATCAAAAAAACAAATAGAAAAATAAAATTAAACTGGAAAAATTAAAGGATCAAGTCTCTTTCGAGACTTGCTTGACTTTTTTGCAGTAAAAATCGAGGAAACGTTCGAAATCGGGGCCTTGGGCGTTTGAGATGCGGACACCGATCTGGTGTTTGCCGCTGTCGCCTATTTTCTTACACCAGACGACTATAACATCGATCATGACGTAATCCTTGGCGTTAAGCTCGACCGCTAAACGCAGGTCGCGGTTAATATCAATAGGCTCAGGGGATGAAAAACAAAAACCGCCACCGGAAATATTCACGGTAACGGCATGCTCTGTGCGCGCAGCGTCATTGGAAAAGTTATAGGACGCGGATAGTTCGATTGGATGACGCTGATAAACTCGTTTATTATTCATATGTTGGTATTATAAACAGGAAATCGGGAATGTAAAATTGTATTTTCTGATTTTTAACCCCTCAAAATAAGTGTTCGGTGTCATTGCCTGTCCTGGCATTAGCGATTGACAGGCCAGGGCGAGCGACCAACGGGAGCGCGGCAATCTCATTAGATTGCTTCGCTCATTTAGTGCTCGCAAAGACACATCAACATAAATCACAATTTAAACAGTCCGTGAAAACTTCATCGCAGGGTTCTCTGCATTGAAATATTTATCAAAAACCATGCAGACATTCCGGACAAAGATCTTCCCCATATCCGTCACTTCGATCGAATCTGGATGGATCACGACAAGACCATCAGCTTCCGAATCCATTAACTGCGCGATCTCGCGAGAAAAATACTCATCAAAATCCGCTTGAAATTCAGATCTAAAGATTTTTTTATCAACTTTGAATTGACACATCAGTGATTTGATCGTCCATTGACGGATCCGGTCATCACGGTCAAGCTCTTTGCCCCGCTCAACCGGAAGAACGCCGTTGGTCAGCGCCTCATAATATTTTCCGAGGACTTTTTCATTTTGAATGAATGTATTCTCTAAATAACCGATCGATGTTAACCCGAAGCCTAAATAATCGTCAGCGGGTTTTACGGTATAACCCATGAAATTCCGATAAAGAGTTCCTGCATCAAAGGCTTTCGCAAGCGCATCTTTTTTTAACGCGAAATGATCCATCGCGATCGCGACATAACCGCCATCGATCAATTTCTGGCGGGCGTAAAGAAAGATATCCATCTTTTCATTCTGCTTGGGTAAGTCTGCCGTATCGATCTTATTCTGATGTTTTTTGATCCACGGGACATAAGCGAAACTGTAGAGCGCAATGCGGTCAGGTTTAAGCTCGACGACCTTATCGATCGTTTCGCGAAAAGAATCCGGAGTTTGTTTTGGTAATCCGTAAATCAAATCAAAATTGACAGATGAAAATTTTAGGTCGCGGCACCAATTATAAAATGTTTTCACACTTTCAAAAGGCTGAATGCGATTGACCGCCTGCTGAACATCATCGCTAAAGTCCTGCACGCCCATAGATACGCGATTAAAACCGAGCTCTTTGATCTTTTTGACTTTTGATAACGTGATCGTTCTGGGGTCAAGCTCGATCGCGACTTCGCCGTCGAAATCAATATCAAAATTTTCAGACAACTTCTTAAACAACCGTTCGATCTGATCTTCATTCAAAAAATTCGGCGTCCCTCCGCCCCAATGGAACTGGAGGACTTTTCTTTTCTTCCCAAGCTGTTCGACGACAAGGTCGATCTCTTTAAAAAGATACGTTAAATATTCATCAACATATTTGGGATCAGATTTTCGGATCAGGACATTGCAAGCGCAGAACGTGCACATCGACACACAAAACGGCAAATGGACATATAGGGAAAGTGTTTTATCGGTCTTGGCGAACGACCTTAATTTTTCGCAATATTCACCGTAGCGCACGCTCTGCGACCAGACCGGTGCGGTGGGATAACTGGTATATCGCGGGCCAGGAACGTCGAATTTTTGGATGGTTTCTCGTGTAATGAGATTGGACATGAGGATATTTTAACGGAATTATTGATTTTTGGAAGGAATACTTACACACTTATCTTTGGTGTCATTGCGAGGAGCTATATTTTTCATGTCGGCGACGAAGCAATCTCTTTAAAAGATTGCTTCGTCACTCCTGCCTGCCGATTGGCAGATCGTTCCTCGCAAAGACACAGATGCAAAAATATTTTATTTCGACGCTTTTCGATACTCCCGATTCATCCGGGCGATATTGGTAACTTTGATCTCTTTCGGGCAGGCGGCTTCGCATTCGTATTCGTTGGAACAATTCCCGAAGCCTTCTTGGTCCATTTGCGTGACCATATTGACAACGCGATCTGATGCTTCGATCTTTCCTTGAGGAAGCAATGTCAAATGACTGATCTTCGCTGATGTAAATAACATCGCGGAGGCATTCGGGCACGCTGCAACGCACGCCCCGCAGCCAATACAAGCGGCCGCATCCATCGCGAGATCTGAATCATTTTTAGGAACTGGAATTGTGTGGGCATCCGGAGCAGATCCGGTTTTCACAGAGATAAATCCACCAGAGGCGATGATCCGGTCAAAAGCGGAACGGTCAACGATCAGATCTTTTACAACAGGAAAACCTTTACTGCGCCACGGTTCAATAACGATCGTCGCGTGATCGGAGAAATGCCTCATATGCAATTGACAAAGCGTCGTCGCCTTCTGCGGCCCGTGCGCCTGGCCGTTAACAACTGCCCCGCACATCCCGCAGATCCCTTCGCGGCAATCGTGATCAAAAGCGATTGGCTCTTTGCCTTCTTTGGTCAATGCTTCATTGACGACATCAAGCATTTCAAGAAAGGACATGTCTGTATCAATTGCGTCGGCCTTATAAACTTCAAACCGGCCTTTCGCTTTTGAATTTTCCTGGCGCCAGACTTTTAATGTGAGATTGATTTTATTGCTCATTTATTTATCCTAACGGAGACTACAGACCAGAGACCATAGACTCGAGACCTTGAAAGTCTACGGTCTATTGTCTGTAGTCTATAGTCTATTTATAATTCCTCTGCGCTAACTTCACTTCATCAAAGGTCAATGCTTCTTTATGCAAAGTCGGAGCTTGCCCGACACCTTTAAATTCCCAGGCGGCTGAATAACAGAAATTCTCATCATCACGAAGCGCTTCGCCTTCAGGCGTTTGGGATTCTTCCCTAAAATGCCCACCGCAGGATTCCCGTCGATGCAAAGCATCTGTGGCGAGCGTCTCAGCAAACTCCAAAAAGTCCGCGACACGACCAGCTCTCTCTAATGATTGATTTAAATCAGCATCCGAACCTGGGACGTTAACATTTTTCCAAAATTCATCACGAATGCCCGGGATCTCGGCTAAAAGCTCTTTCAAACCTTTTTCCGTACGCGCCATCCCGCATTTATCCCATAATAATTTTCCAAGTTGACGATGAAAATCGTCAACAGTTCGTCTGCCTTTTAAGTTTAATAATATTTCGTTCTTATGTTTTGCTTGTTTTAAAGCGTCTTTAAATTCAAGCAGATCCGTATTCGTTTGCCCGGCTTTGACTCCTGCCAAAAAATCCCCGATCGTGTACGGTAAAACAAAATATCCGTCAGCTAACCCTTGCATCAGAGCACTCGCGCCCAATCGATTCGCGCCATGATCAGAAAAATTCGCTTCGCCAATAACAAACAATCCAGGAAGATTGCTCATCAAATTATAATCGACCCACAATCCACCCATGGTGTAATGCAGCGCCGGATAGATCATCATCGGCTCTTTGTACGGATCAGAGCCGACAATCCGTTCGTACATATCAAAAAGATTGCCGTAACGTTCCTTAATAAGGTCAACACCTAAACGCTTAATCGAATCCGCAAAATCAAGATAAACAGCCTGACCGGTCGTCCCCACACCTTTTCCCTCATCGCAAACCAATTTCGCGTTACGCGAAGCAAGATCGCGCGGAACTAAATTCCCAAAGCTGGGATATTTTCTTTCCAAATAATAATCACGATCCGAATCCGGAATATCCTGCGGTTTTCGACTGTCCCCTTTTTTTTTCGGGACCCAAACGCGACCGTCGTTGCGCAAGCTTTCGCTCATCAACGTCAATTTCGATTGATAATCGCCGTGAACGGGAATACATGTGGGATGGATCTGAGTAAAACAGGGATTTGCAAAAAAAGCACCCTTTTTATGAGCGCGCCAAGCAGCTGTGACATTACAATTCTTTGCATTTGTTGAAAGAAAAAAAACATTTGAATATCCGCCGGTCGCTAAAACAACCGCGTCCGCCGCGTAAGAGGAAATCTCACCGGTGATAAGATTTCGTGTGATGATCCCTCGAGCAACACCATTAATGACCACAAGATCAAGCATTTCAGTACGTGGAAATAATTGAACATTTCCACGAGCGGATTCTTTCATCAGCGCGCTATAAGCACCCAAAAGAAGCTGCTGACCCGTTTGTCCGCGGGCATAAAATGTACGTGACACTTGCGCGCCGCCAAAAGAACGATTATCCAAATATCCGGAATATTCCCGAGCAAACGGCACGCCTTGCGCGACGCATTGATCGATAATATTATTACTTATTTCAGCCAATCGATAGACATTCGCTTCCCGCGCTCGAAAATCTCCGCCTTTGACGGTATCATAAAACAAACGGTAAACACTATCGCCATCGTTGGGATAATTTTTCGCCGCGTTGATCCCGCCCTGAGCCGCAATGGAATGAGCTCTTCGAGGACTGTCTTGAATACAAAATGTTTTAACATTATATCCTAATTCAGACAATGACGCCGAAGCCGACGCGCCGGCTAATCCTGTCCCGACGACAATAATCGTATATTTTCGTTTATTCGCCGGATTCACAAGCTTGATGTGAGCTTTATGGTTCTTCCACTTATCTTGAATCGGGCCTGATGGGATTTTAGCGTCCATAATTAGTTCACCGATATTCAAATGTTGAATAATCATTCCCTCCCCCTTGTGGGGAGGGCTAGGGAGGGGTACAAAC
>CAYGEE010000125.1:0-5907 GCA_964348765.1 uncultured Planctomycetales bacterium | reverse complement strand
AAGGAGGCCCATACAGCAAAGCCCAAAGAACCCAAAGAAGACAAGAGGTGTTTCCTTTGAGGAAATTGTTAGAGGGAAGCTTGTTGTGATCACCAGTCATCCGATCAAAACACATCAAAGAATCCTTGTTTATGAGTGGAAGGGTTATTTGTGGGCAGTGCCTTATGTTAAAAGTGGAGAGGTTTTCTTTCTGAAAACTATTTATCCTAGTCGAAAGCTAATGAAAATTTATGGAAAGGGGAAATAATATGAGAAAAATAAAGCTAACTAAAGAAGAGCAGGAAATTGAAGATAGCTTGGAGGAGTTTGTTCCCGTCAGCCGTCAGGAACATCAGGAGATCGTCGCGGCCATTGAACAGCGAAAAAAAGACGCTGTCCTTAATATTCGAGTCAATCAATATGACCTGGAAAATATCAAGCAGAAGGCCAAAAAGCTTGGGATAAAATATCAAACCTTCATTTC
Organism: uncultured Planctomycetales bacterium; assembly: GCA_964348765.1. GTDB lineage: Bacteria > Omnitrophota > Gorgyraeia > Zapsychrales > Zapsychraceae > CAYGEE01. Next base: position 5,444 of record CAYGEE010000125.1, on the reverse strand, counting down.
CGAGATCCTCCATAAAGTCGCGCAGGCGTAGAAGCTGATTGCTGTTTATTCTCCTTGGGGAGGTAACGAATTATGAAGAAGAAAAATGATGCCGTAAAAGTTGTCCGGCAGATCAGGGACAAAATGTACGCGAAAACTAAAAAAATGTCTCCGCGAGAATTGTTGGAATTTTATCGCCAGGAAGCCGCGAAAGTCCATTCCCGCATTAATATTCAGCACAAAGTTCTTGCTAGGTAATAAATTCTAAGTGATAACGGAAGATGTTCAGCGCTGTTTAAAATCTAACAATTTCGACGGGCTGATCTTGAAGGCTTTGGCGAGTTTTTCGATTGTGTCGAGTTTGGTGGATGGCGGATTCTTACTCTCTAAGAGCTGAATGTGTTTGTAATCGACCCCGGATAGCTCAGATAGTTTTTCTTGAGTCAGTTTTGATTTGGTGCGAAGACTTCGAAGTCTTTTCGCCAGTTTTTTCTCTATAACCGTATTCATACGGTGAATTATGCCAAAGCCGTTGCCGCCTTGACACCTTATAAATACGGTGTTATATTTGGGCGTAAGTTTGAATATTAAAAAGGAGAATCGAAAATGCGCAAAATATTATGTGTTTTAGTTTTAAGCCTCTTAGGAGCCTCAATTGCTAACGCTGAATTGGTGGGGTATTGGAATTTGAATGAAGGGACAGGGGATACTGCTTATGATTATTCTTCATATGATAATAACGGTACTTTAGCTGGCACGCTCTATGATGTGCTAAGTTTGCCTGTATATCAAACAGGAAAATTTGATTTAGGATTAAATTTTGATAATCTTTATGGCGGGGCGAATAGGAGTGTTCTTATCCTTGAAAGTGATTCTCTTCATATAGATATAAACTCAGGGATGACTGTTATGGGCTGGGTTGAGTATCCTGTTTTGGGTGGAGCTCCTGTGCAACATATATTTAGTTTGGGAGGAGCGTTCGACCTAATGTTAGTTTATGACAAAGTTAAAGCGGACGGCATTACCCCTATAACTAGTCTTGGGAGCGTTGTTACTAATCAATGGACTCATGTTGCGGTTACTTATGATGGCAGTAATTTAAAATATTATATAAATGGTGTATTAGACAGCATTGTTCCCGTTATCGGTAATTGGAATCTTGGGAATAGCGTTGAAATTGGTAAAGGTTTTACCGGAATGATTGATGAAGTACGATTTTATAGCAATGTTTTAAGTCAGGAAGAAATTGTTGCGGCAATGAATAATACCCCGGTTGGCAACTTACCTGTTGCGGATGCTGGTTCCGATGTCATTTCTTCAGGGAATTCAACAATAGTTTTGGATGGCCATAATTCTTATGATCCTGATGGAGTTATTAAGCACTATCGATGGACTCGTTTACCGGATAATCTTCTTTTATGTTCAAGTTTAGAATCGACCTGTACATTTCAAACATTAGGACGAGCGGAAGAAATTATTGAACTGAACGTAACAGACAATAATGGAAACTTAGCCACCGACACCATGAAAATCACTAATTCTGGAGCCGTAGGGCCTCAAGGTCCGGCTGGTTCGCAAGGCGTTCAAGGCGAGCAGGGAGTTAAGGGTGAGACAGGCGACATTGGCCCGCAAGGTCCTCCCGGCATCACGCCTGAGGAGATCGCGGCCATGCAGCAGCAGATCACGGATTTGCAGACTCAGAATACAGATCAACAACTGCAAATTAATCGGATCATCAATGTTTTAAAAAATCATGGATATTCCGGCAAAGAACTTGACGGAACGACAGGCGACCCTCTTAAAATTATAGAATCAGACGAGGAATCCGGCGTCCCTTTTGGCGTTAGATCGTTGGGTGGGGAGTAAATCGAGAATAGAGATTATTTAGGTAATTTTTGATTTAGATGCTTCGCTCCGCTTGACAAGAGTTCTATCAATGTTATACTTAATTACCTTCCCAACCGAATCATCGGCGGGGAAGAATTAATCTTATGCAAACTGCAATCAACAACTTCGCAATAACCCTAACAGGGTGCAAAACTCGGAACACTCCAAAGTGTTCCATTTGGCGCTATTGCGCTAGCCTTTTGCCTTTTGGCAAACGCCATATGTGTTGGGCTCCAGTAGCCGCCCTTCACGTAAGAGCGAGCTAAGAGGCCTTCTGCTGTAAGTTTCAAAATTCAAACTGATCTACAATTCGTAAACCTATCAAGCAGAGACTCGATCCCGGCAGGAAGCTTTTTGCTTTTTTAAGGGTTTTAAAGAAAGGAGGGAAAAATGACAGATACAATAGCAGTGATCAGCTTGGTTTTGCTGGTTGGTCTTTTCAGAAAGAAAAGAATCCCAGCGTATGCCAGGCAAAAAGAGTAAGCGTAACAAATTTCGCGGCTGTGTCTTTGCGAGGAACGACCTGCCTATCGGTAGGCAGGAGTGACGAAGCAATCTTTTAAAAGATTGCTTCGTAAAAAGCGCTCGCCCTGGCCTGCCAGATATTTGTTTTTTCTGACCAGGGCAGGCAATGACACAGGAGGAATATTCAATCGTGAAAGTCATAAACGTAATATTAACCATTAAGAAATGAGGTGATAACAATGGACAGGTTCTATATTCCACCCGAACAACAGAAAAACGGGGAGAATTACGTCCATCCAGTTAAGGTCACCTCTTTGATCTATCTTAAAGAGGCCTTAGCTGATGAAGCGTACGAAGAATGCGACGAGCTTATTAACAGCGCCCTGGAATTTGGGGCCACTCCGGAAGAAATTACGGAGGTGATCGATGAGCATGTGAAGTTGCTTCAAAAACGCTACAGGAATCAAGCCTCTATGGTAACAAAGGCGTAATTAAAGGAGACAAGTCCTTATGCATGTTGTTCCCGTAGCGTAAGAGGGTAAGAATATCCAAATATTCTTGCCCTCTTTTTTTTGATCCCGCCAATTTTCATCAGGGACGCTTAATAAATATTCCCAAAAACCATTTGAGCCACGGCGTATAAAGAAGTAGTATATGGATTATTCTGTATCGTTTAATGAATCTGTTCTTAAGGAGTTGTTATGCATTCACTAGAAAAAAGAGTTCTGCTTCCTGAAGATCTTAAGCCTTTGAATTCTTTAGCGGAATACAAAGCCAAGGGTGGTCTGAAAGGTTTAGAAAAAGCTTTAAAAATGTCTCCTAAAGATGTTGTTGCTGAGGTTAAAAAATCCGGGCTTCGTGGCCGGGGCGGTGCGGGTTTCCCGACGGCTGTTAAGTGGCAGACTGTTATTGATGATCCGAGTAAAAATAAATTTGTTGTTTGTAATATGGCCGAAGGTGAGCCGGGGACGAATAAAGACCGTTATTTGATCAGTAAAAATCCTTATTTGATCTTTGAGGGAATGTTGATCGTTTCTTATGCGATCAATGCGAAAAAAGCGATCTTAGGGACTAAAGAAAAGTTTAAACCGACGGTCTTACGTTTGCAGAATGCTTTGAAAGAATTGGAAGATGCGGGAGTTGTTAAAAAAGGATTTATTGAGATCGTCTTGGGCCCGGATGAATATTTATTGGGTGAAGAAAAAGCTTTGTTAGAAGTTATCGACGGCCGGGCGCCGATGCCGCGGATGTATCCGCCTTTTATGGTCGGTGTTGGTTATACGCCGACGGAGACGAATCCGACAGTTGTCAATAACGCGGAATCGATGATGCAGCTGCCGCTTATTTTAAATAACGGCGCGGATTGGTTCCGATCTCGGGGAACGGAAGACACTCCGGGAACAGTTGTTTTTACGCTTTCTGGTGATGTGAAACGTCCAGGGATGTATGAAGTTGAAACGGGATTGACAGTTAAACAACTTTTATATGATCTAGGCGGCGGGCCTGTTGGGAAATCATTTAAGGCTGTTTTTTCAGGTGTCGCCAACCGCGTTATGACGCCGGAACAGTTTGATCTTAAGATCGATTTCGGAACGCTTCGCGCGGCTGGCTTAGGTTTGGGTTCGGGCGGCTTTATTGTTTATGATGAGACAGCCTGTATGGTCGATGTCGCATGGATGTTCTCGCATTTTCTTTCACAATCTTCATGCGGACAATGTATCCCCTGTAATCGGGGGACGAGGATCATTACAGAGCATCTTTATAAGCTTCGCGGGAAAAAGGGGACTGAATCCAATATGGATGACATAATTGCTGAAACAGGCCGATGCACGATTCAGACACGCTGCTTTCTTCCGGTTCAGGAATCAGCTTTAGTTGGAAGCATCATGAGCAAATTTAGTAAGGAATTTAAAGACCATACAAAGAAGGGCTGCACGTTCGATCGTAAGATCGTGATCCCTAAGATCGAATCCTTTGATGAAGAAAAAGGGCAGTTTGTTTACGAAAAGAAGCCGAAAGAGTTTCTTTCTTAAATAAGGGATATGTTGTCATCCCCGCAGAAGCGGGGAACTATTGGCAGTTTAGATTCCCGCTTTCCCTGGCCTGTCTACATTAATGTTGTTGTGGCTAGGACAGGCGCGGGAATGACATCAGGGCTGAATATCAAAAAATAATTGGATTTTATGTTCTTTTATAGTAGGATAATCGCTTAATGAGCTTAGGCGAGATGCATTTATCTGGAAATCTTTTTGATTACGTGATTGTTTTTTTAAGCGGGGTTTTGGTCAGTTTCACTCCGTGTGTTTACCCAGTCATGCCTTTGACGGCAAGTTTTATTGGCGGGATAAATACAAGGGGGAGCCGATCGCTGGGCTTTTTGATCTCTTTGATTTATGTTTTTGGTGTTGCGATAACTTATTGTACGCTGGCTGTTATCGCGGCGTTAAGTGGAAAAATATTCGGTCAGCTGCAAAACAGCGCGGTCGTTTTTATTATTGTAGCGAATGTTTTGATGTTTTTTTCTTTGGTTATGTTTGATATTATCCCAATTCCCAGCTTTAGTGTTGCTCTCCAAAATAAAATTCAATTAAAGAATCTTTGGACCGTTGTACTTTTTGGTGCGGTGTCGGGTCTGATCATTGGACCTTGTACAGCGCCGGTGTTAGGAACACTGCTGCTGTATGTTGCCTCCAAACAGAATATCTTTCATGGTGTGAGTCTTTTATTTGTTTTTTCTTACGGTGTTGGCGCTTCATTGATCTTGATCGGGACTTTTAGCGGATTATTGACAAGTTTTCCTAAATCCGGAGCATGGCTTTTAAGGATAAAACAATTTTGTGCTGTCGTTTTGTTGATCGCGGCGCAATTCTTTCTAATCAAAGCAGGAGCTTTATTAAAATGAAAAAATTTTCAGGTGTGATATTATTCTTTGTTCTTATTTTTCTGATGTCAGCAGCTCCGAAAGTTTTTGGGCAGTTCTTTTTTATGCAGGATGAGAATATCGGGAAAATCGCGCCTGATTTTACTTTAAGAACATTATCGGGAAAAGACATGAATTTTACGAAAGTTCGCGGTGGGAAACGCGCGGTTATTTTCTTTTGGGCCACGTGGTG
>CAYGEE010000124.1:0-5914 GCA_964348765.1 uncultured Planctomycetales bacterium | reverse complement strand
TGTACAACTGAAACATCGTTTACATTTTAGACCGGGTACATCCTTTACACTTTTTTAGTTGCGAATAATTTTGTTCTTTCTCAAATCTACGGAACCAAGAGCATAAAAACTAAATTGGATTTGCCAAAGGCCATCGGCTATTTCTTTTAATCCAACCGGCAGGCCGGCCAAAGATTCTGTGAGATAAAACATCTGTCCCTGAAGTTTGATTTCTCCACTTTGACGAACTTGCCGGACGGTGTATTCATGTCCATATTCCGGCGGATGCGGACGCTCCACATAAGGCCGATCCGATTTTTTATAATAGTCATTGGGTGTCTGATCATCAAGTGATTCATGCGGCCGATAATTGTTAAAATCATGTCGAAAAAAATCGAATTCTTTTTGCTGCTCTTTGAGATTTTTCGCAACGGGGTCCAACGCATCGCTTTTTAAGGTGCGATGCATGCGTTCATGACGCCCATTCTCTTGAGGACGACCCTTGCCGATTCGTTCAGGGATAACCCCTAACAGGATAAACCAGACCATGAGCCGGCTAAGGCCCCCGATACATCGGCTAGCGAAAGGTGTTCCGTTATCAAAACGAATGGCTTCCGGCAAGCCGTATTCATGAAAAATCGTTTCAAGACAATTTCTCGTCGGACTATAACGAGGGCCTTTGAGCGCTTGGCAGCCTAAAATAAACCGGCTATAATTATCGCTGACCGTTAAAGGATAGCAAACGTGCCGATTTTGCATATAAAATTGTCCTTTGTAATCGATACTCCAGACATCATTCGGCGCTTGGCATTTGTAAAAGGGTTCAGTATAAGCTGGAACATGTTTTCGTTTTTTACGTTGCTCGACCAAACCTTCTTTCTTGAACCAATAAGATATTGTGCTGATAGCAGGCAATTCAAGTTGTGGATGCTGACGTTTTAATTGGGCTCTTACTTTTCTTGGCCCGCGTTTTCGATTTTTAATTTTTTCTTGAATTAATAAATTCAAGGTTCTTTGCGACGTTCGATGCGGGCAGTGTTTAGGTGCTCGGCTTTCTTCTTTGAGCCCTTCGATACCAAGCTTTTTATACCGTCCAACCCATTTATAAACAGTCGGACGGCTGATTCCGTATTTTTGAGAAAGATCAGTAATGCTAAAATGTTCTTTAACGAGGTCGGTTACAAGCTGGTTCTTTAGTTCCATTTGGTTTATCACTTTCCATGGCATAGGATGTCCTCCTTGCCATAAAGTGTAAACCATGTACCCGGACTATTTTGTAAACTATGTTACCAGTTTGTACCCCTCCCCTAGCCCCTCCCACAAGGGGAGGGGAAACTTCCTGATAATATCGAACTCACGTTAACATAGATGGAAATAGAAGATGTCAGCATCGAGTTTAATGGAATTCGAAGATATTAATTCTCAGAAAAAGAAAGAGAACGAAAAGGTGATCAATATGCCGAGCGCTCAAGCTTTTACGATCTTGAATTTAAATTCATTTTATGGTTCAAAGCAAGTCCTTAAAAATATCACTCTTAATATTGCCGAAAAAAGTGTGACCTCTTTAATGGGCCCGTCGGGATGCGGAAAAAGTACGCTGTTGCGCTGTTTGAACCGGATGAATGATCTGGTCTTGAATTTTAAATTAAATGGGATCATAAAATATAAAGGCAGCGATCTCTATGGCAAAGAAGTTGATGTTATTGATATTCGCAGGGAGATCGGGATGGTTTTTCAAAAACCTAATCCTTTTCCAAAAAGTATTTATGAGAATGTTGCTTACGGACTTAAGATCCAAGGGGTTTCTGATCGTAAATTTCTGGATACGGTTGTTGAGGATAGTTTAAAAAAGTCAGTGCTTTGGAATGAGGTCAAGGATCGGTTGCATGAATCCGCTTTGGCGTTGTCCGGCGGACAGCAGCAAAGGCTTTGCATTGCAAGGACGCTTGCCGTAAAACCGGATGTTATTCTTTTTGATGAGCCATGTTCCGCTCTTGATCCGATCTCAACGGCGAAGATCGAAGAATTGATCTTTAAATTAAAAGAACAGTATACAATTATTATTGTCACGCATAATATGCAGCAGGCGGCGCGGGTGTCTGATATGACGGCATTTTTAATGCTTGGCGACATGATCGAATATGGCGAGACCAAGGAGATGTTCACAAATCCAAAAAATAAGACGACAGAAGAATATATTACGGGCAGGTTTGGTTAAAATTTGCAATGTAGGGAACGGTCGCGACCGTTCCCTACAAAATATGTTTTTAAATTAAGAAAGGCACAATACATGGAACGTCACTTCCACGAAGAATTAGAAAAGTTAAATAAGAATCTGTTGAGAATGGCGGCGTTGACGGAGAAGGCGATCTATGATTCAGTTGACGCGCTTCGCACGCGCAATAAAGACTTGGCGCTGGCCGTTATTGAAGGCGACAAAGAGATCGATGAGTTGGAAAATATCGTCGAGGAAGAAGCTATTGAACTGCTCGCGCTTTTTCAGCCGATGGCCAAGGATCTACGGCTTATCACGACCGCGATGCGTATTTCCGTCGATATTGAACGGATCGCGGATTTGACGGTTAATATTTGCCAGCGGGTCTTGCAGATCGCCGACGCGCCATTGTTAAAATCTCTCATTGATACTCCTAAGCTTGCGGATAACGCGAAGATGATGGTCAAAAATGCGATCGATGCTTTTGTTAATAAAGATGAAGAGCTTGCTAAGCAGGTTATTTTATCTGATAAAGAATCCAATCGTTTACGGACAGTCATCGTCGATAAACTTATCAATGAATATATTATTAAAGACGGCACAACCGCCCCGCGTGCCGTGGCTCTTCTTCTTGTGGCCCGTGATCTTGAACGCATCAGCGACCACGCCACAAACATCGCCGAAGATGTCATTTACATGATCAAAGCCAAAGTTGTCAAACATCACTTGGATGAACTCATCTTCGTCTACCGCAAAGTCCGCGACGACAATAAAAAAAGTGAGTGAAATCGTTAAAGTAGGGACAGACACCACTTTTCAGCGATTTTCGTGGAAAAGTGGTGTCTGTCCCTACTTATTGGCCTGAATTGCCGAAAAGTGGTGTCTGTCCCTACTTTGTGCATTTGCGCATTGCCAGCTTCTTTGGCGCGGTGTATACTTCTAGTAACAAAACATAACTTTCCTAAATATGAAATCGTTTAAATTCATCATAATCCCTATCGCGATCGTCTTGATCTTTTTGGCGATCGACTCCATCAAAAGCCTCACGCACAAAGACTGCGCGGATGCGCTGAGTTGTTATCAAGCTCGAGCTCCATTTATCAAGGTTGTTGCTAGCTCTTCATCCACGCCTCTTGCAGCAACACAAAAATCTCCTTTTTCTGTTTCTGATCCTTTACTGAAAAATAGAGGCAGGGTCCTAGTTTTCTTGAAATCTTTTGCCGTATATTATCCAAATGGCTCTAGTTGCACAAACGACACAGATGATTTTGATGATCATTATATAAATCAATTTAGTATCACTCAAGCAGTTGATAATGATCGTAGTTTTTCTAGTGATACAGCAACATGGACGCAGGATATCACTTTCCAGGACGATGATAGAAATGATCCTTTTTGCTGGAAGACAGAGTATGTTGTTATGGCTTATTAATCTGCATAAAAATGATATGGTTTTTATTCAATGAATAAATATTGGACATTAAAATTGTGTATTATTGCGCTTGTTGGGGTGGCTCTGTTATGGGCAATCTTTAAAGATAATCATCCTTCTTGTGCTGAAGCTGGTACTTGTTATCCATTATCAAGTGGAGACGTTGCTGTTGGGTCATCGTATTTTAATGGTTCTTATTGGTCAGGTAATATGGATCACACGGGATGTGTGACTGATTCCGTAATTTATAACCCTGATAAAAATCCGCTTGCGAATAAGGATAATATCCAAGTTATTCTTAATGGCTGGCAATTTGATGATGATGAGAATGACGGAACACATGATCATAATATCTCTAAAATGAGCGTTATTCCTAGCGTGACAACATTTGACAATACTGGAAAGACTATAGTCAATTTGTATGTTTGTTTTAGAGATGATAATGGCGACGACTTATATTCATATACGGTTTGGTATACTCTGATCGGTTATAATAATTGATATGATTTATTTTTAAAATATGAAAATTACGAGAAAACATCTTTTTATTAATTTGAGTATATTTATTATTTGCTGTTTAGGGATCGTTTATGCCTGGAAAAGGCCTTTATATTCCCACGCACAAGTCTGCGATGTGAATATGTGTTGTGATCGATCTTTATTTCAAGTGAGAACTGTTGATACGGGGGTTGAAGCGAGAAATGAAGCAGAGGGAGGGGGGGAGTCGAGTTGTCATGTGTTTTCAACGAAACAAAACACAGACGATCCATTTACGGGAGCGCTTTTAGATCCAGATCTAAATGAAAAACATTTTACTGCAGTTATTCAGGGTGTATATTTGCAATATAGCGGAACTGGACATAAGGATAATCATCAACTGAATTTATCAGGAGCTCATGTGGATATACTATCTTATGATGGGACCAGAGGATTGGTAACTTTTAATGTTACTGCTTGTTTGCTTGATGAAAATGGTGATGATCCTTATGATGCGCAGGTTAGGTTTGCTTTGATCGGATATAAATAGTTAAGATCAGATAATACAGGGACACCATTTTACGGAAATATTCCTAAAAGATGGTGTCTGTTTTTATTTTTTATCCCCAATTTCATTAAAGCTCACCCTGCAAGCATTCATCCGCCGCGCAGTAGGTCGATGTGGTTGGGTTCCAAAGCCCGCCTTCGCAGGTACCCGCCTGGTCCTTGCAGGAGTCTCCTTGATAGACTTGATCCGGGCCGCAACTGACGCAGGTTGCTCCGATGGGGCCGGGGAAATAGGGGAATTGGCATTCAAATTCGCATTTGGGTCCAAGGGGCTCGAAAGGGTCGCTGCACTCTCCAGTTTTGACAGTGGTAATATTTACGGAGGATTGGAGGTCAGACCAATCAGAATCACAAGGTTTTCCATGTGTATTCCCTCCGCGGTCACAATTGTCTCCGGGGCATTGACCCAGGCATTGATTACATCGCGCATCAGCGACGCAGCTGTATTTGTGCTTTTGTTCAAGAGGAGGGTTCGTGCTGTCCTCGCCACAGATTTGTCTAATGCAGGCTTCATTTGAAGAGCAATGAATTGGGTCATTGGCCATCGACTTGGGGTCGTTAATGATGCCTCCGCAGCCTGATCCTGGATCTGGTGGGAGAGGGCAAGATGTTTTCCCGGCAGAACATCCGCAATTTGCGGTTGCCCCTGCAGGACATCCGCAATTTTCAATATGAAATGAAATAAAGGCGTCAACACAGCAGTTGATAGATGGTGTGGGTATTCTGTAGTCAGCGGGGCAATTTGATCCCCCAATGTAATGTTCTACTTGCACCCAGCTTGTTCCTGAACAGCCAAGATCAAGCAGTGAGTAAACACAGTTAGGAGGATTGATGGCGTTACTGACCGGCGCTTCTAAAAGAGGGTCTTCTTGAGAGATCTTAACGGAATCTTCCCAGCCCTTTAAATGGGCGTTCCAAGAGCGGATCACATACGGCCCGCCGATAATGATCCCCGCCATGACAAGGGCCATGATGATCATGTACTCAAGAACATTCTGTCCGGAATTATTTTTTCGGTTGATAGGATACGACATGAAATTTTTCCTTTAGATGGTATAAGTATAGACTATAGAAAAATTTTATTCAAACGGGAAGTTGAGAATAGAAAATTAGAAGAAAAGTAGGGACAGACATGACTTTCTTCAATAAAATGCCACAAAGTGCAATTGTTAATTTGGCAGAGAGAGTTTGAACATTTTCTCATTGTGTCATCGCGAGAAAAAATGGTTTCCTCGATGACGAAG
>CAYGEE010000123.1:0-5976 GCA_964348765.1 uncultured Planctomycetales bacterium | reverse complement strand
CAATAAAATTATCAAAAATCGATAAAAATGCTGATATAATCAACCCATGAATATTTTTGAAAAAATAAAAAAGCTGTTAAAAAATCTTTACCTTAAACTCCGCGGGATCAATGACTCGCCAAATAAAATCGCTGCCGGCTTTGCCATCGGCGTCTTTTTTGGGATTTTGCCCTGTGCGGGTCCTCTGGCCGCGGTCCTGTTCGCGGCGCTCTTTAGGGTTAATAAGGCCGCGGCTTTTATTGGCGGCCTTATCACCAACACCTGGTTAAGCCTTATCCTCTTTGTCTTTTCGCTCAAAGTTGGGTCCGCCGTTTTAGGCGTTTCTTGGCAGGATATTTACGAACAAACCAAAGACTTATTTGAACATTTTCATATCAAGAATTTTTTCGATCCAACCGTTTTGGAGATCTTAAAACCACTTTGGTTGGGATATCTTTTAGTAGATATTGCCATCGCACCGGTAATATATTTTATTACTTTGATTATTCTTCTTAAGAGGAAGAAAAGGTTAGACGCGCTTAAAAAACATAACGACTAAATAAGGAGGATTTTATGAATATTGCCTTAACTGTTATTGGTATAGGAGTCCTTATCCTGATCTTAAAAAAATTCACCGGCGGTGGATGCTGCGGTGGGAAAAAAGATCCATCGAAAGATGGTCATTCTCACGATGGATCAAAAGGATCCTGCTGTGGAGGGAATTAATAATTAATAAAGTAGGGACAGACACGACTTTCTTGCGAAAAGCATCGGAAAGTCGTGTCTGTCCCTACTTATTGTCTTTTTTCTGGCGAAGATATTCTAGAACAGCCGGGATAAGGGAGATGATGATGATGGCATAGATGACGAGTGTGAAATTCTTTTTGACGAATGGGAGATTTCCGAAGAAAAATCCTGCTAACGTTAATGAAGTGACCCATAAGATCGCGCCTACGATGTTATAGAGAAAGAATTTTTTATAGTTCATGCTTCCTGCGCCGGCTAAAAATGGGGCAAAGGTTCGGATGATCGGGATGAATCTGGCAAAAATGATGGTTTTCCCACCGTATTTTTCAAAAAATTGGTGTGTTCGTTCGATGTGTTCCTGTTTGATAAAGCGGATCTTTTCATTTTTTAGGATCTTAGGCGCCAGCATATGTCCTATGGCGTAATTGACCGAATCTCCAAGAATCGCAGCGATGCATAATAGAAGCATAACAAAGATAATGTTTAGAGGTCCTGATGCGGCCAATGCTCCTACAACAAAGAGCAATGAGTCTCCAGGTAAAAATGGTGTAATTACAAATCCTGTTTCACAGAAAATAATAAGAAAAAGGATTAAATAAGTCCAACTGCCGTAATGAGCGACGATCGTGTTGATGTGATCGTCAAGGTGAATAAAAAGGTGGATAATATTTGAGAGAAATTCCATAAATGTCAGGCTTTCCTTTGTTTAAGTTGAAAGTATATTATCATTGATTTTTGGGAATACTAGCGAATAATTGGAAAATATGTAGGAGCGTATTAGTCTTCAGTCATCAGTCATCAGTCGCCAGTCATCAGTTTTCAGACTGCTGACTGCGGACTGGAGACCACTTATATCTCTTTTTCTTTTTGCTTTTTGGGTGTGATTATAATACACTCTACATCATTGGGAAATTTGAGGTAGAGACGAGCCGTCGGCTCGTCTTTACAATAACACGATAATAATATAAAGATTCCTATGGTCTTAAAAAAAATCAAAGCTTTCATCCTTGGTAAGGCGCTTAATTTTCGAGATCAGTCGATGGCGCATAATATGTCGCTGATCGCGTTCTTTGCTTGGATCGGTTTAGGCGTTGATGGGCTTTCTTCGTCTTGTTACGGACCTGAAGAAGCTTATTTGGCTTTAGGCGGTCATACGTATCTTAGTCTTTTTGTCGCGTTGGCGACTGCAATTACTGTTCTTCTTATTAGTGCGAGTTATAGCCAGATCATTGAGCTTTTTCCTTCCGGTGGCGGCGGATATTTAGTTGCCAGTAAGCTTCTTTCCCCTAATGTCGGGATGGTTTCAGGCTGTGCCCTTATGATCGATTATCTTTTAACGATCGCGATCTCGATCGCCAGCGGAACTGACGCGATCTTTAGTTTTCTTCCTCCCGAATGGACAGTTTTTAAGCTTTCTTTGGCTGTTTTTGGGGTTCTTCTGTTGACCATTTTTAATATGCGTGGAGTTAAGGAATCGATCATTCCGCTTACACCGATCTTCATGATCTTTATTTGCACGCATTTTTTCATAATTCTATATTCACTATTTACACATCTTCCACACTTTCAGCATATTCATCAGGATACATTGAAAGAAATTCATAGCACAAAAGATGCGATCGGCTGGTTTGGGTTATTTTTCTTGCTTTTACGTGCTTATAGTCTTGGCGCGGGAACTTATACCGGGATCGAAGCGGTCAGTAATGGTTTGCCGATCCTGAGGGAACCTGTTGTTAAGACCGGCAAGAAAACAATGTTGTATATGTCAACGTCACTGGCGTTTGTTGTTATGGGACTCATGCTTTCTTATCTTTTTTATAATGTTCAGCATGTTCCTGGAAAAACATTAAATGCTTCTCTTTTGGAAACCATAACTCAAGGTTGGGGTTCTTGGGGGAATGTTTTTGTTTTAGTCACCCTTTTGTCAGAAGCTTTGATCTTATTTGTCGCGGCTCAAACCGGGTTTATCGGAGGTCCTCGAGTTTTGGCGAACATGGCGGTTGATCGATGGTTCCCCAATAAATTTGCTGCATTGAGCGATCGGTTAGTGAATCAAAAAGGTATCCTTTTAATGGGGGTGGCCGCTTTAGTAACGATGATCTTAACGAATGGCTCTGTAAAATTCTTGGTCGTTTTGTATAGTATCAATGTATTCATTACATTTTTTCTTTCTCAGTTGGGGATGGTTAAATATTGGTGGAATCATCGTAAAGAGATAAAGGGGTGGTTTAAGAAATTCCTTGTTAATGGGGTCGGTTTTGGCTTAACGGCGGTCATTTTGGTTTCAGTTACCATTTTAAAGTTTCATGACGGAGGTTGGATCACGCTTTTTATAACGGGATCATTGATCGCATTGGCGGTCTCGATCAAACGTCATTATTTAGGTGTTGCTAAGCAGCTTAATCGTTTAAGTACCCTCATTGATGTTGCGGATGAACCGCTTTTACCGGAGACCAATGGTTCTGCTCAGGAAATTACTTTTGATACAAAAGCGAGAACTGCTGTTTTAATGGTTAATGGTTATAATGGACTTGGATTGCATACGCTTTTTAATGTGATCAGGATTTTTGGTAAGGATTTTAGGAATTTTGTTTTTGTTGAGATCGGTGTTATTGATGCTGGGAATTACAAGGGAAGCCAGGAGATCTCACAGCTCGAAGCTAAGGTAAAAAAAGATCTTGATAAATATATTCAATTCATGAATAAACAGGGGCTTTATGCGGAAGGACTTTCTTGCATTGGGATCGATGTTATTATTGAGGTCGAAAAAGTCATTCCTGATCTTGCCAGGCGTTTTCCTGCGGCTGTTTTCTTTGGCGGTCAATTAGTGTTTGCTCGAGAAACGCTTTTTACGAAATGGCTTCATAACTATACTGTTTTTGCGATGCAGAGGATTTTTTATAATCAAGGGCTGCCGTTTGTGGTATTGCCGATTAGAGTTTAATTATCAGCTTACAGCTTTCAGCCTTCAGCTGTCAGCTTGGCTGAAAGCTGAAAGCTGTAAGCCAAGAGGAGTTTATTATGAGCATCTCAGCAATGATCTTAAGTGTCATCGGTCTTTGTGTTTTCGAAGTTGTCTCCAGTTTAGATAATGCTGTCGTTAACGCGGACGTTTTGTCAACGATGAGCGCAAAATGGCGCAAGTGGTTTCTTGTCTGGGGGATCTTCTTTAGTGTGTTTTTAGTCAGAGGCATCCTGCCGTGGCTGATCGTTTGGATGGCAAACCCAGCCGTTGGGCCGTGGAACGCGTTGACATCGACTTTTAGCAACGATCCTCATATATCTGAACTGATCGAAGCACAAGCGCCAATTCTCTTGATCGGTGGAAGTGTTTTTCTTATCTTTTTATTCCTGCACTGGTTATTTTTAGAAGAAAAGAACTTTGGATTAAATGTTGAGCGTACGCTTAGCAAGCACGGTGTTTGGTTTTATACTTTGGCATCGATATTTTTGACC
Organism: uncultured Planctomycetales bacterium; assembly: GCA_964348765.1. Lineage (GTDB taxonomy): Bacteria > Omnitrophota > Gorgyraeia > Zapsychrales > Zapsychraceae > CAYGEE01. The sequence goes on along the minus strand of CAYGEE010000123.1, from coordinate 1,794 downwards.
GTTATTATTTGGCTTTGTTTGAAGAGAAATCCTATGATGGCTTTTTCAGCATCGATCGGCGCAAGTGCGTTTTTTATTACGCATGGCTTTAAAGAACATGCCGCTCGGGTTGAGGTTGAGCTTAAACAAAATAATAATATGTCGGATCTGAGTAAATTGATCTATTTAGAAATTTTGGATGCGACATTTTCTATCGACGGAGTTATTGGCGCTTTTGCTTTTACAATGTCAGTGCCGCTGATCCTTATTGGTAATGGGATAGGAGCGATGGTTGTTCGGGAGTTTACGATCAGAGGTGTTGATAAGATCCGTAAGTATCCGTATTTAAAGAATGGTGCGATGTATTCGATCTTTTTTTTGGGTGTTGTGATGTTTTTAGATAGTTTTGGTATTCATGTTCCGCACTATGTTGCGCCAGTGATAACATTTCTTGTTATCGGATTCTTCCTGACTAAGTCTTTAAAAGAAAAGAAATAAATATATATCAGTGTTATGGTCAATCCAATTGCGGTCACAGATCTTTCTTTAAATATTCCGACCACCAGTAAGCCGCGGATCGTGATCGTCGGCGGCGGGTTCGCCGGATTGGAATTGGCTAAAGGATTGAATAAAAGCGAAACCCAAGTCGTTCTGATCGATAAAAATAATTATCACACTTTTCAGCCGCTCTTGTACCAGGTGGCAACGGCCGCGCTGGAATCAGATTCGATCGCTTATCCATTCCGCGAGATCTTCGTCAAACAGCAAAATGTGATCGTCCGTATGGCGGAGGTTTTAGGAATCCGTCCCGAAAAAAGTTGTGTGGAAACTTCGATCGGCGATATTTTCTATGATTATCTCGTCATTGCGGTGGGGTCAAAAACGAATTATTTTGGAATGAAGGATTTTGAAACGAATGCGCATCCGATGAAGTCGATCCCGCAGGCTATGGAGCTGCGGAATTTGATCCTTGAGAATTTCGAAAAAGCTCTTTTGATGAGCCGGATCGAAGAGAGGGTGGGATTGATGAATTTCGTCGTCGTCGGCGGCGGCCCGACGGGTGTCGAGATGGCCGGCGCGTTGGGAGAATTAAAATTGCATGTCCTTCCTCATGATTATCCGGAATTGAATTTCAATCATATGCAGATCCATGTTGTTGATATGGAAGATCGCCTCTTGCGGGCAATGTCGGTGGAAGCCTCCCGCAGTGCCGAGAAATTCTTAAAGAAATTTGATATTAATCTTTGGCTTAAAACAAAAGTCGTTTCTTATGATGGGAAAGTTTTGACGCTGTCGAACGGTAAGATGATCTTCGCCGACACGGTCATCTGGGCGGCAGGCGTGACGGGCGCGGTCATCCCGGGGCTAAAAGATGAGGTGCTTCTAAGAGGCAATCGGATCAAGGTGGATTGTTTTAATAAGGTTAACGGTTATGAAAATATTTTCGCGGTCGGCGATATTGCGTGTATGATCAATGAAAAATACCCGCAAGGCCATCCAATGCTTGCGCCGATCGCCGTGCAGCAGGCCAAGAATTTAGCGCGGAATCTTGAGGTCAGTTTCAAGGGTCAACCCATGCGCCCGTTTGTTTATAAGGACTTAGGCGTCATGGCGACCGTTGGGCGTAATCATGCTGTGGCAGATCTGTCTTTTGTGAAATTTCAGGGGATCTTTGCTTGGTTCGTTTGGCTTTTTGTCCATTTAATGTCACTTGTTGGATTCCGGAACAAGATTGTCGCGTTCGTTAATTGGGCGTGGAATTATTTTAGTTACGACCGCGGATTACGGCTTATTATTCGTTCAACTGACCGGGAA
>CAYGEE010000122.1:0-5996 GCA_964348765.1 uncultured Planctomycetales bacterium | reverse complement strand
GCAAGTTTACGCCAAAAGTAGAAAAAGTAGGGACAGACACCACTTTTCGGCAATTTCTTGCGAAAAGTGGTGTCTGTCCCTACTTTTCGATTCTAAATTTCTTTCCCAATAGCAAGCTTCACACTGCGACGTACATCGTCGATTTCGAAGGGTTTATCGAGGTAGGCGTTGACGCCTAATTCTTTGATTCTATCTTTCTGTTCAACAGCAGAATAACCGCTCATAATGATCACCGGCAGTTTCGGATCAAGAACTTTGATCTCCTCAAGTAGGGAAACACCATCACGCTCGGGCATAATGATATCTAAAAAAACCACATCAAAATCATCTTTTCGGATCTTTTCCGCAGCGTCTTGAGCACTTCGAACAACAGTAACATCATGGCCACTATATCCTAATATAAAGGAAAACATATCCCCTATGATCCTTTTATCGTCTACTATTAAAGCTTTGATCCTATCCATACTTGGCTCCTTTCAACCTAACAGCCCAAGTATACAATAAAATTTATCCCTCTGCAGGTATGAGAAGGATCTGATAAGAAAACGTTACCGTAAAAGGAGAATTTATTTGCTCAGAGAGATATCAGCTGTATTGCCAAGCTGTAAGTTCAAGCGATTGAATGTGTTAGCGCTAATTTCAAGAACGAACTGCGCATCGGCTGAAGGATCATAAACCGGACAAGGATCCTTTTGGCAGGATGGGACATTATTTTCAACATGCACGATCTTCATATTTTGATCTATCCAGATGATATCAAGTGAGATCTTTGTATCCTTCATCCAGAACGAATAATTCCCGATCGAAGGAAAAATAAAAAGCATTCCTTCATCATCTTTTAATGTTTCTCGAAACTGCAGACCGCGCGCTAACTCTTCTGGAGTCCGCGCGACCTCAATTTTAAAACATTTATCTTGAATGCAAACCTTATTTGCGGCGGCATGTCCTTCATCACGGCAGGCAAGAGAAAAAACTGAAAATAACAAAACAATGAGAATCCGGTTCATGGTCTTATTCATCACGCCCGATCAATTTTATATAATCACCAAACTCCAATGTTCCATTGATCTCTTTATTGACGATCGCAATACGCTGGGGAATATGCGGATGCGTGCGCCAATAACTAAAAGCACGCAAAGGCTGCTTATCTCCCTCTTTTTGAAGGATTTCAAGCATTGTGATCATCGCCTTTGGATCATAGCCGGATAACTTCATGTATTTTACACCCAGTTGATCCGACTGAAATTCATCGCGCTGAGAATATTCAAAGAATAAAGAACTTAACACAAAGTTAACTCCAGAGGCAGCCCGTCCATTGCTAGTTAAAACAGTGGCAAACTGAAGCAATAACGCTCCATAAGATAGCTGCAAACGTTTCAAAGCATGCTTAGCGGTAATATGACCAACTTCATGCGCAATAACACCAGCAAGCTCATCATCACTTTTTGCTTTTTCAATAAGCCCGCGGAAAACATAAACATATCCGCCGGGAAGGCTCACAGCGTTGATCATATCATCATCAAGCACCTTAATATAATATCGCACATCCTTGCGGTCACTGATCGCTGAGATCCGGTCCATGATCTTCGTAACCCTCTCATTAACATCAATATCTTCGATCACTTTATATTCTTCTTCTATCTTCTTTGAAATAGCATCCCCAATAGAAATCTCTTTTTCGGTCCCATAAAGCAATGTCTCCTCTTGCTTTGTGGCAAGATTATATTCTGTCGAGCAGCCGGTGATCCAGATCAAGCACACCAAACTTAAAACCGTTACTCCTAATTTCCGCAAAATATTAGCCAACTTCGCCACAGGAAGCCCGATCACATTCGTATAACAGCCTTCGATCCGACGGATAAAAATACTTCCATACCCTTCAATATCAAAACCTCCCGCCTTATCCAAAGGAGATACTTTCTTATGATAACGATCGATCTCATCATCCATAAGATGGCTCATAAAAACTTTTGTCTTCTCATAATCCAAGATCGTTTGCTTTGTTCTCGTATCGATCACAGCAACACCCGTGTAAACCCATTGCGGACGGGTAAACAATAATTTTAGATTCTTTTTGGCTTCTTGCAGATCTTTCGGCTTTCCGATCATCACCTTATTCCCGACGAAAACAACAGTATCCGACCCTATAACGACCGCATCCTTATAATGTTTAGCAACATCCCGCGCTTTCAAAAGGGCGTTATTTTTAACTAAAGAGGCACAATTCGTTGTGATCGTGTTTAATTCCTCGGCACGGCTGGGATGAACTTTAAAGGGAAATCCAAAAACTTTAAGGAGCTTTTTTCTCTGGGGAGAATTCGAGGCAAGGATAATTTTTCTCATGACGCGTGATGGATCTCAGATGCTTGAAAGATCGCCACAAGCGGACAATCCCTTAATAACAATGCTTCTTTGGCACCCTCACACCTATCAACAACGCAAATCGCTTTCAAGACCTTAACATCCATCTGCGACAAGACATCGATCGATTCTAAAAATGCTTTTCCAGTCGTTGCAACATCATCAACAAGAATAACACGGCTGCCTTTTTTTAAGGCGGGCCTTCCACCTGCTGGCCTTTCCCATGCGCTTTTGCCGCTTTACGGATGATAAAACTATTGATCGGTTTATTCTGCTGAAGCCTTAAAACACCAATTGCCCCGATCAAAGGATCAGCTCCCAGCGTGGGGCCGCCGATCGCATCCAAAGCCTCATCCCCGATCAAGTGAAGCATTTGCTGAGCACACAGATACGCCCCTTGACTTGTCAGCGTTATCCGGCGGGCATCAATATAATAATCGCTTTCTTTCCCTGACGACAAAATGATCTTTTCACGAAAATAAGCATTCTTAATGATAAATTGCCTCAATTGCTCGCGTTCTTCTTTAATATTTACAACGGCCATTGTTTGATATCCTCTATTTTATGAAATTAAATACATTGCGGGATCAAAAAAACTATTGCGGCAACCAATCATCTATCGGCGGGACTTTCAATTGCCTTAAAGCCATTTCTTGGCGTAAATTAATGACTAAGATCAACAACGCTTTATATTTATCATATTCTTTGGGTGTGAATCCGGCTTTTCCGTAAAATGTTTTGCTAGCGGATGCCTCTACTTTAGCTTGAATGTACACATCAAGGATCTTGTCGTCAGCCAATGCTTTTATATCATCCTTGGAAATAAAAACAAAATCGTTAAGCAATGCAAAAACAGGTGCTGACACAAGAAGAAATATCACCAAAAACATAGAAACTTTTCGCATATCCCATCCTCCGAAAGAATCTTTACAATTAATAAAAACTCTAAAATTTTTAATACTTACTGATCAAGCTGCTGCTCAAGCTGTAAAAATTCTTGTTTCAAAGCAACATTCTCTCCAATAACAACTTCTTTATTCCGCTTCATTTCTTCCGCTTCAGAAGCCATCCGCAAAAGATCAATATTCTTTTCACTGATCTTCTGTTTCGCTTGGATCAAAACAGATTCATATTCTTTTTTCTTTAAACTCAATTCATTGATTGCATCAGTCAAAATAGATAATTTTTCTTTATTCGCACCACTGATCGATTCCATTTCCTGCTTTAGATCAGCCTGTTGAGCAAGGATCACCTTTAGATCATTGTCTAATACTGCAACTTGATCATTAAGCATACTTTGACGATCCTTAAGCTCTGCAAGCTCTTTTAAAGGCTTAGAATACGTCCGCTGTAATTGTTCTAAATGTTTTTGAGTTTCATTATTCTTCTGAGAAGTTTCTTGGATCGCCTGCCTCAAAGAATCCTTCTTCGAAATTATGGCAACAAATTTTTCTGAGGATAGATCATTGACATTTGATTTGATCTGATCAATTTCTGACCGAAGCTGTGCTATCTGAGCTTTCAGATCCTCTTCCCGCTCTTGCTTAGCGATCTGACTTTTATTAAGAGCCTCTCTTTGCTCTTGCATTAAAGTTAAACTCTGATCCACCACATTCTGTCCAGACTGTTTCTTCTGAAAAGAATCAGATCGTTTGACCGGCCTTGAAAGTTTTTCCGCTTTCTTAACTTGAACACCATTAAGATCTCCTTCAAGTTTTTGATCATCCTGCATCATTGACTCGATAGCGTTCCTTAAATATTCATTACGTTGGGCTAAAGACTGAGCGCTTTCTTTAAGGCCTGTCAGGCTATATTCAAAAACTTTTTGTGTTGTGATACGTTCTTCTTCATCCGCAAAACAACGCGTTTGATCAGAAGCTATCACAATGAGAGCAAATAAAACGCTCACTGTAAAATAAAACGTATTTTTAAGATTATCTTCATTTGGGATCATAGAACAAATCCTTAAATGATCTGTGTAATATTTAAAATAGGCATAAAAAGCGCAATAACGATAAACCCGATAATAACCCCTAAAACCCCAATGATAACCGGTTCGATGATGCTTGTTAACCCCTCAACCGCCGCATCAACCTGATCATCATAAAATTCTGAGATCTTATTAAGCATCTTTTCCATCTGGCCGGATTTTTCACCGATAGCGATCATCCGGGTAACCATCGTCGGAAAAACACCGCTTTTTTCAAGAGGAGCACTAATACTTTCCCCTTCTCGGACACTTCGCTTGACATCTTCAACGACCAATTCCAAAACCCGATTCCCAATTGTTTTCTGAACGATATCCAAAGCTTCCAGGATCGGAACGCCGCTTTGAACAAGCGTGGATAATGTCCGGCTGAACCGGCTAATAGCAACTTTTCGCAAAATATCACCGAACACAGGCATCTTCAAAACAAAACCATCAATGATCAACGCCCCTTTGTCTGTTTTATGCCAACGGACAAGCAAAGTCACTACAATAAAAACAAAAGCAATAAAGAACACAATGTAGTTCTTCAAAAAATTACTGATCCCGATCAGCATCAACGTCATCGCAGGCAATTTCGCATTAAAAGATCCATAAATTCCGGCAAAAGTTGGAACAACTTTAACAAGAAGGACTATCGTAATGATCATCGCCATCGAAACAACGACCGCCGGATAGATCATCGCAGACTGGACCTTGCGGGTTAATTTTAAACTTTTTTCCATATACGTGGCAACACGATCTAAGATCGCACTCAACACACCGCCTGTTTCTCCAACTTTTACCATATTGACAAAAAGAGTATCAAACACAGCCGGATTTTTCGCAAACGCCACGGATAAACTGCTGCCGTGCTGAATATCAGCCTCAACGGCCATCAAAACTTTTTTGAATCCCGGATGGACCATCTGCTCATGTAAAGCATTGATCCCCTGCAAGATCGGGATCCCGGCATCAACCATGGTCGCCAACTGACGTGAAAAAATAACGATCTCATCTTTTTTAACTTTTGAAGCCTTCACGCCGCCCGACTTCCCTGCGACCGCTTCTTTCATCTCAACAATAGTAACGATCGTCAGCTTACGTTTACGAAGCTCTTCAATAACAGCTTCTTTACTATCAGCGGCAATTTTCCCGGCGACACTTTGAGACTGCTCATTTTTTGCGGTATACTTAAACGTTGGCATTATGTATTTGCACTCCAAAACTACGGTTGATAGCTTTTTCGATCTCCCCTTTTGTCGCGATAAAAGGAGCAACTTGACAATTTGTGACTCTTTGAATTTCTGCTCTGACTGAAATATCCAACGGATTCGACATAACGACCGTTAAAATATCCCCGACCCGATCCAAAGGAATGAGCTGATATTTTCTGGCCATCGCTTCAGGAATAAGCTGAATAACACTTTTATCAATTTCATATTTATCAACAGCAATATACGCGAGATTGCACTGAACGACGAGCGCCACAACAATATCCAGCTCTTCTGCGTAACCAAGCCTGACCAAGATCTCCCCCAGAAACCCAGCCTCCTTTTTTTGAACCTCTAAAGCCTGAGCAAGTTCAGCAGAAGTTATCTTTCCCCTTCCGACGAGGATCTCACCTAAAAAATTCTTACCAACATTAGAAGATGAATCAGTATTCATG
>CAYGEE010000121.1:0-6125 GCA_964348765.1 uncultured Planctomycetales bacterium | reverse complement strand
TAGTTTTTTTGATTTTATGTTATAATTGCACAGCAAAATTTTGGAGAGGTGGCTGAGTGGTTGAAAGCGCACGCTTGGAAAGCGTGTGGCCGTCGAAAGGCGGCTCTCGGGTTCGAATCCCGACTTCTCCGTTCTTCTTCGCTCCCATACTTCGTCTCGTCCGCTTTGGCGGCCGGACTTCGTGTGGGAGCTTCGAAGAACAAGTTCTTTAAATTTATGCATGCGAGAGCGAAGAAGAACGGCATTCTCCGAAGCGTCCAAATGAAGCGAAGCGAAATTTTGACGCGAAGGAGAATCCTATGATGATATGTAAAATTATAAGGCATCTATGGACATTGAAGAATCCTGGAATAAAGCGTTAAAAAGCACGGAGATCATTCGGACTCGCATCCTTGGCCTTTTGACCAATATGGATACGCCGGTTCCGTATATTTTCTTGTCGGAATCTAGTATTAACTTGGGTGACACCATTGTAAGAAAAGGGGAAGTTATTGTTCAGAAACCTGCACTTATTATCCCTCCGCATAATCCTCAATTTAACGGGTTTGATTTTGAGAAAGAAAAAGGGCTTAGTGAGAACTCTTTGGTGAATTTTTTACTTGTTCGCGGTGTTTTATTGCCATCAATGATCTATGATAACAAAACCCATTCTTTGGATATTTATGAAGGAAAACTTTCTGATGCGATCAAACATTATCAGGGTCTTTTGCAGAAGCAGGAAAATATTAAAACAGGGCTTATTGCCGGGCCGGAAGACTGCTGGCAATTTTCGTTGATGATCTTTATTTGTACGCAGATCCTAAAAAATGCGGATCAGGATATTAAAGGGTTGTTGAATAATTTGAGAGTAAGAAATCAGGATTTTGAGAATAATTAAGAAGATTGTTCTAAGAGGGTTCTCAACTATGTTGAATAGTTTTCGTAAGTTTGGGATTTTCGCAGTTGTGTCATTGCGAGCGCTTTTTGCGAAGCAATCTTTTAAAAAGATTGTCCGCCAAAGGCGAGATCTCGCCCCGCTTTTCGCGGGACGGACTTCGGCCGAAAGGCGGCCTCGCAAAGACACAGGGCGATATCCAATCGTGAAAGTCCTAAAGTTGTTAAGAACATCTTATGTGTTTTTATTTGTCATGCTTTTACTTATTCCTTCTTCCTTTGCCTTTGAAGGCAGGCAATCTAAAGAAATCCTTGATAATGGGTTAACTGTCCTGGTTTCTGAAATGCCTGGCAGTACAATGGTCTCGGTTTATGCGTTGGTTAAAGCAGGATCGGCAACGGAAGGGAAATTCTTAGGGACAGGGGTTTCTCATTTTTTGGAGCATATGGTTTTTAAGGGGACGACAACACGGGTTGTCGGGGAGATCTCGGCTTCCATCCAAGCTGTCGGCGGGACAATTAATGCTTCAACGGGAAAAGATTATACGATCTTTACGATCAATGTTCCGGCTGAGCATTTTGACATGGCGCTTGATATCATGGCTGACATGATGCAGAATTCAAGTTTTGATCTCAAAGAGTTCGAGAAAGAAAGGCAAGTGATCTTAGACGAAATGAGAATGCACCATGATAATCCGTATGAATATTTAAGCGAACTTCTTTTTCAGCAGGTTTATAAAGTGCATCCGTATCGCCATCCGGTCATTGGGTATGAATCGTTATTTAAAGATCTGACTCGAGATGAGATGGTTTCCTATTACAAATCTTTTTATACTCCGAGTAATATGATCCTGTCGATCGCGGGTAAGGTCAAGAATAGTGAAATTTCCGGTAAGATAAAAGATGCATTTAAGGATTTTAAACGAAAAAATGAAATAATCCGCAATCTTGTTTCAGAACCGGAACAGATCATTCCACAAAGTTATGAAGAAGAGTATCCTTCTGATGTATCAAGGATGTCGATCCTTTTCCCTGGAGTTAAACTGCGTGATTCTGATGTTTATGCGTTGGATGTTCTGGCGATCGCTTTAGGGCAGGGTGAGAGTTCGATTTTACACAAGGAATTATATCAAAAATTAAATTTGGTTCATGATGTGACAACGGATAATTACACTCCTTTCGACAGGGGGATCTTTGAGGTGAGTGTTGTTTTTGATTACGAGAAGAAAAATCAAGTTAAAAATGCGATCCTTGATCAATTTCACCTAATAAAGAAGAAGGGGCTTTCGGGTAAAGAGCTTTCCAAGGCAAAACGTCTGGTGTTAAGCGATCATATTATGGATCAGCAGACAACATCGCGAGTAGCTTATAGCCAAGCTCTCGATGAAGCGTTTGTCGGCGATTTTCAGTTCTCAGAGAAGTATGTTGCCATGATCCGAGATGTCAGCAATGAGGATATTCTTCGGGCGGCCAATCGTTATTTTGATGAGAATAAGATGTCGACAGTCGTGCTTAAAACTAAGGGGACAGCGTCTATCGATGCGACGAGTTCTAATGTTGTTAAAGATCCGCAAATAAAGAAATATGTTTTAGATAATCATCTAACGATCCTTTTACGGGAAGACCACACTTTCCCTGTTGTATCGATGCGGCTGGTTTTAAATGGCGGGACAAATCAGGAGGTTGATGAAAATAATGGAGTGTTTCAAATGCTGTCTCAACTTTGGGAGAAAGGGACAAAACATTTGAATTCTTCACAGATCGCGGAAAGGGTTGAATCTTTAGGGATGTCTTTTGGGATGTATTCAGGGAAAAATAGTTTTGGCGTAAGTGTTGATGCGATGTCTGAAAATGTGATGGATGGAATTAATTTAATTGAAGACTTTGTTAAGAATCCGACGTTTCCCGATGCCGAGCTTCCGAAGATCAAAGAAGAGGCAAAAATTGGTTTAAAAATGCGGGACGATAGTGTGAATCGGCTTGCTAGTTTTCATTTGCGAAAATTACTTTACCTGAAGCATCCCTTTCGGCTGGATGATGCTGGTACGATCGAATCGATCGATAAGGTTTCGCAAAAAGACATTGTGTCTTTGTATCATCAGTTTTCTGTTCCCAATAATATGGTGCTAAGTGTTTTTGGTGATATTGATCCTGAGAAAATTTTAAGATCACTAAAAGAGAAATTTTCAACTTTAAAGAATCAGGATTATCAATTAAAGAAATTGTCAGAAAAGCCTGTTGAGAGTATTCGTCAGGAAGACATGGTTACTGACAAGGCTCAGGCTGTGTTGATGATGGGCTTTCATGGGCCGGAGCTTAAAAGCGATGAGATGTATGCTGTTAAAGTTATGACAGCGATCTTAGGGTCTCCTTTTAGCGGAAGGCTTTTTACTAAAGTTAGAGAAGAGTTTGGACAAGCGTATACTCTTGGCGGTTATTATCTTCCAGGTTTTGGTACCGGAATGATCTGTTTTTATGTGCAGACAACGAATGAACATTTGCGTGATGTGCAAAAATTGATCGAAGATGAAATTAAGGATTTGCAGGCTAATGAGGTTTCTGATGACGAGCTGTTGGGAGTAAAGAATTATCTTAAAGGGACATTTCAAGCTGACCTTGAGACGAACTCATCACTTAGCTATACAGCAAGTTTGGATGAATTGTATGGACTTGGATTTGAGAATTATCAAAACTTCAATGACAATATCGATAAAGTTAGCAAAAAAGATATTAAGAGTCTTGCGGTAAAATATTTGGATATTACTAAAAAAGCGATTGTTTTAATGCGGTCATCAACGAAGATCATCCTGTAAAATAGATCGAGGTTAAGGTTATGGATAATTCAGAGTTAATGGATTTTGAATTTAAGTTGGTCGCTAATCTAAGCGGGAAAATGAATCTTCTTCAGCCACAAGAGGACCGCGAGCAGATCGTTGATGAGACGCTTGATTCGACGCTTGATCAGGGTTTTCCAGTGTTGAAGGTCAAGTTTCAAGATCCCAAAGAACGTGTTATCTTTATTAAAAGTTTTTTGAGCTATGGGATAGCGACGGAACTTTTAATGGATTTTAATGTGGAAGATTTGATCATTAATAATCTAAAGCCTATTTTTATTCATCATAGTATTAAAGGATTCATTCAGACGAATAAACAGTTTTCGACACATCGAGAGATCGATCTCTTTATTAAAAAGCTTCTTTTGTTCGGCGGCCGTGATAAATTGGGAAAGATCATGAATTTGGAGCTTCCGAACCTTGAAGGGCGGGTTAATATTGTTTTGTCTCCGTTTGGCCCGCAGATCACGATCACGAAAGCAAAAGTCAATCCGTTAAGCATTATCGATCTTATTCGCGCCGGTGGGTTGTCGCATGAAGTGGCGGCGCAATTGTGGATGTATTTAGAAGGAATGTCGATCCGTCCGGCAAATATCATGATCGCCGGCGGGCCGGGTGTCGGGAAAACAACATTGTTAAATGCGCTTTTTAGTTTTATTCCATCATCAGATCGAATGGTGGTTATTGAGGACACATTAGAACTTAATACATTCTTAGAAGATAGTTGTTCGCGGTTAGAAAGTGATGAAGATGTTTCATTGGCGGATCTGGTTAAAAACAGCCTTCGCATGCGCCCGGAGCGGATCGTTGTTGGTGAAGTTCGCGGAGAAGAGGCGCGGGATATGGTGACGGCGTGTAATATTGGGAAATATTGTATCGGAACGATCCATGCTCTGACTTCGCGTGAGGCGATCATTCGTTTGCAGAATGAACCGATGAATATTCCCGAGATGCTCGTTAATTTGATCGATGTGTTCATTGTTTTAAAAAGATATCATGTTAAAGACCGATTGTTCAGGGTTGTTGATGAGGTCAGTGAAACAAGCGGGATGGAACAGGTGAAGATCCTTTTGTCACATGTTTATAAATATGATTATGATAGTCATCAAGTTAAACAGATGAATCCCAGCACGATCTTTCGTGATCGGTTGTCTAAGCAGTCTGGGTTGTCTCCCAGGGAGATCATGCAGGAGCATTTATTGCGAGCATTCCTTTTAAAGGAGTTAGATAAGAGGAATATTATTACGATGAAAGAGGTCTCAATGTTCTGTCACGCGTATAATCGAGATCCAAACGGGACTGTTGCTAGCCTTGGGTTTGATAGAGATGAATTATTGGGGATTAAAAAACTGTAAATATTTTTGATTTTTCTTTCACTCTTGCCTAATTTAAATTCCTTGTTATAATAGGCAATTCTTTCCAGAATAATTTTACTGATTTGTGCGCCCGTAGCTCAATGGATAGAGCATCAGCCTACGAAGCTGAGGGTTAGAGGTTCGACCCCTCTCGGGCGCGCTTGTTTTCTTTCAAAATAATATTCAGGGAAAGAAAACAGATGTCCCGAGCAACATTTTGTGATCTATCAGTTGCGAGGGATTATTCTTTTATGGAAATCTTATCTCAAAACAACGACGAATTCTTCATGCGTGCCGCTTTCAAGCAGGCAGAGATCGCTTTTGCTAAAGACGAAGTTCCCGTCGGTGCAATTATTGTTTTTGATAATAAGATCATCGCCAAAGCTCATAATCAAGTGGAAATTCTAAAAGATCCAACGGCTCACGCCGAGATGATCGCGATCACTCAAGCGGCATCATCGTTAGGCAATAAATGGCTTCATGAATGTGTGCTCTATGTGACGCTCGAGCCCTGCAGTATGTGCGCCGGAGCGCTTGTGCTGTCGCGGATCAAGCGGGTTTGTTTTGGAACAACGGATCCCAAAACAGGGGCGGGAGGATCAATTTTAAATATCTTACAGCATGATAAATTGAACCATCAAATTGAAATGACAAAAAACATCCTGACGAATGAATGTGGCGCGCTCTTGTCAGAGTTCTTTAAGAAAAAAAGAGTTGTGAATAATTAACATTTTAGAAACGACTTGATAGAGTACAGGCAATTCGATCATATAGACCAAATATTTTTTAAATACTAAACTCTAAATCCTAAATTCTAAACAAACTCAAAATTGAAAACACAAAAAAATAAGCATGTGTTTTGAGCTTTGAGTTTAGAGTTTTGAACTTGTTTAGGGTTTATAGTTTAGTGCTTGGTATTTGGCATCATGCCGGAGTGGCGGAATTGGTAGACGCGGCAGTCTCAAAAACTGTTGGGGGGTAACCTCCGTGTCGGTTCGAACCCGACCTTCGGCACCAGCAACACTCCACCCTCATTGCATGCAATGCCGCGTTGTGTAAAGGT
>CAYGEE010000120.1:0-6233 GCA_964348765.1 uncultured Planctomycetales bacterium | reverse complement strand
TAACGAAAATGTAATTAACATAGGAGAAAAAATGAAAACGGTAATATCACTATTTTTAATTGCACTAATGATTGGAACTGTCGCGGGATGTCAAAATAGCGCCAAAGATCATAACATGTCTGCGGAAGAACATTCGAAGATGTAAGATGTGAAAGGAAAGGAAGACGTAATGAAAAATCAAAGTTGGTGGATGATGCTTTGTTGTTTATTGCCCTTACTCTTAATTTTTGCAGCACCTATTATTGGCCTTAACGGAAACACCTCTATATTCTTTTTTATCATTATAATGTTTATCTGTCCTTTTATGATGATGGGCGGGCATCATCACGATGATAAAAATAAGAATAAAAATAACAACGAACATAATCACAAGGAGGGGGAACGTCATGGGTGTCATTAATGTTAAAAAATTTGGCTTTGCCGTTGGGATAACCTTGGCAATGATTCATCTAGGATGTGTCGGTGTCATGCTCTTCACATCGCATGAAGCAATGATCGCTTTTTTTAACAGCATATTGCATGGAATTGATGTCAGGCCAATTATGCGCATGGACATGAGCACCTTTGAAATGGTTTATGGTATTTTTCAAATCTTCGCAATCGGATGGCTCATTGGAGCAAGCATTGCAAGTATTTATAATTTTAGTTTTATTAATTATGATAAAAAATAAAATCAAATTAACATCTAAAATCGAAAGGGGTCATGTATGAAAAAAAGTATCTTAGCAGTCACCACAGTTTTAATTTTAACCTTCTCAGGACTGGCCTTAGCCCAAATGGACAAAGGCAAAGAGATGGGTGATAAAGGAATGGGAATGATGGGTTCTGGCATGATGAAAGGCGATATGATGGGCAAAGGCATGATGGATGGCAAAATGATGGGAATGATGCAATCGATGATGCAAAGGCAAGTTGTAGTAACCAGCGATGGAGGTATTATTGTCGTCGCAGGGAATAAACTCACCAAATATGACAAAGATTTAAACGTTGTCAAAGAAGTTGAATTAAAGATGGACATGGAAGGCATGCAGAAGATGATGGATAATATGAAAGGGATGTGTCCGATGATGGGAAAAATGAAATCATCAGATGAATCTAAGTCTGGAGAGTCTAAAGAATCGGCAGCAGAAGAAAAAGCTGAACACGAAAGCCATCATTAATCAATGATTTCAGAGGACAATTGAGAAATAATATGGGGGAAGTTTCTTTTGTGGCGATGGCCATTTTTATTTTCTCTTTTTTTCTTAATTTTGTTTGGGAATCTTTGCACGGTTTTTCTCTTTTTGAAGGACATCATATTGATTCTGGTAAATATGTTGTGATGATGACACATATGTCCCTTATGGATGCGGTGACGATTTTGGGAATTTATTTAGCAGTCGCATTCTTTGAGAAGAATCTTTTATGGTTAAAGAACTTCAATAAAAAGAATATTGTTGTATTTTTTGTTCTTGGTTTAATCGTTGCCGTTTTAGCAGAATTCAACTCAGTCTATCTGACGAAAGAATGGCAATACAATTCATATATGCCGATTATATTTGGAATAGGATTGTCGCCACTTGTACAGCTAAGCATAACTGGATTGTTATCAATCTGGTTAGCAAAGAGGGTATATTCAAAATCTTGATCCATATTATTTAGGATGAAATCCTTATTAGGTATTATTGGATTTCTTTTAAAATCTTTAAAGGAGCACCGATGGCCAAAGATCCAATTTGTGGAATGACTGTAAAAGAAGATGCCAGAGCCATTGTGGTTAAAGAGAATAACTCTGTCCATTATTTCTGTAGCGAACACTGCAAGATGAAGTTTCTTTCAGAGAAATCTCAAAAAGAGCCGCTTGTAAAAATGAAAGCGGATGGAAAAACGATCTATACCTGCCCCATGCATCCTGAGATCAGGCAAGACCATCCTGGAGATTGCCCGAAATGCGGAATGCATTTGGTTTTGGTCAATGGGCAAGATAGGGTTGTTCCAGATAATAAGTCCTTAGAGATTCGAGCCTATGAGATTCATCAAAAAAAAGGTGGATCTAATTTAGATAATTGGCTTGAAGCCGAGAGCAATTTGAAAAAGGAATATAGCGCAGGTGGGAAGACTATTTATACCTGTCCAATGCATCCTGAGATCAGACAAGATCATCCTGGAGATTGTCCGAAATGCGGGATGCATTTGGAACCGTTAAATCCGTCGGGTGAAGGCAGTGAAGATCAAAATGAAATTCGTTCCTTATCACAAAAATTTTGGATAGGGCTGGGACTTACAGTCCCTCTTATTTTGTTAGTTGTTAGTGAGATGATTCCCACGCTCAATCTTTCATCGTTTATTCCTCAGCGTTTTATTCCATTTATACAATTTATTTTAGCCACACCAGTCGTTTTATGGGCGGGAGGGATGTTCTTTATTAAGGGTTGGAAATCTCTAATCAATCGAAGCCTGAATATGTTTACGTTGATCGCTCTTGGCGTCGGAGCAGCGTATAGTTATAGTACGATAGCAACTTTATTTCCTCAGATTTTCGCGGAATCATTAAAGAAAATGGGCAAGATCGATCTTTATTTTGAAGCCGCCGCGGTTATTACGGTTTTAATTATTTTAGGACAATTATTAGAGGCCAAAGCCCGCAGTCAAACAGGCCAGGCGATCAAAGCTCTTTTGGGACTGGCCGCCAAGAACGCGCACCGAGTCCGCAATGGCGTTGAAGAAGATGTTCCAATCGATTCTGTTCAAAAGGAAGATCTATTGCGCGTCCGTCCAGGAGAAAAAATTCCGCTCGATGGAATTATTGTTGAAGGCAAGAGCGTTGTTGATGAATCTATGATCTCAGGTGAACCAATTCCTATTGAGAAAAATGTTGGCGATCGAGTCATTGGAGCGACGGTGAATCAGACAGGTTCGTTTGTGATGAAGACGGAAAAAATTGGTTCAGAGACATTATTATCTCAGATTGTGCATATGGTTGCCGACGCACAGCGCAGCCGTGCGCCCATCCAAAAATTAGCGGATACAATCTCTGGGTATTTTGTTCCGATTGTGGTCTTGGTTTCTGTGATCACATTTATCATTTGGGCGAACTGGGGGCCGGAGCCGAAATTGGCTTACGCGATCGTTAATGCGATTGCGGTTTTAATTATCGCTTGTCCGTGTGCTTTAGGATTGGCGACACCGATGTCGATCATGGTCGGTGTTGGGCGCGGCGCTTCAATGGGGGTTTTGATTAAGAATGCTGAAGCTATGGAGAAGGCTGAAAAAATTACGCATGTCTTGACGGATAAAACGGGAACATTAACATTAGGCAAACCAAAAGTGACTTCTGTTCTTCTCGCGCAAGGCATCGATGAAAAATTATTTATCGAATTAGCGGCATCGCTTGAGCAAAGTAGTGAGCATCCGCTGGCCCGTGCTGTTGTTGATTATGCTAAAGATAAAAAGTATTCGCTTGCCGCCGTTGAAGGTTTTGAGTCGGTCACAGGCGCGGGAATTAAGGGGAAAGTGAATGGTAAGTTTGTGCTGTTAGGGAAAGAAAACTTTCTTAAAGAATCCGGTGTCGAGTTTGTGGATGACTTAAAACAAAAAGCACAAGAATTGCAGAACAAAGCCCAGACTGTGGTGTGGGTTGCGATGGAAAATAAAATCGCTGGCATTTTGGCGATTTCTGATCCTATTAAAGAAACGACCCCAGCAGCTATTCAGGGTTTGCATGATATGGGATTAAAAGTCATTATGCTGACGGGAGACAATAAAGCAACCGCTCAAGCGATTGCGAAAGAATTAAAGATCGACGAGGTTTATGCAGAATTAAAGCCTCAGGATAAGCAGGAAATTATTAAGAAATTAAAAAGTGAAGGGGCTATCGTTTTGATGGCGGGCGATGGAATCAACGACGCTCCGGCTTTAGCTCAGGCCGAAGTCGGTGTTGCTATGGGAACAGGTACGGATGTCGCTATCGAAAGCGCGAGCATAACATTAGTTAAGGGAGATCTTAATGGTATTGTAAAAGCTCTGCGTTTGAGCCGTGCGGTTATGAAAAATATTCGTCAGAATCTATTTTTTGCTTTTATTTATAATGCAGTAGGCGTCCCTATAGCTGCCGGAATTTTGTATCCATTTTTCGGGATACTCTTGAGTCCGATTATTGCTGGCGCGGCGATGGCGTTTAGTTCAGTGTCGGTTATTACCAATTCTTTAAGATTGCGAAGTATTAAACTGTAAAGTTGGATAAATCTGCATATTAAGGCGTAAAACGCCATAGCGGTTTGATCAACTTATGTATTCCCAACCCCTTAGCTCAAAAACCACTTCCCAATTTAAGCACTTCCAATAAGTTGAGAATCCTATCAGGCAATTTCAAGAGAGACACCCTTCCCGGACGCCTTATGGAATGAAATTCTAACCTTGTGGCCCAACGCCCGCGCAAGTTGCGATAATGTATCAATAGTAAGATTATTATTCTCGCCTGTTTCAATCCTAGAAACAACTTGCTGAGATACGCCTAAACGATGTGCCAATGTTTTCTGGTCGATATGGCTTTTCTTTCTTATTTCAGCAATCTTTTGAGTTAAAAGAACTTTGGCATATTCGCCTTGAAAACCACGTCGAAACTCAGGGGACATTGATTGCTCGTTCAACAAGTGATCGGCTTTTTTAATAGAAACTTTTGCCATAGAGGGCTCCTTTTATCCGTCGATTTCTTTGATATTCTCTAACGCTTCAACTTCCTTCTTCCGTTTAATACACAACGCCAAATCGTTGGCAGGGATCTTATCTGTCTTCTTTCTAATTACGTGCAGTAATACCGCCGAATCTTTCAGAAAGAAGAAATAAAAAAACCCGATGACTTTGCGGCCGTAATTCATAAATGCCGTCTCCTAAATAATCAGCTATTGGCCGATGGAGAGTATGGCCATATTCCTTCAGGATCTTCAGATACGCCTGATTTTCATATCTTCTTTTTTAGAAAGCTCTTTTAAAGCTTGCTCTACGGGGTTACGACCGTGGTTATCAATAAAGAAATAGATATGTTTCAACATCCGTTATCCTTTCAATAGGAGGATACAACATATATGCTGTATTTGCAAATCATTTCTCTGCTGCTAAATGTTCAGTAATTAACCTTAAACGTGGGGGAGTCTTTTAGATCGTTCCCGCGTTTATCATAGATCCTCGTCGTCTGGATATTCGCGTGGCCAAGATAATCCTGCACTTTTCCTAGATCCGCGTTATTGTATAAACTGTTTGTCGCGAATGTTGTCCTTAACGCATGCGGGTGAAAATTTTTTGTGTTAAGGCCGATTATTCGCGCGTAAAGCATCACAATATCGTAAACCGCATTGCTGGACATATGTTTGATCTTACCCATAGGATCTTTATATTTTTTAAGAGCGCGGAAGAGAGGATCATCCTGATCGTTCATTCGGCCATCTTGGCTTAAATAAGCATGAATACGTTGCATAACAATAGGGTGTAAGGGAAGATCCCGAGTTTTCGATCCTTTGCCTTTAACGCGTAAATAAGGGACACCCTGAACATTGTGGATACTGTTGACTTTAAGATCTTTGACCTCTGAGCGCCGTAAGCCGTGGTATAAAAAAACAGCTAAGATGGCACGATCTCTTAATCCCTGCAAAGAAGCTGAGTCAGGAGCCTCAAGAAGTTTTTTAGCTTCGTTGTCGCTAATAGCATCTGTCTTACCGATATTGGATTCAACTTTTGGGCGGGTGATATTTCTACACGGATTTTCTTTGAGGGCGGAACGTTCGCAATAATATTTAAAAAGGGAAGAGACGGCTGAAACTTTCCGGGCGATAGTTTCATTGGATAATTTTTGTTTCTTTAGATGATCGATCCATTCGGTCACATGTTTACGGGAAACCTTCCTGTAATCCTCTGGTTTTTTAATTCCAATAAACAATTTGAATTCATTGACGTCGAATTGATAGGCGTTGGCTGTTTTTTCGCTACGGTTGCGCCGTTCTTTGATCCAGTCTGTTTCCGGGGGGACATCTTTGAGGGTATGATATTCTTCTTGGTCGATACGATTAGGTAAGTTAGTTTTTTCAGGCATAGGGATATTGTATCACAAAACCTTACTTGTGATAATGTATATTATAACAAGTTAGGTTATCAAACAACGCGGATGCATGATAAACGAGATGACCGGCCCGAGGACAGCCCGACTTGGGTAAAATTACAAGTAGAGGAGTAAATCACCATAGGATTTTGATTAAGGTGTT
>CAYGEE010000119.1:0-6400 GCA_964348765.1 uncultured Planctomycetales bacterium | reverse complement strand
TCATGATTGAGGTAAAAATCCACGATCCTCATAATTTCGAAAAGGCGATGCGTATTTTCAAAAAAGCTTGTCAGAAAGACGGCTTTATGATGGAAATAAAAGAAAGACGTTTTTATTCCAAGCCTTCTGAGAAAAAACGTTTTAAAGGCACTAAGAAAAAATAATCTTTTTAATTTAAGGTTATGTTCTAAAAAACAAAAAGCAAGCAGGATTTATGATCAGGCTTGCTTTTTTGTTCTTTATTTTTCATTAACATAAAGGAAGATATGTATAAATCAAAAAAGATCGCGATCCTTGCGGAAGATCATTATCAGGTTTTAGAGATCTGGTATCCTATTTTGCGTCTTAAAGAAGACAATATAGTCGTTCACATCATCGGGACAGGTAATAAAGATAGTTATGGAAGCAAAGAAGGATATCCGGTCAAAGTGGATGCCTCAATTGATCAGATCCAGGCTAAAGATTATGATGGGGTTATCATTCCCGGCGGATGGGCACCGGATTTTCTACGCCGCTATCCAAAGGTCGTGCAATTTATTAAAGATATGGATAGCCAAGGAAAAGTGGTCGCCTCCATTTGTCATGGCGGTTGGCTTTTAGTATCTGCCAATATTATCAAGGGCAGAAAAGTCACATCATTTTTTGCGATCAAAGACGATCTTATTGCTGCCGGCGGTATTTATATTGATGCGGAAGTTGTTGTTGATAAGAATTTAGTCACATCCCGCAAGCCCGAAGATCTGACGGCGTTTGTGGTGGAGATCATTAGATTGTTAAAGAAGTAATTAGATATTGATGTCTATCTGTGTCATTGCGAGGAACGACCTGCCTGACGGCAGTCAGGAGGGACGAAGCAATCTTTTGAAAAGATTGCTTCGTCGCCGACATGAAAATCATAGCTCCTCGCAATGACACAAATTAATTACGAAAAGTTATTTTAAAAGGAATCCCAATGATCAAGGTCTCTCGAGCTCTCATCAGCGTGTCAGATAAAAAAGGAATTGCGAATTTCGCGAAAGTGCTACAGGATCTGGGTGTTGAGATCCTTTCAACCGGCGGAACGGCTTCGCATTTGCGTGAAGCGGGCGTGAAAGTCCTTGATGTTTCTGAATTTACAGGTTTTCCGGAAATGCTCGATGGCCGTGTAAAAACATTGCATCCCAAAATTCACGGCGGACTTTTGGCTGTTCGCGATAATCCTCAGCATATGGCACAGGTTAAGGATCACCATATTGGTTTGATTGATATGGTCATTGTGAATTTATATCCCTTCGAGAAAGTTATTTCTAAAAAGAATGTTTCGCTGCATGAAGCGATCGAGAATATTGATATCGGCGGTCCGTCGATGCTCCGTTCGGCTTCCAAAAATTTCAAAAGTGTCGCGGTTGTTTGCAATCCTGATCGTTATGACGAGATCCTAAAAGAGTTAAAAAACAATAATGGATTATTGTCTGAGACAGTTTGTTACAATCTTGCGGTTGAGGCTTTTTCGCATACAGCGGAATACGATGCTGTTATTTCCCAGTTTTTGAAAAATCGCAAAAATGAAACAGGGGTTTTTGCTCCGTTTCCTAAAGATGTTGCAATGAAATTCACGAAAGTTCAGGATCTGCGTTATGGCGAGAATCCTCATCAGGCGGCGGCATTTTATCAGGATGCTCAAAGTTCCTATGGTTTGCCTCATATGAAACAGCTGCATGGGAAAGAATTGTCATTTAACAATATTCTAGATCTTAATGCGGCTGTTGATTTTATTAAAGATTTTAAGGATCCGGTTACTGTCATTATCAAACACAATAATCCGACGGGGATCGCTCAGGCGAAGACGCTCGCGCAAAGTTTTCGGGACGCGTTAAGCTGTGATCCGGTTTCCGCTTTTGGAGGCATTATCGGTTTAAATGGCATTGTTGATCCCATGACGGCGAAAGCGATCGTTAAGAGCGGATTTGTGGAGTGCGTGATCGCACCAGGCTTTCAAAAAGAATCTCTAGAGATCTTGTCAGCGAAAAAAAATCTACGGATCATGGAGATCGATCTAGCGCAGATCGCCTCCGTTGGATGGGACTTAAAGAAAGTTCACGGCGGACTTCTTTTGCAGAATCGTGATGAAAAAGTTATTGAGGAAAGTGATCTTAAGATCGTTACAAAAGTTAAGCCTTCGCGAAAAGATATGGCAGCTCTTTTATTCGGATGGAAGATCATTAAGAATGTTAAATCAAATGCGATCGTGCTTATTAAGGGAACAAAGGCGATCGGTATTGGTTGCGGGCAGACATCCAGAGTGGAAAGCATCCGCAGTGCCATACAGCGGGCGGGAAAGAATGCTAAGGGTTCTTTTTTGATCTCTGATGCGTTCTTGCCGAAGGTTGATAATATTGATCTTGCCAAAAAATTCGGCATTAAGGCGATCATCCAGACCGGCGGATCGATCGAGGATGAAAATGTCATTAAAGCCGCCGACAAAGCTAAAATTATCATGGTTATGACGGGTGTGCGGCACTTTAAACATTAATAGTGAAGCTGCCGAAGTTACATGTCACACGTCACCAGTCACATGTGATTTGTGATATCTGGCCGGTGACAAAGATGAGTATCTCTCAAACAAATCAATACCTTGACTCGCTTCTTAATTACGAACTGACCCCGCCCGTTTCTTTTCAAAAAGCGTTTACATTAGACCGTATCCGATGTCTTTTAGAAATATTAGGGAATCCGCAAGATAAACTTAAGATCATTCATGTCGCCGGTTCCAAAGGTAAAGGCTCGACGTGTGCGATGACGGCGGAGATACTAAAAGCCGGCGGATATCGTGTGGGATTATATACTTCGCCGCATTTTGATAATTACAGAGAGCGCATCCGCATTTTAGATAAAGATTTTCCAAGAAGGATCTCACAGGATATTTTTTCTGACTGCATTAGCGCGCGCGATCTGGAAAGATCCATTGCCGCGATAAAGCCGGCTGTTGACAAGATTCATGAGAAGAAAAGCCTTGGAGCATTGACATTTTTTGAAGTGATGACGGCATTGGCGTTTTGTTATTTTTTAGAACAAAAAGTTCATTTTGTCGTCCTAGAAACCGGGTTAGGCGGGCGGCTTGATGCCACGAACGTGGCATCGAGTTTGGTGTGCGTCATCACGCCGATCAGTTTAGAACACACGCAGTGGCTGGGAGAAACGATTCCCGAGATCACCCGGGAAAAAGCGGGGATCATCAAAAATGCAAATCAAAGGGTCGTTCTGGCGCCGCAGCCGAATGATGCGCAAAAAGTTCTTATTCAACAGTGCCGGAAATATTCGATCGTTCCCGTTGTTGTCGGACGGGATATTAAACCAGATCATCGAATTTCTAATTTGGGTTTGCTGGGCGCCCATCAGCGCGTCAATGCGATGACGGCGATCGGCATCTGTGAATGCCTGCAAAAATTGGGTTTTAAAATTGATGAGAGCGCCGTCAGTTTAGGGTTAAAGCGTGTGTATTGGCCGGGCCGATTTGAAGTCATTTCGAAAGATCCGACGATCATTTTAGACGGTGCGCATAATGAAGATTCTGCGCGGCGATTAGCATCAACGGTAAAAGAGATCTATCCAAAGAAAAAAGTTATTTTGGTTTGGGGCGTTTCGGAAGATAAAGCTTGGCGGTCGATAGCTCGGGAATTAAGGAGCGTTGTTAAGAGCGTTGTTTTTACGAAAGCGGAGCATCCGCGCGCGCTTGAAGTGGCGATGAAGGATCTTAAGGCGCAATTTCCTGGACAAGATGTGTCGATCGTGAAAAATGTAGCATTGGCATTTAAAAAAGTCTCGACGGAATTAAGAAAAGACGATATTATCCTCGTCACAGGATCGATCTTTTTGGTGGCTGAAGCAAGAAGATTATTTGTTAAGAGATCTCAGAATACCAGAATATCAGATGGAGAGTTCAGATAATCAGATGTCAGAAGAGAAGCCTGATATCTTCATCTGATGCTCTGATAATCTGAATTCTTTCTAGATCATTTTTAGGAAATCACTATGAACCAACTCACAGACATCAATGACACGATCGCAGCGATCGCTACTCCCGTCGGCCATGGCGGGATCGGGATCATTCGCTTAAGTGGCCCGGGATCTTTGTCGATCGCGGATAAGATATTTCTTGCGAAAAATAACAAGAAACCGTCGAGTTTTCGGGATTTTTCAGTGCATTATGGGTGGATTATTGGCAGTGAGAGAAGATTGGAAGCTAGAGGTCAGACATTAGAAGCTAGAAAGACAGACGTAGGATCGCTTGCTGAGCATAAATCTCTAAATGTCGAGAAGATAGATGAAGTTTTGCTAACAATCATGCGCGCTCCTAGAAGCTACACGATGCAGGATGTCGTCGAGATCAGCTGCCATGGCGGCGCGGTGTCGTTAAGAACGATCTTAGGGATCGTCCTTGAGAACGGCGCGCGGTTGGCTGAGCCGGGGGAATTCACCAAACGCGCTTTTTTAAATGGCCGCATTGATCTGGCCCAAGCGGAAGCGGTTTTGGATATCATTAATTCTAAGACAGAGACATTTTTGAAATTAAGTGCGAATCAGTTAAAAGGTGATCTATCCGTCGAGCTTGGATCGATCCGTGAGGATCTGATGGCAACGTATATTGAATTGGAAGCTGTCGTTAATTTTCCTGAGGATGAAGTTGATTCAAAAGGTAAAGAAAAGATCCTTGGTGATATTGATTCTGCTTTGCAGAGGGTTCAGAAACTTCTTCGGTCCAGCGAGCATGGACGTATTTTGAGAGAAGGGATCAAGATCGTTATTTGTGGCCGGCCGAATGTCGGCAAGTCGTCACTATTAAACGCTTTATTAAAACAATCGCGGGCTATTGTTTCTCCTGTTGCTGGAACAACGCGTGATACGATCGAGGAGATGGCGAATATCAAAGGGATTCCATTTCAACTTGTCGATACCGCCGGGATCTTAGAGCCGCGGGATCTGATCGAGGAAGAAGCGATCAAACGAAGCCGGATGTTCATTAAAGCGGCGGATCTGATCCTTTTTGTTTTTGATTCGCATGATCGTTTATCAGCGGAAGATGAAAGATTAATGGAAGAAGTTAAAAGTGCTAATGTCCTCGTTGTTTTGAATAAATCCGATCTGTCGGTGGGAATAGATATATCTAAGATTCAGCAGCATTTACCATATAAGAAATTAATAAAAATATCCGCGCTTGAGAGAAATGGCATGGAGGATCTAGAGGATGCGATCGTTGAGAATATTTGGCAGGGAAGATCTGTGGACTCTTCCGAATTGGTCTTAAGCAATCTTCGACATATTCAAGCATTGAAAGATTGTAAAGAGTCGATCGAGAAAGTAGTTTCGAATTTGCAATGCGGATTGTCTTTTGAGTTTGTTTCCGAAGAGATCAAGATCGCCGTGAATTTCTTAGATCAAATTACGGGGCGAGATATTGATGTGGATTTGCTGGAAAATATTTTTTCGAAGTTTTGTATTGGCAAGTAAAAATCAGGGATAGTGCCCCTAATTTTTTAGCAGAATTTTTCTATTGAGTTGATCAATCTTTTCACGAAGGCCAGGATCATTCATAACAGACTGGACTTTGGGATTTGACATGAGCGCGGCAATGTTTTTGTCGGTAATATCCTGCAAGATCTTTTCGTCCGCAAAAAGATTCTGCAGTTTAGTGTCGCTGATGATCTCTTTGAATTCTTTCGTATCCTGGATCGACGACATATCCGGCAAAGAAAGAAGAGATGATACCCCTTCGGATGATGAAAGGCTTTCTGGTAGAAAGGTTCTTTTAAATCCATCGATCGTTTGATAGGTTTGCGAAGATCTAATATTTTCTTGCGCAGTGGCGATCCATGAGAGATTGTTTGGGATGATCATCAAGCAGAGGATCGTCAAAATTATAAATCCGCCGCTCCAGGAAATACTAAGAAAGCTTGCCAGGATCCTGCTGATCACAGAGGGCTCATCTTTTTTTTCATCCGGCTTCTGTGATTTTTTAAAAATGGAAGAGATGATAATGTAAAGAATGAATGGGCCCAAAAGTCCGATCAAAAGTGACAGAAAAAAATTCCCGCCTTGTTTATAAAAATAATATGACAAAATCGTTGCGGCAATAAAACATAAAGGTCCAAGAAGAGTTTTGAATAGCCCTCGGCTCCAGCCGCGGTAAAAAGCAGTAAGCAGCATGATGCTTACAATAAGATCGGTGCAATGATTGAGTATGTATTCTTTCATGGGAAATATTTGTCAGGTTAACTTTATTTATGAAAATTATAGTTAATTTTTTAATGAGCGTCTATTTATTAATGTAAAAATATTTTCCTCAGCCATTGCATTTTGGGATTTTATAGTTTATATTTAATCTTGTAAAGGAAACGCTTCCTTTGTGAAATGTCTGTAGTGG
>CAYGEE010000118.1:0-6482 GCA_964348765.1 uncultured Planctomycetales bacterium | reverse complement strand
AGAAATAACATAATTACAATATCGGGCAGCAACACTTTTTGAGTATTATGCCCATTGCGAGCGCTTTTTGCGAAGCAATCTTTTCAGATACTCTAAAAGATTGCTTCGTCGCCTTTTACATAAAATCTTTTAAGCTCCTCGCAATGACACAATCGCACACGGCGTTAGTGTTTAAAATTTATCCCTCATACGCTGCCAAAACTTCCGACTCGATCTTGCGTTCCAGGTCTTTGCTTAAACACCGCACGGAATCGTACCATTTATTATCTTTCGCCTTTTCCTGCGGCATCGAGACAAAAAGGCCTTGTTTTCCATCGAGTAATTTTATCCCCTTAATAACGATCGCATCGTTGATCACAATATCGGCAAAGGCCTTCAAAGGCCCGTCTTTCTGCATTTTGTAGATCCGATGCACCTTCACCTCTAACGTATCCGTTTGCATGTGTATCTCCAGTTTTGAGGGGATAGGGGCTAGGGATTAGGGGTTAGCGCTAATCCCTATTCCCTATACCCTATTCCCTAAATTAATTTATTTCTTCGCATCCTGCTTCGGTTCTCTAAAGCATGATTTGCAAGGCTCTAAACCTTTTTTAACAGCTTCTGATTTTTCGATCTTAACCGGATGCTTTGTCTTGATCAGCCGGCAATCTTCCTTGTGATACTTTTTTCCATTTGCCGTAACATAAACATCATCAGCAAATGCCGCCGTCGTCGTCAATAAAGTGCCCAGAAGTGCGAGTGTGAGTAGTTTGTTGATCATTGATTGGTTCCTCCTTTCGTCTAATATTTTGAACTGATAAGAAGCTAGAAGCTAGATGTTAGAAGCTAGATCTAATAGGTTTTCCACTTCTTAATTAAACCTGCCAACATCGCTCCAACTTCTCCATATTGGGAATC
Source organism: uncultured Planctomycetales bacterium (assembly GCA_964348765.1). Classification (GTDB taxonomy): domain Bacteria; phylum Omnitrophota; class Gorgyraeia; order Zapsychrales; family Zapsychraceae; genus CAYGEE01. The sequence goes on along the minus strand of CAYGEE010000118.1, from coordinate 5,585 downwards.
AAGTGATTCAAAATCATCTATCGATAAATACCCACAAGCTTTTGCCATCGACAACCAGACCCTGGTTTCTTCGCATGAACCGACCGCGTCATACAGATGCCGGATAAAAACATTATGATATTTTCGCTTCGCCCATCCTTCACAAATATTTGAAGCAACTGAGCGTGATGAACGAAGAACTTGATCAGTCAGACTATATTTTTCTTCACGTGGAAAAACCTTACTAATCCCATATATTCTATTTGCCAATTCAAATGACACTCGGAACACCTTAAGATCCTCGTAAGTTTTTATAACCTTATATTCAATCATCCTTCTAACCTCTAATTTCTAAATTCTAGCTTCTGAATTCTGACTTCTGATCTCTGACTTCTGACTTCTAACCTCTCACTTCTAGCCTCTAACTTCTAATTTCCACTTCTACTAAACTCCCCTCCCGTAAATCCATCCAACATTGCCGTCAGTTCCTCTATGCGCAGCTCTTGATTGATGTCATTGTCAGATTCAGCAGAGAGCATCTCCACCTGAAGCCTGCGCCTTTCAAAATAAATCCGTGTCACCTGATCCAAGACATCTTCGCGAAGCTCCACCATTAATTTTGACCGTGAATCGATCGAGGTTTGATCGTTATTCCAGACAAGCTCGCCAAAGTCCCAAGACAAGGACGCGTCCCAGCCGAAATTATCGTCAAAACTTTTATCATTAGGCCCAATAAATGCCGACCCGCCGCCCGTTGATGTCCCGTAGATCGAATCGGCGATTGTTTTATTTCGATCTTGACTTAACCCAACGGTTAATTTCGGCAGCCACGCTTTATGAGCAACCGCTTTCCTCCAATTTAAAATTTTTTCCGGATTGACCTCGGCATAATCTACCGCCCAGCGCTGAACTTGTGTGATCGTTGGTTCATGGGATAATTTTTCTTTGATATCTTTGTGATCCGAAGCACTTGCAAGTAAATTCACTCTTGGAAGCAATAAACTTTGCGGATTTAGATAAAAGATCCCTTTATCGGTGGCCGCATAAAGATTTTCAGATGTTCGTGCAAGATCATAAATATGATTTGTCTCCATTCCCTCAAAAAGTGCTCGCCATTTTGATCCAGAATAAAAATAGGCGCCTTTTGCCGAACCGACGATCATTTTCAGGCATTTGGAAAGATCACTCAAACATTCTGCTGTTGCCGTTTCACTATTATTGATAACTGAAAACGATGTGGCTTCATTAAGCGGAAGACTATCAGATGGGATCTTCTGCCAATTTTCTCCTTCATTGGCACTGACAACGATCCCGTCTTTTGTCACAAGACAAACGAGATTGGAATAAATTCCTAAATATTTAACGAAACGAACAATAGAAGATTCTTCGCCAGTCTTTTCTTCGCTGACAACATCTTCATCCGCCGAGCTAGTTAATGACGAGGCAAAAACAGCTTTCAAACTACCGTCTTTCTTTTTAAAACGGAATAATTTTGAATCGGAAGCAAAGTAAAGATATTCTTGATCCGGCCGGATCAAGTAGATTGGATCATTATTGCCGATCGACAATTTGTTGAAGTGTTCTTCATCTTCATATCGAACAAAAACACCCTTTCCCGTCCCGATAAAAAGCGCGCCATTATCCTCAAGAACAGAATAAACGCTCCGCTCTCTTTGATCAGAACTAAAGAATATCCTTGTCAGAGACGAAAGCTTAATATCGCTTTGATAAAGCCCATTGTCGGTGGCGATATAAACATCGGACTCTGTCAGGAACACATCGTGAATTCCGGGAAGATTAAAACGAGAAATAAATGATGCGGATATTTTGGGATCTAAGATAAAAAGACTTTTATCATTGGCCGCGTAAAAAACATTGTGGATATCGTGGTAACGGATGATCGAGACATCATTAAGGTAGGATAACTTATGCCAGGATTCGTTCTCCCCGGCGGAAGAAAATCGAGCAACACTAAAGAACAAGACACAGAACAGGACGCACTTTCTACGCAACATACTCTTACCTCGCAATCTTTCAGTTGTATTACATTTAGAATTCAGCTCACTAATATTGTCATTCCCGCGAAAGCGGGAATCCACTGCCAATCTAGATCCCCGCTTTCGCGGGGATGACAAAACCTGCATACAGCACTCACATATTTACCCATCACGCTTTCCTCGTTTCACGCTTCCCTGGCCTGCCAGGAGCACTTGCCAAGGCAGGCACGTTTCACGCTTCACGCGATAAACTACTTCTTCTTCCTCCGCTCCACCGCATTCCGATAGATCTTCTCCACTCCCATCATTCCGATCCCGCGAGTGACGGCATTCTTAAGTGTTGGATTATTGTCATCGACGGTGACCAAGTAGCTATCCAAATACTCAAGCATCGCCTCAAGGCCCAATTGGGTTCTCATCCGCCGTAAAATGCACAGGGCGGTATAAATGGCGATCGTTTTACTATTATGAAGTTCAATTGGGGGAAATGCTTCGGTGTGCTTTACTAAGGGGGGATCCTTCTTCTTACTCAAATCATCAAAACCAAATCCTTCATTGATCAACATAGCATCAAACCCTCCTTTTTAGATATTGGAAGTATAAAACATGTTTGATGATTTGTCAAGTTTTGACATAAAAATAATTCACAATAATCTGACAAAAAGTAGGGACAGACACTACTTTTCGGCGATTTTCGCGAAAAGTAGTGTCTGTCCCTACTTTCCTGGAAATTTTCGTGAAAAGTAGTGTCTGTCCCTACTTTCGCGCGTATCTATAAATTTTTGACAATATTTGACTTATTATCAATATATGATATTCTTATACAGTCTTACAGCTTTTAATGAACCTTCCACCCCAAAGGAGCAGATATGTACATCGGGAAACGTATGAAAGATATTCGGGAGCAAAAAGGCATTAAACTCATCGAGTTGGCCGCCAAAAGCGGGGTTCAGCTTGCAACCCTTAGCCGTATCGAACACTTAAAAATGACCGGCACTCTTGAGAGCCACATGAAGATCGCCAAGGCCCTTGAAGTCGACTTGACTGATCTTTACAAGGAAATATTGACCGACGCGCATCTTGCGGAGATGAAAACGCCCAAGAGCCTGACAGATATGTTCGTCCACACGGATAAAGCATCCTTTGAAATGCTCACCAACCGCGTGCTTTCAAAAAAGATGATGCCGATCCTGATCAAACTCGAAGGCGGCGGGAAAACCAATAAAGAAAAAAGCCCGATCGGCGGGGAAAAGTTCGTTTATGTCCTTGATGGTAAGATCGAAGTCAAAGTCGGCACTCAAAAATTCCCTCTTTCTAAGAGCAACACCCTTTACTTTGATTCATCGGTGGAACATTATTTCGAGAATGTAGGGAAAGCCCCGGCGAAAGTGATCTGTGTGGGGACACCGGTGATGTTGTAATAAATAATACCTCTGATCAGCTGCCAGCCTTCAGCTATCAGCTTTAAATATCATAAGGTAATCAAGACTAAAAGCTGACAGCTGACAGCTGAAAGCCAAGTTAAATTTATTAACAATGTTCCACAAGCGACAATGACAAAGGAGCAAGTTATGACTCACATCCCATCATCACGCAAGATTTTAATCTGCGACGACGAAGAAGGTATCCGCGAATCGCTTAAACTGATCCTCTCCGATGACTACGACCTTATTGTCGTCGACTCAAGCACACAATGTGTTGACGTCCTAAAGCAAGATAAATCGATCGCGATTCTTCTTCTTGACATTAAAATGCCCAAAATGCACGGGCTCGAAGTCGTCAAAGAAGTCCAAAAAGTGCGTCCGGATGTTAAGATCATCATGGTGACCGGCTACCGAAGTGTCGAAACCGCCGCCGAATCGATCAAACTAGGCGCTGTCGATTATATCGTGAAACCGTTTAAGTCGGATGAGATATTGAATTCAGTGAAGAAATTTTTTCCAGGAGAAAAGAAGAAGAAGTAATGATAATAAGAAGTTAGAGGCTAGAAGCTAGAAATTAGAAAGATTAAACATCTAACTTCTAACCTCTAGCCTCTAACTTCTAATAATCTATCCCTGCTCAACTAAATCTTCCCACCCTTATGCAACTCCACCAATGCTCGCACAGGAATGGGATTAAATTGGGTATTCACAAACGATTCGATCTCTTTAACAGCATCAGCCATGCTGCGACCTTTGCGGTAAGGACGGTCGGATGTCATGGCGTCGAGCGTGTCAGCGACGGCAATGATCGCGGCTGAAATAGGGATATTGGCCCCCTTAATTCCTTCCGGATAACCTTTTCCGTCGAAACGTTCATGATGATACAGGATCCCGTCGACGCATTCTTTGGCTAAATGTAAAGGTTTCACGATCTCAGCGCCGCGAAGGGTATGCTGTTTCATCACTAAGTATTCTTCAGGTGTTAATTTTCCGGCTTTATTTAAAATACCTTCGGGAACAGCGATCTTTCCGATATCATGAAGAAGCCCGGAGATATACAAATTCTCCAAAAAGTTTTCCGAAAATTCCGCCGAGCCGTTCGTGTTCATGTGACGGGCGATCAGCATCGCATATTTGGTGACGCGCTCGGTATGCCCATGAGTATATTCATCTTTAGCTTCGATCGTGGAACCCAACACTAAGATCGTTTGTAAAAATAGTTTACGGTTACGTTCCGCTTCCGCTCTTAATCCTTCAAAAAGTTGAGCGTTACGGATCGCCATAGCGGCATCGGAGGCCAACGCGGCAAAGAAGTTCAATTCATCCTGATCGAACTTCGTCCCGTCCTGCTTTTCGCCTAATAATAAAACAGCCTGAAGCTTATCTTGATAATACGCAGGGACACAGGCAACAGTATTTAACATCTTCATCTGCTCGTCGATCTTATGCAGAAGATCCTTCATCCCGTTCTTACCGTTGACGAGAAGGCCTTCTTTCCAGATCATTTTGTTGATATCTTCAGAAAGGATCGCGTTTCGGCTGGTGGTCAGCGGTTTAAATTCTTTCTTCTTAAAAAGCGCGATGACCGGGCTGTCGTCGTTAAAACGCGTGTAGCCCGCCGGGACTTTAATGCCGGTTTCTCCACGAGAGATACTTAAGACATAAGTTTTTTTCTCCGGAACATACAACAGCATCGCCGCATGCTTGATATTAAGCTTGCGAACGATCATCCGGACAATAAGCTTGATCAACAGCTTATGGTCATGAATGAGGATCATGCCCTTGCTGGCTTGTTCGAGTTCGTGTTTGTAGTCGATTTTCATCTTTTTAGACCATAGACAACAGACCAGAGACCACAGACCTTCATTTTATCTCTGAACTTACTGCTGAAATTAAACCATAAAGTGTTTTTGAAACTTCATCTCGCAAAGCATCAATCGATTTATATTCAATATCGTTTATATATTCAAGTTTGTTAGCTAAACTTAACATATAACCTGCTTCCGACAATGATCCCCTAGAAGTATAGAGAAAATTCAAATAACTTTCGAAAAGAGTTCCCGCTGGTTTTTCTATAACAAATTAATGGAGCCCTTGGTAAACATCGGCCCGAAGTGGCAATACATGTACGAATCCTCCGGCTGGAGCCGCGAGAGCGTCGTATTTAAGGCGATGGCCCGGAGCA
>CAYGEE010000117.1:0-6485 GCA_964348765.1 uncultured Planctomycetales bacterium | reverse complement strand
TAATGATAGAATAAAAACATTATGGAAAGAATTGGTATTGCTGCTAATAGAATGGCGAAGGGAAATTTACTTTTATACAACGGCTATGTCGTTTTGATCGCTTTTATGTTCTCTTTATTCATTTTTATTCTTTCAGCAGCGATGGTGTTTTTTACGGTTATTATTTTGGCTTATCTTGGGCGGGAATTGAAAGTTTTTGAGTTTGAGCGGAATTGGTCTTCCATTTTCTCAACCTGTATTGTATCTCTATCGATCATCATGAGTTTTTTTAGTCTTATCGCCATTGCTAAAAATCTTAAACTGCATAAAGGGCATTCTTAACCTGTCATGGATATTTCCGATAAAGATCTAAAAACGTTACTTGATCATGTTCAGGGCGGGGTTTGCCGTATTACGGTTGCCTCGGAGCCTAAAATTATTTATGCGAATCAGGATTTTCGCACAATTTTTAATTATCAGGATGCTGATGTTCTGAACATGAAATTTTCGGATCTGTTCGAAGAGAAGAAACGATTCCGATTTTTTTATAAGGAGGTTTTCGCTGAAGGCTCGGTGAGCAAATTTGATACGCATTTGCGATCAAAGAAAAGAGGGCTGTTCTGGGGGGTGGTTTCAGGGTTTCTTGTAAAAGAGAAGAACAAGCCGAAATATATTGATATCACGGTCAATGATATTTCAAAACGTAAGCAGATCGAGAAGGAGTTAAAAGAATCTAAAGATATCTTTCAAACTCTTTTTAATAGCATGGGAGCTGCGGTTACCGTTGCGGATCAGAATGAGAAGATCGTTACTTGGAATCCTTTTGCAGAAAAGATCTTGGGTTTTGATAAAAAAGATCTTTTCAATAAACCATTAAAAGATCTTTATCCTCCTGCTGAATGGCAAAAATTGAGATCTCTGGGTGTACGGGAAAAAGGGATGATTTCGGATATTGAATCGAAGATCAGCCGTAAAGATGGGACGATCTTAGATGTGAATATGTCGATCTCCGTTCTAAAAGACCCCGAAGGCAATGTTATGGGTTCGATCGCGATCATTTCTGATATCACGCAGCTTAAGGAAACAGAACGGAAAGTTAAGGAATCTGAGAATAAGATCAGGGTTATTTTAGATAATTCCGCCGCCGCGATCACATTGATCGATGATAACGAGCGCATTATTTCGTGGAATAAATTTGCTGAACAGCTTTTTGGGATGACGCCTGCTGATCTATTGAACCGTCCGGTAAGCACGTTATATCCTGAGGAAGAGTGGAAGAAAATTCGCGCCGAAGAGATCCGTAAAGTTGGGTCTAAGCATCATTTGGAAACAAAAATCAATACGAAAGATGGGTTGATCATTGATGTGGATCTTTCTATCAATGTTTTGAGGGATTCTAATGATAAGATCATTGGGTCCGTCGGTATCATGCAGGATATTACAAAGCAGAAAAGGACTTTAGACCTTTTGATCCAGGCAAAATTAGCTGCAGAGGAGGCGAGCAGTTCGAAGTCGCTTTTCTTGGCAAATATGTCGCACGAATTTCGTACCCCGATGAACGCTATTATCGGGATGATCGATATTACGCTTGATACAAAATTAGATGACGAACAAAAAGATAATCTTGATGTTGCTAAAGATGCTGCAGGGAATTTACTGTCATTGCTTAATGATATTTTGGATCTTTCCCGTGTCGAGGCTGGGAAGATCGTTTTAGAGAATATTGAATTCCATCTGCCTAATGTGGTTTCGAGCATTATTAAAGGGTTATCGGTTATTTCTAATAAAAAGAACCTTGAGATGGTTTTAAATGTCGATTCTGATGTCCCTGAGATGCTTCTTGGGGATCCGGTGCGTATCCGGCAAGTTCTGATCAATCTGATCAATAATGCTATTAAATTCACGCACAAGGGAAAGATCACAGTTGGTGTCAAAGTGGATTCGAAGCATGGTGATAAAGTCGTTTTGTTGTTTACCGTCGCTGATCAGGGGATCGGGATTGCTAAGGAGCAGGTTGATAAGATCTTTGATGCCTTTACGCAGGCGGATTCTTCGACGAATCGGCGTTTTGGCGGAACGGGTCTTGGTCTTGCGATCTCAAAACGTTTGGTAGAAATGATGGAGGGAAGGATCACCGTTGAAAGCGAAGCCGGTCGAGGCAGTAAATTTGGTTTTACAGCGACGTTTACATTGGTTGATGAAAGCCGGGCGAAAGCGATCTCTTCCGGTGTTCATATTAATAAACCATTTGAGAATTTTATTAAAGAGGAATTGCAAGGATTGAAAGTCCTTTTGGCTGAAGATAATTTAGTGAATCAAAAGATCACGATGCGTCTTTTGGAAAAGCAAGGTTGGCAGATCGAACTTGCTACTAACGGCCAAGAAGCAGCTGAGCTTGCGACAAAGAAAAGATTTGATCTTGTTTTGATGGACGCGCATATGCCTGTTCTTGATGGATTGGAAGCGACAAAAGTGATTAGAGATAATGAACAAAAGACAGGGACACATACGCCGATCATCGCTCTGACAGCCCGTGCGATGCAGGAAGATAAACAAAAATGTCTGGCCTGCGGGATGGACGGATATGTGACAAAACCGATCGATCGGATGAGACTTTTGGAAGAAATTGTCAATGTGCTAAAAAAGGAACGAATTCAATGAACGAATCTGTTTTAGATCTAAAAGAATTTCTGGATAGAGTTCAGGATGATAAAGATCTTTTGCTTGAATTGCTGGATATTTTTGATGCAGATTTTAAAGTTAAGCGGAAACTCTTAAAGATCGCTGTTGAAAAGAAAGATTTCGAGGAGATCCGAGGGATCGCGCACTCGTTTAAGGGCGCTTCAGGGAACATTTCAGCGAAAAGCTTAAGGATCGTTTGCATGAAGTTAGAAGACATGGGGAAAAATCAGAATATCTCCGGCATCGATGAGCTTCTCGTTGATCTGGATAAACAATTTGATCTTTTGCTCATAGCGATGGCGGAAACAAAAAAAGAATTTAATAAGTGATCTCCGCAAGAAATTTGCAGGTAAGTTCTCATCAACATTGATCAATAAAATATTTCTATGTCCATTTGGTATCTTATTATTGGGTTAATTGTTTTCTTTGCTGTTCAGTTCATTCTTGTTTTGTACGTTTTTCCTTCTACAAAGAATGAAAAGAAGAAGAAGGTGCCTTTAAAGCCGATAGAAGAGAATAAGGATCATTTGGAGCTGATTGCCCGTCTTGAAAAACATATCCAATCGCTGAAACAGGAGATCGTTTCATGGCAGCACAAGGAGATCGTTTTTGACAAGCAGCTTACGATCGAAAAAGCGAAGGTCAGCAAACTGCAAGAGAAATTATCGCAGGAAAAAGGATGGCTGGAAAAAGAAGAGCAGGCGATCGATAAAAAAAGTAAAGATGTTAATAGGTTAAAGGAAGAATTAATAGCATTGCAGGAGATCTTTTCCAAAGAACACGCGGAAAATTTGCGGTTGCAGAGGCAGAATAATGATGCAAAAACAGAGATCGAAGGCCTGCATCAAAATCGTCGGTCTTTAGAATTGGAACTTGCGCAACTTAATACGAATTTTCAAAGCATTTCTTCAGAAGCAAAAGAGTTCAAAATGAAGAATCTGGAATTAAAAAGAAAGCAGGAAGATACACAGTGGATCGCTAAATCTGAATATGATAAAGTTTATCGTCAGCTTCAGGAGAAAGAAAAAGAATTAGAACGTATTAAGCGTGAAAATTAGATCCCATGCCCGAGAAATTCCCCTTCGCTAAAAGAACTGATTGGCCGCTTTCCGCTAATGAGATCAGTCAGAGTTTAGACCGATTTATCGCCGCAAAGGTTGATGTTATCAATCTTACCGAATCGAATCCTACACGATGTAAATTCTCTTATCCGCAAAAAGCTATTTTAGGATCATTAAACAAGAAAGAGAATTTAGCTTATCAGCCTTCCGCATGCGGAATGATGGCAACGCGAGAAGCGATCAGCCGGTATTATAAGGATAAGGGTTATCAAGTCAGTCCGGAAAGGATCGTTTTAACGTCTTCAACGTCAGAAGGGTATTCTTTTGTTTTCCGATTGCTTGCGAATTTTAAGGAAAGCGTGTTTTTTCCATGTCCGAGTTATCCGTTATTCTCTTTTTTAGTGGATATTAACGATGTTGTGATGAAATATTATCAATTAGTTTATGACGGTGCCTGGCGAGTTGATTTTGATAGCCTTGTGGAGATGATCGATCATAAGACAAAAGCGATCGTTACCGTTAATCCGAATAATCCGACGGGATCTTTTATTAAGAAAGATGAACTCTCTCGTTTTAATGAAATTGCTCTAAAACATAATTTAGCGCTTGTTAGTGATGAAGTTTTCGCGGATTTTGACTTGATGGAAGATGATACAAGAGTAAGCCTTGTTAATAATGATCAGGCTTTGACATTCGTTCTGGGTGGTGTCTCAAAAACTTTGGCATTGCCGCAGATGAAACTTTCCTGGATCATCGTCAGCGGCCCTGAAGAAAAAGCGAAAGAAGCATTGGCCCGTCTTGAAGTGATCGCGGATACTTTTCTTTCAGTTTCAACTCCTGTCCAGAATGCATTGGATACATGGTTTAAACAGCGTAAGCGGATACAGGAACAGATCAGATCACGGCTTAAAGAGAATTTAAAAACGCTTCATGATGTTTTTAGAAAAAAAGAGATCTGCGAAGTCTTAAGAACAGAAGGCGGCTGGTACGCGGTCTTACGTGTTACCGATCTTTTTAGTGAAGAGGAATTGGTCTTGAAATTACTTAAAGAAGACCACGTCTTTGTTCATCCGGGATATTTCTTTGAATTTAGCGAAGGGTCGTTTTTGGTTTTGAGCCTTTTGCCGGAAAAAAAACGATTCAAAGAAGGTGCCGAGAGGATTTTTCGCAGGCTTGAGGCGTTATCGTAAAGTCCCCTTCCCTTATTCTCTTTGATTTCGTTAATTTAATTTTCAGCTAATGTGCTGTATATGTGCTGGTAATTTAGTTCGGGTTATTGATTAGGTGTATTTGTTTAGCTGATAGAAGGACTCGACGAGATGTGCTCTGTGTCATTGCGAGGCCGGTTTTTCGGCCGAAGCAATCTTTTATGCTGAAAAGATCGCTTCGTCATCGAGGAAACCATTTTTTCTCGCGATGACACAATGAAAAAATGTTCGAATTCTCTCTGTCAACTAAACAATTACGATTAGGTTGTCTGAGGATGTTATTCATACTCTGAAAGAGTCTTGACTTTTTCAGAGTATGGGTTAGACTTTGAGTATGAATAAGAGAGTCCTTTACAAAAAACTATGGGATCAGCTGTCAGCTGATAAGTCCTTGATCATCCTGGCCGGGCCAAGGCAGTCTGGCAAAACCACATTTGCCAGAGAGATCGTGGCAAAAGATTTCTCTGATACGATTTATTTTAATTGGGATCTGCCAAAAGACAAAAGGCGGCTCATTGATGACCCAGCTTTTTTCTCTAAAGAACCCCGCGGCAATATTTCTTCCCGTCCGCTAGTGATTCTTGATGAAATTCATAAATATCGCGACTGGAAAAATTATCTTAAAGGAACTTATGACCAATTTGCTAAGGATTATCAATTCCTTGTTACAGGCAGTGGCCGATTGGAGTTCTCTCGTAAAGCAGGGGATTCTTTGGCGGGGCGCTTTCTTAAATTCCATATTTTCCCTTTGACGTTGGCAGAGCTCTTTCCCAAACGAAAACAAATACGGGATTTTATGGATAATCCTTTAGAAGGGTTTGACGACGCTCCTGCGAAAGAGACGGCGCAGGCATTTCACTGCCTTTGGGAATTTAGCGGGTTCCCTGAGCCTTTTACAAAAGCAAGAAAAAATTTTTGGTCAACCTGGTCAGCCGCGTACGGCCAGCAAATAGTTCGTGATGACCTAAGAACTGCCGCTGATATTCGCAATCTTGACCTTGTTGAGACCCTTTTCGCGCTTGTCCCTTCCCGAGTAGGAAACCCCTTTTCGATGAATAATCTCGCAGGGGATCTTCAAGTCGCTTTTGAAACGGTTAAAAATTGGCTTCACCTTTTTGATTCGTTTTATTTAACCTTTCGCCTTAGCCCTTGGACATCAAAAATTTCAAGGAGTATTCTTAAGGAAAAGAAAATTTATCTTTTTAATTTTCCAGTTATCGAGGATGAGGCCGCGCGATTTGAAAATTTTGTAGCCTTAGAATTCTTGAGGGCTGTTGAGACTTGGAACGATCAGGGGTTGGGAAAATTCAGTCTGCATTATCTTAGGAATAAAGATAAACAGGAAGTCGATTTTCTTTTGGCAAAAAATAACCGGCCGTTTCTTTTGGTTGAATCTAAATTATCAGACGAGTCTCCCGCGGGAAACCTTTTGGCTTTTCAAAATATTTTGAATATTCCTGCTGTCCAACTTGTCAAAAAAGAAGGGGTCAAGAAAATCTACAAGAACGGAAGGAATAATGTTTTAGTTGTCACCGCTCATCGGTGGCTGCCGTGT
>CAYGEE010000116.1:0-6530 GCA_964348765.1 uncultured Planctomycetales bacterium | reverse complement strand
TGCCCTTCGGCCGGAAGGGACCGCAAGCATTGTTCGATCCTACATCGAAAACGACCTTCACAAAAAAGAAAGCATCTCGAAGTTCTTTTATATCGCTCCCATGTTCCGCGGCGAACGCCCGCAAAAAGGGCGGTTGCGTCAATTTCATCAGATCGGAGCTGAAGCGATCGGCCCTGGGACGCTCAATCCATTCTTGGACGCGGAAATGATCGCTTTGAGCGCGAATCTTTTAGAAAGTTTTGGTCTTTCAGGATACCGCATCAAGATCAATAATCTGGGAACGCCGGAAGATAAGGGTAATTTTTCTGTTTATTTGCGGACGAATTTGAAAAATTTTGTTTCGTCGTTGTGTGAAGATTGCCAGAATCGTTTTGAACGTAATGTTTTTCGGATCTTAGACTGCAAAAATAAACAGTGCATGGACATCGTTAATGGGTTAAAATTGGACAATTCTTTTTTAAGCGAAGGCAGCCGAAAATATTTTGATCAAGTTAAATCCACTTTAGATTCTTTAAAAATTCCTTATGTGGAATCTTTCAAATTGGTTCGCGGGCTGGATTATTATAATTACACCGTTTTTGAGATCACTCATAGCGGCCTTGGCAGTCAAGACGCGATCGGTGCGGGCGGACGATATAATAATCTCGTCGCTGAATTAGGCGGCGGAGAAAAAGATATTACGATCGGTGCGATCGGTTTTTCACTTGGATTTGAACGGATTTTGTTAGCGCTTGGTGAAACACAAACGAAAGAAGAAGGTCTGGATGTTTTTGTCGCCGCTTTGGATGAAAAATCTTTTCAAAAAGGATTTGAACTTTTACAGGAGCTAAGAAAAGCGAATTTAAGCGCGGATATAGATTACAAAATGGCTTCTTTAAAAAGCCAGATGCGCATGGCGGATAAATATGGCGCGAATTTTGTTTTGATCTTGGGTGAAAATGAGATCCAAAAAGGGATTATTACGGTTAAAGATATGAAAAAATCATCTCAAGAAGAAATGAGTTTAAAAGACACGGCAAAGTTAATACATTTTCTAAAATCTATAATACATTAGTGTTATTGCGATCCGCCAAAGGCGGAGAAGTAATCTTTTGAGATGATCTAAAAGATTGCTTCGTCACAAAAAGCGCTCCTCGCAATGACACCAAGCTTCGAAGAATAGAAAGGGTTAATTGATGTTAAGAACACATACATGCGGAGAATTACGTAAAGAAAACGCCAATACCGAAGTCACCCTGTGCGGCTGGGTTAGCGGCCGGCGCGATCATGGAAAATTGATATTTATCGACGTGCGTGACCGTTATGGTTTGACGCAAGTCGTTTTTGTTCCGTCCGTCAGTAAAGACGCGCATGATGTCGCCCAGAAATTAGGTTCGGAATTTGTTGTGAAGATCACCGGAAAGGTCAATGCTCGTCCGCCGAAGATGGTTAATGCGAATGTTCCAACAGGGGAAATTGAATTATGTGCCGAGAAATTGGAAATATTAAATTCAAGTCTGGTCCCGGTCTTTGAAATTGATGGTGCGGAAGAGCCTTCGGAAGACTTGAAATTAACTTATCGTTATTTAGATCTGCGCCGGCAGAAAGTTCTTAAGAATTTCGAACTTCGCCATAAACTTTGCACGATCATACGCAATATCCTTAATAAAGAGAGTTTTTTAGAGGTCGAAACACCCGTGTTGACGAAATCAACTCCGGAAGGCGCGCGTGATTTTTTAGTTCCGGCAAGATTAAATGTCGGCAAGTTCTTTGCTTTACCGCAATCACCGCAGCTTTTTAAACAACTTCTGATGGTTTCAGGGTTTGACCGTTATTTTCAGATCGTCAAATGTTTCCGCGACGAGGATCTACGGGCTGATCGTCAGCCGGAATTCACTCAGCTTGATATGGAAATGTCTTTTGTCAGTGAAGAAGATATTTTTTCGATCACGGAAAATCTATATAAGGTCATTTTTAAGGAGCTTAAAGGTGTTGATCTTGTAACACCGTTCCCAAGAATGTCGCATGCTGAGGCGATGGCCAAACACAATAGCGATAAACCTGACATTCGTAAGAATAAAGAGGATAAAGATGAATTTGCGTTCCTGTGGGTTGTTGATTTTCCGATGTTTAAGTTCAACAAGGAAGAGAAGCGTTGGGAAAGTGAGCACCATCCTTTTACATCCTTAAAAGAAGAAGATCTCCATTATCTGGATTCGAAAGATTATGGTAAGATACAAGCTCGCTCGTATGATCTTGTTTTAAATGGGACGGAATTAGGGAGCGGTTCGGTGCGTATTCATAAAAAAGATATGCAGCGCAAGATTTTTGATATAATAGGGCTTTCTGATGAGGAAGCTCAGAAGCGGTTTGGTTTTCTGCTGAGAGCTTTTGAATATGGCGCGCCGCCTCACGCGGGGGTTGCTTACGGGATTGATCGATTGGTTACGATCTTAACCGGGGCAGAATCGATCCGAGATGTGATCGCTTTCCCGAAAACACAAAAGGGAAGCTGTTTATTGACGGATGCTCCATCGGATGTTGATAAAAAACAATTAACAGATCTAGGGATAATGATTTTGAACAAAGGAGATAAAAATGTTTAAGAATTACGCAAAACTCTCTTTATTATTGCTCACAATGATCGCTCTTTATGGCTGCGCCTCAAAAGGGATTACAGTTCAAAGTTATATTGAGGATAAAAAGCGCGTTGATCAGGATATGGCAGGAAATGCCGGATATTTAATGGGCACACCTCGGCCGCAAGCGCCTGTGAAGACGACTAGAAAGATGTTTGTTGTTGAAGTCGCAAAAGAATTTAAAGGCGATTCAATAGATGGCCAGGATGTTGTTACTAAGACGGTTCAGGAGAAAGCTTCAGTTCCTGAAGAAAAAGCTCAGCCTGATCAGAGAGATTTCCGTCAATCCCCCAAGATCACATTGCCGTCTTTTGATGATGTGGAACCTGCGGCGAAGGCTACCGGCTCAAACTCCACAGTTTTAGGGATAGCGCAACAGTACAAAGTTGAAAAGGATGACACTCTTCAGAAGATCTCAAAAAAGTTTTACAATTCTTATGGTAAGTGGACGAAGATCTACGAAGCCAATAAAGAAAAGATCTCGAATCCCGACCATCTTAAACCAGGAATTGTTCTTGAGATCCCACAATAAATCTTATGGATAGAACCTTTCATCTCGATAATAATCAGGATATTCAAGTTTTATTCGGTAAGTATGATCAGAATTTAGCGCTTATTGAAAAGGAATTGACGGTTCGAATTTCCCGTCAGAGCGACGGCATTCGCATCAGCGGCAACCGTGAACAGGTCGATCGTGCTTGCGATCTTTTAGATTATTTAAAAGGCATCATTGATAATGGCGGCGAAGTTAAAGCACGGGATATTATTTACGCACTTAAATTAGCTACACCTGAGGGCGGAGTTGATTTTAAAAAATTGTCCAAAGATAAGATCGATGTTTCCGTTAAGGGAACGCTGGTTACTCCCAAAACGCGCGGGCAGATCGAATATGTTGA
The DNA here is from genome assembly GCA_964348765.1 of uncultured Planctomycetales bacterium. Taxonomy (GTDB): domain Bacteria; phylum Omnitrophota; class Gorgyraeia; order Zapsychrales; family Zapsychraceae; genus CAYGEE01. The sequence continues at coordinate 3,016 of CAYGEE010000116.1, read as the reverse complement.
GGCGATCAAGACTCATGATATCGTTTTTGGTGTCGGCCCCGCAGGAACAGGAAAAACATATTTAGCGATCGCGATGGCGGTCAATGCGTTAAAAAAAGGGTTAGTGCGAAGGATTATCCTAACGCGGCCGGCTATTGAAGCGGGGGAAAATTTAGGATTTCTTCCCGGCGATATGATCCAAAAAGTTTTGCCGTATCTTCGTCCGATCTATGATGCGCTTTATGATATGATCGAGGCTTCTCGAGTGGAAGAATTTACGGAACAGAATGTTATTGAAGTCGCACCGCTTGCTTTTATGCGCGGCCGGACGTTAAATGATGCGTTTGTTATTTTGGATGAAGCTCAAAATTGTACGCCTTTTCAGATGAAAATGTTCTTAACTCGGCTTGGTTTTGATTCGAAGGCTGTTATAACGGGAGATCTTACCCAAAGTGATCTGCCTAAAGGTGCGGCGAATGGTTTGGCTGATGCGATAAGGATCCTGCAAGGCGTGGAAGGGCTTAAGTTTATTTCTCTGACGGGCGAAGATGTGGTGCGTCATGAATTAGTCCAAAGGATCATTCAAGCGTATGACAATAACGCCAAAAACTAGCCCCAATCAATGGGCGGTCATTCTTCGATTCTTTTTAGTTGCTCTGACTATTTTCACCATCAGTGTTTTTTGTTATTCCTTCCATTATTCGCTTCTTATTCCATTTTTGATCCTGTTCTTAAGTCTTTATCTTGTTATCACGGAAAAAGCTGACTTTAAATTATTAACTCAACTTGGGTTACTATTATTCATAATATCTATCGGGACGCATCTGATGGATCGGGTCTATACGAATGTTTCATTTTTTTATATTCCTGTCGCCAGCGCCGGGATGTTGACTATTCTGCTATTTAATAATCTTCGATTATCATTTTTAATGGCTATCGCGTGTAGTTTAATGGTGAGTTTGATCCTGCATCTGGATTTCTCGGTTATGATGATCTTCCTTCTTGGCAGCCTCTCAGGGGTTTATTTTTTAAAAGACGCGCGGACACGGGGAAAAGTCATTACGGCGGGGCTTTTGGTGAGTTTAACTCATTTAGTGTGTTTGCTTCTCACACAATTGGATTGGCATGTTTTTTTTACAAAAGATTTTATTCGTCATCAGTTGGATCCGTTGTTACTTAATGGGATCATTTGTTCCGGTGTTGTGTTGGGAGCTCTAAAGATATTTGAGATGCTTTTTGGGGTTGTCACGAATTTCAGCCTTTTAGAATTAGCTGATTTTAACCATCCTTTATTAAAGAGAATGATCCTGGAGGCTCCGGGAACGTATCACCATAGTTTGGTTGTTAGTAATCTGTCTGAAGCTGCGGCGGATTCTATCGGCGCGAATGCGCTTCTTACTCGAGTGGGCGGGTATTATCATGATATTGGGAAGATGATAAAGCCGGAGTATTTCACGGAAAATCAGTTGATGGGGCATAATAAGCATGATGATATTGAACCATCAATGAGCCGCCTTGTTATTTTGAATCATGTTACCGAAGGGGTTGAGCTTGCCAGAAGATATAAATTAAATCAATCGATCATTGATTTTATTCCGCAACATCACGGGACGAGCGTTATTCACTATTTTTATCAAAGGTCTTTAGAAGAAGCAGAAGATGGCGAGGTCATTGACGAGGGGAACTTTCGCTATCCCGGGCCGAAACCGCAGACGCGTGAAACGGCAATTACGATGCTTGCAGACTCTGTGGAGGGTGCCACACGCGCATTGCAAGAGCCAAATCTTAATAGTATTGAGGATACAGTTAAGAAAGTCATTAATAACCGCTTTATCGATGGCCAGCTTAATGATTGTAATTTAACTCTTAAAGATATTGAGCAGATCTCATCGACATTCGTTCGTGTTTTAACCGCGATGTATCATACTCGCATTAAATATCCCGAGAAGAAAAATGGAAATAGTAATCGCAAATCTTCAGAAAAAAATCCCGCTCAACAGCAAAATTCTGACGACGATAATAAAAACAATTCTTAGATCTGAAGGTCTTTCAAAAGTGGCTATTGGCCTTACTTTTGTCACTCCAAAGGTTATTCGCGGTTACAATCGAAAATATTTGGGTCATGATTATGTGACGGATGTTTTGTCGTTTAATTTTAATGAGGTTAAGAAGCCTTATCGCTCCAATATTTTAACGGGCGATGTGATTATTTGTCCGCAGGTGGCGCTTGAAAATTCTAAACTGTTTGAGAGTTTGGTTGAGAAAGAAATTGTTCTGTATATCGTACACGGTGTGTTGCATTTATTAGGTTACGATGATCATCGTAAGAGAGATATTGTGAAGATGAGGGCAAAAGAATCACAGATATTGTCATTCTTAGAAAAAAGATATTCATTTGATGCTATTACTAGATTTTAAGGACACATTGTGATCTTAAAAGCCGAGGGGATCGTTTTAAAGAGTTATGATCTGCGCGAGACGAGCAAAATCGCTGTTTTTTTTACAAAAGAGTATGGAAAAGTTGCGGGGGTTCTAAAGGGCATCCGCAAAGACCATAAGAAGTTTGGAAGTTATGTCGATCGTTTCAGCATTAATGACATTGTTTATTACGAATACCGTAATTCAGACCTGCACTTGATCAGCCATTGTGACCTCAAGCAGTATTTTTTCTCTATCCGTCATGATTATAAAAAGAATCTCGCCGCTAATTATGTCTTAGAACTTGTTGATCATATTATGCCTGTTGAAGAAAAGAATTTAAAGATCTATGAGCTGATGCTTTCTTTTTTAGAAGGCTTAGATGCTGTTAATGATATTGATAAATTAATATTTATCTTTCAGATCAAGACCTTGGGCCTTTCGGGATTCAAGCCGCATTTGGATTCCTGCGTAAAATGCGGGAAGAAGATCCAGGCAAAGGTGCGATTCAATTCACAGCTTGGCGGCCTGATGTGTTCTCATTGTCCGTCAAATTCCGCAGGATCGCTGATGATCTCCCAGGGGACGATTGCGACGCTTCTTTATATAGAACAAAATA
>CAYGEE010000115.1:0-6619 GCA_964348765.1 uncultured Planctomycetales bacterium | reverse complement strand
GTATAATTGATTTCATTCCAGTATCTTTCATAATAATATTATTATGCTGATGGAAAAGTTTGTCTTTGATTATTCAAAACCCAAAACACTTCTTATTAAATTAAACGGCAATTGGGATATTCCCGCGGGTCCTGATTTGATAAATAAGGTTACCTCCCAACTTGCCAGCCATCCGGATATAGTACAAATTAATCTTAGTATTTCTCAAGAGTCGAAGTGGGATAGCGGGCGTATTTTATTTCTATTGAAATTGATCAAAGAGTTCGAGCATAAGAATGTTTATGTCGCTCGTAAGAAGCTGCCGCAGGAAACTTGGAAACTGCCCGTGATTGCTTTAAAGGCGCCTCAAATAGACATTTCGTCTCAAAAGACGCGTGAGTCATTTCTTGATGAATTGGGGGAGAAAATTCTAGAAATTAGCGAAAGCTTTCGTTCCGGACTTGATCTGTTAGGGGATGTTACTATTTCTTTCGGCCGTCTGATCGTTGGGAAAGTATATTTTCGTTGGGATGATTTTATGATTATCGTGCAGAGGTGCGGGGCTGATACTTTATTGCTTGTTTCCTTAATAAGTTTATTAGTAGGAATGATCCTTGCCTTTGTCGGGTCGATCCAGCTTAAAATGTTTGGGGCTCAGATCTTTATTGCTGATATCGTTGGAATCGCCATGGTGCGCGTATTAGCAGCGGTGATGACGGGTATTATTATTTCCGGCCGTATCGGAGCGTCTTTTGCGGCGGAGCTTGGGATGATGCAGGCAAACGAAGAGATCGATGCGCTTAAAACGTTAGGCGTTTCTCCTGTTGAATTCTTGGTTATCCCCCGTGTTTTGGCATTAGTCATCATGATGCCAATCTTAACCATATATGCGGATCTTTTTGGTTTTTTAGGCGGTTTTGTTATCAGTACGGGGATACTTAAGCTTAATCCAATAGAATATTGGAATCATACTCAACAGGCTGTAAAACTTAATTATGTGTGGGTGGGGCTTATCCACAGTTTTGTCTTTGGTGTGATCGTCGCTATTTCTGGGTGCCTGCGCGGCATGCAGTGCGAAAGAAGCGCAGCCGGCGTGGGCATTGCAACTACCTCGGCGGTGGTTACTGGAATAACCGGTATTGTCATTGCAACGGCGATCATTACATTTATTTTTCAGATCATGGGACTATAAACTTATGGATTTAACAATGCAGCCGGTTATTGAAGTGCGAGATCTTGGGTTAGGGTATAACGATCATATTGTGATGCGTGATCTTAATTTTAGCGTGAATAAAGGCGATATTTTTATTGTCATGGGGTTAAGCGGATGCGGCAAGAGTACTTTGTTTAAGAGTTTGATCGGGCTTAAAGAACCAACTAAGGGTAAGGTTTTGTATTCTGGAAAAAATTTCTGGGAAGATGATGAAACAGGACAACAGAATACTATGCGGCGTTTTGGGGTTCTTTATCAATGCGGAGCGCTATGGAGTTCTTTGACGATAGGGGAGAATGTTGCCCTTCCTTTAAAGTTGTATACAAAGCTATCTCTTGGACAGATACAAGAAGTCGTAGCATTAAAACTTCTGCTCGTGGGGCTAGAAGGATATGAGGGGTTTTATCCTTCAGGAATAAGCGGGGGAGAACGTAAAAGAGCCGGCCTTGCGAGAGCTATTGCGCTTGATCCAGATATTATTTTCTTTGATGAACCGTCATCTGGGCTCGACCCAATAAACGCCCGAAAGCTTGATGATCTGATCCTTGAGTTAAGAGATAGTTTAGGCGCTACGGTTGTTGTTATTACGCATGAACTTGCCAGTATTTTTGCCATTGGTAATAATTCCGTATTCCTTGACGCGGAAAGTAAAACGATGATCGCTTCAGGTGACCCCAAGGTTTTGTTGGCTGATTCTAAGGATCTTAGGGTCACTCAATTTTTAACGAGAGCCAAAATACAGGCAGGGAGTTTAGACAATGAGTAGAAAAGTGAATAAAACAGTGATCGGGTTATTTGTTATGGGGTCGTTGGGATTGCTGATAATCGGAATAGTAGTTTTTGGTTCGGGAGCGCTTTTAAAACAGACAAATAAATTTGTTTTGTATTTTGATGGTTCTGTTAAAGGCCTTTTCATCGGAGCTCCGGTCATGTTTCGGGGAGTTGGTATCGGTACCGTCAGAGATATCAGTTTGATCTATGATTCAAAGAGTGGGGTTATTATGCTTCCTGTTATTGTCGAAATTGAACAAGGCCGGATCAAAGGTGCCCCTCGTCTTGAGGAATTGGGCGGAGTTAAGAAGATGATCGAGCTTGGCCTTCGGGGGAAGCTTGAAGTTCATAGTTTTTTAACTGGTCAGCTAATGATCTCATTTGATTTTTATCCAGATAAACCGGCGGAACTTCGTGGGATATTTGAGAATTATCCAGAGCTGCCGACGCTTCCTATTTCTCCGGATATTTTTGATCTTATGAATGAAATACCGATCAAAGAAATCGCGCGGAATCTTGAATTGACATCCCAAGGGATCAACAGATTGGTAAACTCAAGTGATTTACAGAAAAGCTTTTATGAGATGCGTAATACGCTTCAGGAAACGAAACAAGCAATGCGTTCATTACGTTTACTTACCGATTATCTTGAACAGCATCCGGAAGCGATCTTAAAAGGAAAATCAGATGACATTGAGCATTAATCGGGAATGTACCGGTGTTTTGCCTGTGCACAAGGAGAATAAGATGGACCAGATCGGAATTCATTTTTGTACTGTTTTGAGATGTGCGTGTTTTATTTTTGTGCTAAGCGGCTGCATATCTGTGCCTAATAGTTTACCGCCGCGTTTTTATATGCTGCAGGCCATATCTGATGATCAAGTAATCCAAAAAATAAATATTGTTTCTGACGCGCTAATTGCTGTCGGTCCGGTTAAAATTCCGGAATATCAGGACAGACCGCAAATTGTGACCCAGAGTAAAGAAAAGATGCTCAAATTTGCTCAATTCGACCGCTGGGGGGAATCTCTTGGCCTTGGGGTAGCGCGCTTGATCAGAGAGGATCTTACAGATATGCTTCCGGGGGTAAAATTAACATTGTATCCTTGGGATCCAGCTGTTTTGGTTAGATACCAGGTGGTTGTAGAAATTGTTCAGTTGGATAGCCAGCTTGATAAAGATCTGTTTCTTGTCGCACAATGGATGGTTATTGATGCGCAAAATACGAAAACTATAATCATAAAGAGATCAGAATTCCGGCAGCCGATCATGCCGCAGAATTATTCCGGTTTAGCTAAAACGTTAAGCATGGCTTGCGCGTTACTAAGCAGCGAGATAGCTGAAGAACTGGCCGCGATCAAAACCCATCCTTAAAATAAAAGAGGATGCTTCGACACCAAAAGATAAGCAGTTTTGTCGTCTATCTACGTTCTGTTATACCTCGGTACAATTGATTCATTTTTTATCCTCGCCTAAAATACGACCATGCAAGCAGAGAAGTTATCATTTAAGGAGTGTGGCGGAATGTCTTTAGATAAAAGACAGATTTATATTGTGGATGATGATGAGTCCATATGCCGCGCGCTTAAATTTCTTTTAGGTACTTACGAATTTCAAGTAGAAACATTTAATTCGGCAGAAGATTTTTTTAATGCGGTGCCCAATAGCGCTCCGGGATGTTTGATCTTAGACATCCATATGCCAGGAATAGACGGATGGGAAGTCCAGCGGCGCTTGGTTGCATCAGGATGTGAACGTTCGGTTATTGTTATTTCGGCGGATAAAAATGGCGGGCACGGTTATAAGGAGCAGGCCTTGAAAGCAGGGGTAATGGGTTTTTTGCAAAAACCGTTTAATGATCAAGAGATAGTCAATTTGATTAATCAGGTATTTCAAAAATAGAGGGCCGCCAACTTCTCATTGAGAGGGCGGCGGACCCTACAACAAAACGTAATAAAAATCAGGAGCGTGATATGAAGAAAAGTTTTTTAGTTGTCCTTGCAGGTCTTATTTTAACAACCTCAGTGTTGGGTTGCAATATGTTCAAAGGCGTAGGCAAAGATGTTGAGAATGCAGGGGAAAGCATTCAAAGAACGGTGGACCACAACAATTAACAGTATGTTTTTAATGTAACGATTTAAGGAGATCACCAATGAAAAGATTTAAGGGTTTCATGGTATTGCTTTTTGGAACGATGTTATTAACAACGATGTTAGGTTGCAGTGGAGCTTTTTGGGGCGGTACGGGCGCCGGAGTCATGGGTACGGGAGCCGGATATGAACTGAGAGCTGAGCAGCAAATGAATAAGATCACTGAAGAATTAAAAAGCGGAAAGATCACTCAGCAGGAATATGACATCCGCAAAGACCAGATCCAAAAAGGTTCTATATTGAAATAGAAAGGTTAATATGCAAATTAAGATCAAAAAACATGGACATAAAGTAAACCGTCGTTATATCAGCATTTTTTTATTATTTTTAGCTGTGTTTTTAATGGGACAAGGCTGTGCGGGCACTTCGAAGACTACAAAAACAGAAACAACAGTAACTTATCCCAATGACGCAGGACAAAAAACGACAACGACCGTTTCAACATCCGGTGATGAGCAAAACAATGGTGTTGTTGGCAACAGTGAACCAGCGGCAACAACAACTGACGTGAAAGATGAACATCCTGGGATCATAAGTTCTACTTTTCACGCGATCGGCTACGTTATTTCCATACCATTTATTATTATCGGCGGTTTGTTTCGAATAATTTTTGGCGGTTAAATTTTTCTTAAATCAAGTTTTACAAGCGGAGGATTGGAATGAGGAAAGTATTTGTGTTCACAGCCGTGATCTTAAGTTTACTTAGTTTTAAAAACGTAACATTTGTATGTGCTGAGACAAGAGAAAGTCAGCCCATATCGATGCGCGGTGATCCATCGGAAAATCCTTGGGAAGTTTCTTCTTCGATTACGCTTGAAAGAGGAGCTTTCGGAACTAGTACAATAACGCATACAGTTTATATACCGGTGACGTTAAAACGATATTTTGATCTGGGGGATCTTTCTGTAACGGTTCCCTATACCAAAAGTAAGGGCGGGTCAGATGTCACGACGATCGCGGGCCGGCCTGTTCAGACGCGTTCCGGGAGCGGATCAAACACATCCACGGGCTCGATCGGCGATACTATTTTGGCCGGAAGTTATTATCTTTTAAAAGAAGCAGACGAACATCCGCTTGATCTGTCCATTATCGGGAATGTCAAGTTCCCAACAGCTGATCACGATAAAGGCCTTGGAACGGGAGAATTTGATGAGACCATCGGGCTTTCGGCGAATAAATCTTTTGATGATTGGCTTATGTTCTCTAGTATCGATTATACGTTCATCGGGGACCCATCCGGCCTTGATTTGAATAATCAGTTCACATATGAACTCGGCGGCGGACTTCACATTGATGAATTTACGACGGTGAATCTTTCGTATCAAGAAAAGACGGCGATCCTTGATGGAAAGAATAATCCTCGAGAGATCATCCTTGCTTTTGATCATGATATAGAAAAAGGCAAATTGACTCTTTTTGGGAATGCGACAAAGGGGCTTTCTGACGGGAGTCCGGATTACGGGCTTACGTTAGGAATGAGTGCACGTTTTTAAAGAACTATCTATAACTATTGGGAAGGAGGGCATTATGTTAAATTGGGCAGCCACATTCTTTGTTATCGCAATTATCGCTGCGGTGCTTGGATTTACGAGTATCGCTGGTTCAGCCATTGATATCGCTAAGATCTTATTCGTTGTTTTCTTGGTTTTAGCAGTTGTATCTTTTATTTTTGGCAGAAGAGTAACTTCATAGTAGTAACCGATAGACCTCATTAAGAGGCGATGGAATAAACGAATAATTAGGAAGGAAGTGCTTCATGAATGTAAATTATTTAAAGGTTTTTTTTGCAGTTACAGCAGTGGTATTAGTTGCAAACGCGCCAGCGCGCGCTTCAGAGACGGATGAACGGATCGAATCATCCGCTAAAAAGTCGTATGTTTTTAAAACGTATCTTAAGGACGATAACATTAAAACTGAGTCCAAGGACGGTGTTGTCACATTGATGGGAAGTGTGAAGGAATATTCCCATAAATCATTAGCGCAAGAAACCGTGGCGAGTTTGCCCGGCGTTACAAGTGTCAATAATCAGCTGGAATTAAAAGGGGAGCCTTTAGCTGAGAATTCTGATCAATGGATCAGCATGCAAGTAAAATACTCCCTTCTTTACAACCGTAATGTCAGCGGTGTAAACACTCAAGTTTTTGTTAAAGATGGGATCGTAACATTACAAGGCGAAGCTGAAAGCCAGGCTCAAAAAGATTTAGCTGGTGAATATGCAAAAGACATTAAAGGTGTTAACAGCATAAAGAATGAAATGACGATTGCTAAAATTCCAAGCCAAGCGAAAAAAACGATGTCGGAAAAGATCGATGATGCATCCATCACCGCTCAGATCAAGATGGCGCTTGTGTCTCATCGCTCGACCAGTGCTTTTAAAACTGGTGTTGAAACAACAAATGGCATCGTCACCTTAAGCGGCAAGGTCAGTAATGGGGCCGGAAAAGATATGGCCGGTAAAGTAGCAAGTAATGTTAATGGTGTAACAAATGTGGTCAATAATATGATC
>CAYGEE010000114.1:0-6741 GCA_964348765.1 uncultured Planctomycetales bacterium | reverse complement strand
GGCTGATTCCGCCGCCGAAGCCGGTATCTGCCATGCGCGGACGTGCGAAAGAATCGATCTCATCGATAAAAATAATGCATCCGCCCTCAAGAGCAGCTAAAGTGCGGGCTTGTTTAAAAAGAGATTTCATTTGTGAGGCGCCTTGTCCGACGAATATTCCTACGAAATCACTTCCAACCGCTGGTAAAAATGGCATCCCGCATTCGGTGGCGATGGCTTTAGCCAGATATGTTTTTCCGCATCCCGGAGGCCCGATCATCATGGTTCCTTTGATGATCCGTCCGCCGATGCGTTTTAAGAGCGCTCGGTCTTTTAATAATTTTACAAGTTCCCAGGCTTCTTCTTTGGCGGAATCCATGCCGATAACCTGATCCCATTTTATATTTACCTTGGCTTTGGCAACTTTTTCATTACCGAAACTGCCTAAAAATGTCCCGTTCATCATGGAGAAATAGAGCCAAAAATAAAGCGGCATGGTGATCAGTTGGACTAATAGGAACATCAAGAATTGAGCAGCCATTTGGCCGGAAAGCATCCGGCGGCTGAAAAGCTCAAGGCTAAAGAAGCTTTGGAATCCATTGACGAGGAAGAAGCCTGTTCCAATAAGAAGGAGGATGCCGAGGAAGATGAGTAAGATGCGGAGCCAATAAATCTTTAAATAAATGGTGAATTTTTTCATTATCCGTGGCCTTTCTGTTCTGTGTCCGAACTCTTGTCGTTCGTCATATTTACGCTAATAAGTATAACATAAACTTAATATTATGCATGCTTTGGGACGAGAATTGTTATAACTTGACTTTAAAAATAAACTATGTTAATTTGGCATAACTTATTTAGTGAATGTTGTCCAATTTTCGTGATTTAAGGAGAAGAAGGCATGTCGAAGATCGCAAAAATAAAAGCGCGTCAAATTTTAGATTCCCGCGGGAATCCTACGGTTGAAGTTGATGTTATCCTCAAAAATGGTATTCTTGGGCGAGCGGCTGTCCCGTCAGGGGCATCTACCGGTGAGCATGAAGCGATCGAGCTTCGTGATGGTGACAAATCCAAATATATGGGTAAAGGTGTTTTGAAAGCCGTTGCCAATGTTAATACGAAAATTGCTAAGACGCTTGTTAATAAAGAGCCTGATTTTAAGACGCTAGACAAGATCGTTCTTAAACTTGATGGTACAGAGAACAAAGGCAATTTGGGCGCGAATGCGATCCTGGGTGTTTCCATGGCGGTGGCGAAAGCTGATGCCGCGCAGAAAAAAGTTTCTCTTTTTAAATATCTTGGCGGATCCAAAGCAAAGCTTCTTCCGGTTCCTTTGATGAATATTCTAAACGGTGGAGTTCATGCCGACAATAATCTTGATATTCAGGAATTCATGATCGTCCCCATCGGCGCGCCGACATTTTCAGAAGCGCTCCGGATGGCCACAGAAGTTTTTCACAATTTGAAAAAGATCTTACACGATAAGAATTTAGCCACCTCCGTCGGAGATGAAGGCGGGTTCGCGCCGAATTTGCAGTCAAATGAAGAAGCGCTGACATTGATGTCTGAGGCGATTTCAAAGGCGGGTTATAAAGTTGGCAAAGATATTTCTTTCGCTCTTGATTGCGCGTCGAGCTCTTTTTATGAAAATGGTAAATATACTTTTGAAGGCAAAGAATTATCCGCGGATGATCTTGTCAATATTTATGAAGCACTGGTTAATAAGTTCCCGATCGTCTCCATTGAAGACGGGCTTTATGAAAATGATTGGGATGGCTGGCTGAAATTGACGAATCGTTTAGGTTCTAAAGTTCAGCTTGTTGGTGACGATCTTTTTGTCACAAATGTGAAACGGTTAAAAATGGGAATTGAAAAGAAGATCGCTAATTCGATCTTGGTCAAAGTTAACCAGATCGGCAGTCTTTCGGAAACATTAGATACGATCAATTTGGCGAAGAAAAATAAATATACGTCGATCATTTCTCATCGCTCCGGCGAAACGGAAGATACGACGATCGCGCAGTTAGCGGTCGCGACGAATTCTGGTCAAATCAAAACCGGATCGTTGTCGAGGACGGATCGTCTAGCAAAATATAATGATTTGCTTCGTATTGAAGAAGAATTAGGCAAGTCCGCGGTTTATGGCGGGGCTTTTTGGGGCAAGATATTCTAGTTGTAAGTTGTAAGTTATAAGTTGTAAGTAGCTAGAAATTTTTATGCTTATCACTTACGACTTACAACTTATAACTTATACTCTAAAGCATATGATCAAGAACGCCCTTTGGTTGTTTGGAATTACAGCTTTTGTCTTGGTTTTCTTTTTTCCGTCGTTCGTTAAGCTGCAGGATTTGCGTAAAAAGAATAATCAGCATGAAGCAGAGCTTCAGAGGTTACGCAAAGAGTACAAAGAGCTTGCGGAAGAAAAAAGAAAGCTAGAGACTGATCCGGCATATTTCGAGAAGGTTGCGCGTGAGAAAATGGGTTTGGTCCGTGACGGCGAAGTGATCTATAGGATCATGCCGGCGGAAAAAAAGAAGAAATAAAATTTGATTTACGCGGGGTGGAGCAGGCTGGTAGCTCGTCAGGCTCATAACCTGAAGGTCCTAGGTTCAAATCCTAGCCCCGCAATCCCTATAAAACCCGTTACTCGATGAGAGTGGCGGGTTTTATGTTTTTAGCCATGGCAAGAATCGGATAGAATTATTTTTGTCATCGGTTATAATCTTTTTATGGATATCAAAGAAAAACTTATTGCGGCCTGCCGTTATATTGAGAAGAAGGAAGAGCTGCCGGATCTTTCTGCTGTCGCCGGGTACGTTGATCTAAGTTCATCTTATTTTCAGAAGATCTTTTCAAGAGCTTTGGGCGTTTCTCCTCGGAATTACGCGGATGCGATCCGGTTTAAACGGTTGCGTGAGAAATTAAAAAATGGAAATGATATTAGCCGGTCTTTGTATGATGCCGGGTTTGGAGCGAGCAGTCGTTTGTATGAATTTACCGATCGTTATTTGGGGATGACGCCTAAAGCGTATCAGAAAAATGGGCGGGGGCGCACGATCAGTTATACGATCACGGATTCATCGTTAGGAAATTTGTTATTAGCCGCGACGGAAAAAGGGGTCTGTTCGGTGCGCCTTGGCGATAATAAAAAAATATTGGAAAATGAATTTAAGAATGAATTTAAAGCCGCAACGTTAATTAAAAGTGATAAGCATTTGCGGCAATGGACACAAGTGCTTATTGATTATTTGTCTGGAAATAAACCGTGGCCGCTTTTGCCATATGATGTTCAGGCGACAGCCTTTCAGCGTCGAGTTTGGGAATCTTTACGGGCGATCCCTGCCGGAAAAACTTATCATTATTCTGAACTTGCTAAAGCCATTGGCAAACCTTCCGCTTCTCGTGCGGTTGCGCGCGCGTGCGCTACGAATCCTGTTGCGCTCGTCATCCCTTGTCATCGCATCGTTCCTAGATCCGGCGGTGTCGGCGGGTATCGATGGAGCCCTGATCGAAAGAGATTGTTATTAACATTGGAGAGAGGGAAAAAATGGATAAAAAAAGAGTCTTGATCCTTTGCACAGGAAATTCCTGCCGTTCACAGATGGCGGAAGGGGCGTTGCGTCACTTTAACGGTGATCGGTTCGAAGCTTTTAGCGCCGGGACAAAACCATCGCAGGTGAATCCTACGGCGATCAAAGTCATGAAAGAGATCGGGATCGATATTTCCAGTCATCGTTCGAAACATGTTGATGAATTTAAGGGAATGATGTTTGATCATGTCATCACTGTTTGCGACAACGCGAAAGAGTCTTGTCCTATTTTTCCTGGTGTTAAATCCATGCACTGGCCTTTTCCTGATCCGCCGCACGATAAACAGATCAATGAAGCGGTGTTAGGCGAATTCCGTCGAGTCCGCGATATGATCTGTGAAAGGTTTAAGGATTTTGAGTCTGCGTTGGGTGAGGGAGAAACATCTAAGAAAAAGAAAAAAGGTTTTATTGCTAAAATGATGACGAAACTAGATCAAAAACTCGAGCAGGTTTCGAAGAAAACTTCATGCTGTGGAGATGATATGGATAAAGGAAAGGGTTCAAAGTGCTGTTAAGATTCTCTGATTGGCTCAGCTATCAAGTTTTCGGCTTTTCGTCCGAATCAAAATTAGGCGCAGCGGTCAATTTTTTTATTTATGATTCGATAAAGATCCTTGTTCTGCTTTTCGCGCTGATCTTTATCATTGGGGTTTTGCGGACATTTTTACCGCAAGCAAAAATAAAAGCATGGATGAGTCAGCGAGGCATTATCGGAAATATCTTTGCTTCATTCTTTGGGTCGATAACCCCGTTTTGTTCCTGCTCATCAATTCCGTTGTTCTTAAGCTTCCTTAAAGCCGGGATCCCATTAGGGGTAACATTTTCGTTCTTGATAACGTCGCCTCTGATCAATGAATATTTGGTTGTGTTGATGCTTGGATTTTTTGGATGGAAAATTACATTGTTATATGTATTGAGCGGATTGTTGATCGGTATTGTGTCGGGTTTAGTTTTGGGCAGAATGAATTTAGAGAAATATTTAGTGGATGATTTTGCTTATGGGCAATCCGATCAAGAGGAAGCTCAATTGTTCTTAACATTTTCAAGCCGTCTTCAGTTTGGGTTAAGTGAAGCTGTTTCGATCACAAAAAAGATCTGGATCTGGGTTTTGGTGGGTGTGGCGATCGGGGCGGGAATTCATAATTATATTCCGCAGGAAATGATCCAGAATATTATCAGTAAAACCGGGATCTTCTCTGTCATGATCGCTGTTTTAATCGGAGTTCCGATGTACGGCAGTTGCGCCGCGATCGTCCCCATTGCTGTTGTTTTATTTCAAAAAGGTATTCCTTTGGGAACAGCTTTAGCGTTTATGATGGCGATCGCTGCTTTAAGCCTGCCGGAAGCGGTCATGCTTCGCCGGGCCATGCGGCTAAAGCTGATCCTGATCTTTTTTGGGATCACGACTTTCGGCATTATTTTAATAGGATATTTATTCAATTTCCTGCAGGATATTCTTCGTTAATTTTGCCCCCTTGTCTTTTTTAGTTTTTATGGTATCTTTTGGGAAGAATATAGTTGACTTAAGAAAGGCAAACCTAGGGTAACCTAGGGACCCCTGCTTCGCTCAAAAACGACACGATGTTGTATGTTTGAGCTTCGCAGGGCTCTACGAAGCTCAAAAGTGAAACGCAGTGAAACATTTGAGCGTAGTAGAGGCAAAGCTACCAGGGTCCTTAAAGGGGACAGCCAGTTAGAAGTCACAACTGACGATAATAGCAAACTTACCGTAAGGTAAGGACCCCTGCTTCGCTCAAAAACGACACGCTGTTGCGTGTTTGAGCTACGCAGGGCTCTACGAAGCTCAAACGTGAAACGCAGTGAAACATTTGAGCGTAGTAGAGGCAAAGCTATAGGGTCCTTAGATAGGGATAGCCTGGTTGCCGAATCAAGAAAATAGCATGGCATTAGCCTAATCCAATCAAGGATTAGGCTTTTTTATTTGGGGTTAATATAAACCGTCGTTAAACAAGGAGGATAACATGGACCAATTATTAGAAGAGAAAGTTACCTTAGAAGATTTTCGCAAGAAAACTATCATGCTCGTCGATGATTCTTTGGGTGATCTGCGTATTATGGTGGAAGCGCTCAAGGAGTTGAATTTTAAGAAATTTATTTTAGCCAATAATGGCGGCATTGCCATTGCTCAAGCCAGGGTCAGCCATCCGGATGTTATTGTTGTCGACATGCATCTTCCAGACATGACGGGAGTTTTGTTGGGCCGGGCGTTGCGGGAAATTTATGGAAGAAGTATACCGATCATTTGCGTTACGGGGTTTAGAAAATCTCCTTTTTTAGAAAAACTTAACTTTGAACACGATGATTCCATCACTTTTGATCGCATTATTGAAAAAGCGGGGAATTATAGGTCTTTGCAAAAAATAGTTGAAAGTTTTTTTTAAATTATTATTTGATCCCATTGTTTTTTTAGACTCGATAGTATCAATAGTAATTATTTTATGCAATAATTAACAGTTATTAAAAAATTGAGAAATGAGTTCTTTAAGGAGCTGTGAGGATGTTATCTCGTCATAAAATCGTTAAATATATCGCTTGGCTTATCGGCCTCGTCGGCGCGGTCGTCATTGTGGGATGGGTTTATGATATTCCTGCTCTAAAATCCATCCTGCCGCAGTGGGCCAGCATGAAATTTTCAACAGCGACGTGTTTTGTTGCAAGCGGTATCATGCTTTTTTTTATGGTCAAGTCCAAGGAAGGACGCTTCACTTTGGCGCAGACATTCATCGCGCTGGCCACGCTTATTATTACGATGTTTATGAGTTCGGTGCTTGTATTTATCATTTTAAATGTCAAAACAGGCATAGAAGATTTATTTATGAAAGAAAGCGCCCTGGCGGCATTTACCCCCATGCCTGGGCGTCCATCGGTGGGAACCATGGTTAATTTCACTTTAATTAGTTTTTCTGGTTTATTGGCCATGATAAGTTTTCGATGGGTTGATACAATGATGAAGGCATTAGCTTCTAGTATTTTTCTCATTGCATCGGTGGCTATTATCGGATACGTATTGAACATGCCGGCACTTTATTATGTTCATAAAGATGTCAGCGGCGGGATGGCTTTGCATACGGCGATTTTATTTATTTTGTATAGCATCGGGCTTTATTTGCTTTATGTAAACGAAGATAAAAATTGGCGGGGGGGGGGGGAGAGT
>CAYGEE010000113.1:0-6828 GCA_964348765.1 uncultured Planctomycetales bacterium | reverse complement strand
TGAGTGATCTTCATGATCCTCTGTGAATCAACAAACCCAATATCACTCTCACCGTTTAATAATTTATCACCTAAATTTCGAGACGACTTTAACTTTAAGATCCAATAATTCAAATTACTGTTAGCTTCTGAAAGCTTACGCATTTTAATCTCTTTATAATGACCTTCATAAGCTAATTGGATGATCTTCATCTGCATGTGGATATAAACCAATGCCAATATTGTGACCAAACCAATAACTTTAAAAAGTTTCGATAATCTCATTTAAATCCTTTCCAAAACCCTTAAACACGCACTGCGCGAACGAGGATTCACTCGAGTCTCTTCCTCAGTCGGCCGCAACGGTTTCTTTGTAATTAATTTCGCCTGCCCCACATCGCTAAAACGTCGGAACTGTCTTTTAACAATTCGGTCTTCTAAAGAATGAAACGAGATCACACATAAACGTCCCCCGACGGAAAGAACAGACAAACAGCGCTCTAACGCTGATTCTAAAGATTCCAATTCTTTATTAACCATTATTCTAAACGCCTGAAAAGTACGCGTCGCTGGATGGATCCTCTCCCAATCTCGTCCGGGCGGCATCGCTTTTAAAACAACTGTCGCCAACTCTAAAGTTGTTTCAATGGGTTTTTTAAGCCGATGGGTCACGATAGAGCGTGCGATCCGGCGATGCCAACGATCTTCGCCAAAATCCTTAATAATATCGGACAACTCAGTTTCCGAGAAAGAATTCACGTAATAAGCTGCCGGGAATTTCGCCGACTGATCCATTCTCATGTCAAGAGGGCCATCTTTCATAAAACTAAAACCACGAGACTGATCATCCAATTGAAAACTTGAGATCCCAAGATCCAAAACGATGCCATCAACTTTTTCAATCCCGAGTGTCGATAAGACAGACTCAATGTTTCGAAAATTATCATGAACAAAACGAGATCGATCAGCAAACTCCTTCAAATTCTCCTGCGCCATAGATAGCGATCGTGCATCCCTGTCGATGGCAACAAGTAACGTCGACTGATCCGAACTCAACAAGATCTCTTTACTGTGTCCTCCCAAACCCAAAGTTCCGTCGACAATAACCTTTTTCCCTTTAAGGGAAAGGTGTTCAAGGATTTCTTTTAACATCACCGGAACATGAAGGTTCATATGGATCTCTTCAGGCTTTTGACACATTAACAAGCTCATAAAGACACGCTCAATATTTAAATATTTAGGATGTTCTCTGCAATCTGTTCAAAAGAACCACTGGAAGTGTTGTAGTAATTCGTCCAAGTTTGTCGATCCCAGATCTCAATGCGATTAGCAACACCGACGATCGTCGCATCACGTTTAATGCTGGCATAGATCTTCAAATAATCAGGAACAATAAATCGCCCCTGTTTATCCGGAAGGATCTCAACTGCGCCTGAAAAGAATAAACGATTAAAATTCCGTGTTTCTTGTTTCGTAAATGGCATCGCTTTGAATTTCTGCTCCTGAAGACGCCATTCCTGATCAGTGAACATAAAAACGCACTTATCAAGACCACGCGTAAGATAGAACTTCTCTATCCCATATTCCTTTGCCGCCTCACGAAACTTCGACGGAAGGATAAGACGCGCTTTTCGATCAATGCTATGCTGAAATTCACCGTAGAACATATAAATATTAAGTATAAATCAGTTAAACCACATTACTCCACTCTTCTCCACTTGATGGCAGTATACAGAAGCTAAAATGGGATGTCAATATAATATTGGGTAAAAAAACACTAATTTGGTTATTAATATTAGTTTAACTGCAAAAATTTGGATGAGAACTCACCACGTGAGGAAGAATATCAAAATCGAAGATTTCTAAAACTAAAAAACCAAATAAAAAGACTGCGGCTTTTAACAACCACAGTCTTTAAAAAGAAAACCTATTAAACTAAGATAGGATTTTTCGAGCTTTTATTTCATCTTTACACAGCTGATCAATAAGCTTTTGCGTTGAATTAAATATTCTCTCATCCCGGATCTTTCTAATAAATTCAATTGAAATATCCCGTCCATATAAATTCTTTTTGAAATCAAAAAGATGAACCTCCGAAGACACTTGATGATCCTTATTCTTAAAAGACGGACAATATCCAATATTCGCCATCCCGTTAATTTTTCTTCGACCAATATTAACTTTTACAGCATAAACTCCGATCGGCGGAAGGACTTCATTCTGCGTATTTAAATTCGCCGTTGGAAAACCCAACAGTTTCCCTCTCCCATCACCTCGAATAACGGCTCCAGAGATCGAAACATTTCGCCCCAACAACTTTTTCGCTTTCTGCAAATTCCCATCGGCGATCAATTCGCGGATCGTTGTCGAACTGATCTTACCCTTCTCTTCTCTGGCAGAATGGATCGAATTGATCTCAAACCCGTATTTTCTCCCTGCTTCCGAAAAGATCTTCAATGTCCCGCTACGATCAACCCCGAAACGAAAATCATCACCGACAAAGATCTCTTTTGGCTCGACGTGTTTCACTAAATATCCGTCAATAAATTCAAGCGGGGTTAACTGCGAAAACTCTTTCGTAAAGGCAACAACAATAACGGCATCAACACCGAACTCCTTTAACAATCTTAATCGCGAAGGCAAGGTGGTGATCAACGGCAAATGAACTTCTGGGTATAGAACGTGGACAGGATGAGGATCAAAAGTCATGACAATACTCTTGCCATGGATCTTTTTTGCCCGCTTAATAGCTGTTCTAATAAGTTTTTGATGTCCTAAGTGTAATCCATCAAAAACCCCAATGGCGAGAACTGCATTGCGGATACGCCTTTTGACTTTAGAAATCCCGTATATGACTTTCATTAGCATTCTCAACAGAAACAGAATCTTCTATACTAAAAGAACCAACTTTAACCCGTTCGATTTGCGAAATACACGCACCACAACCCAGCCGATCACCAATATCCTGAGCCAACTGACGAACGTACGTACCCTTTGAACATTCCATATAGAATTGGACATTGGGAAATTCGATCCGTTCGATCGCTAACTTCATGATCGTAATATTCCGCGGTACACGCTCGACTTGGATCCCTTTTCGTGCCAGCTCATAAAGCTTCCGTCCTTTATGCCGAACAGCGCTCACCATCGGAGGAACTTGTTTGAGATCGCCGACAAATTCGCTAAAGATCTTCTCAACATTTTCCTGCGTGATATGTTCGTAAGGATTTTTTTGCAACACTTTCCCTTGAATGTCAGAAGAATCTGTCTGCATCCCAAGAATAA
This sequence comes from uncultured Planctomycetales bacterium, assembly GCA_964348765.1. GTDB lineage: Bacteria > Omnitrophota > Gorgyraeia > Zapsychrales > Zapsychraceae > CAYGEE01. The sequence goes on along the minus strand of CAYGEE010000113.1, from coordinate 3,565 downwards.
GAGTGGCTCGATAAGCTTTATCAAAGGCAACAAATTTATCAAACAACTTCGTTGATTTACCCAAAAGAATTATCAAAACCCCCGTCGCTAAAGGATCCAATGTTCCCGCATGCCCGACTCTACGCATACTAAACTTACGACGAATACGGTCAACCACATCATGTGAGGTGATCCCATTAGGTTTATTGATAACGATGATGCCGTCTTTCATGAAGATTTCTGGAGGGCTTTAAGGATTTTGTTTTTACTTTTTGTCAAGTTCCCTGAAATTAAACATCCACTTGCCTTACGATGCCCGCCGCCGCCAAATTTCTGAGCAAGAGCTGCAACATTAACTTTATCACTTGAACGGAAGTTCACCCTTGTTCTTTTTGCATCCACTTCTGTCAAGATCGCAAAAACTTTGGCTTCTTTAAACGAACGGAAGAACTTAAAAATAGTATCCCGAAGATCAAACCCTTCCGTAAAGGAAGATAAAATATCTTTCGTCAATTCAACCACCACTACTCCACCTTTATAAAGTCTTGCCTGCGAGAAAACCTTCGTTAACGCCGTCATATCCGTTAAAGGAATAACCTCATATAAGCGACGATAAAGATCATAAGCATCAAATGGATAGGCCCGTAATTTAGACACAATCTCATGCGTTTTTGCAGTCGTATTGTCGTAGCGAAAACACCCTGTATCTGTCAAGATCCCGATATAAAGATTTTTTGCGATATTTTCAGTCATTTCAAAACGAAAATTCATGAAGAAATCATAGAGCACTTCGGCTGTTGATGACGCATCCGACTTAACTAAATTAAGATGGCCAAAATTATCATTTGTAATGTGATGATCAATATTGATAAGGATACGATCTTTTCTTAACAACGCCTGCACATCCCCGATCCGATCTAACTCCCCGCAATCAACAATAATCGCGACATCATAATCCAATTTAAGAATTTTTTTATAACACTGCACACTTTTAACACCGGGTAGATAATCATATCGTTTGGGAACTCGCTCACTATTGACAATGAAAACCGTCTTTCCCATCTTTCGCAAGAATTCCGCGAGCGCCAGCTCTGAACACAGCGCATCCGGATCAGGATTGACGTGAGTGCTGATGACAAACCGATCGTGATCTTTAATCGTTTTTATGATTTTCTTTAGGCTCATTGTGAAGATCATTTAGGATCTCTTCTACTCTCTGGGCTTGCTCGATAGATTTATCGTAATAAAAGTTCAGTTCTGGTGTATAACGTATTTTCACTCTGTCACCGACCAGCTTTCGGATCATTCCGCACGCAGCATTTAAACCTTGTTGAGCTGTTCTGACCTTTTCTTCATTGCCGATCACTCGGAAATACACCTTAGCATTGTGCAGATCAGGACTGACATCAACTCGCGTAATCGAGACAAATTCTAACCGGGGATCGCTTAGATCGCGCTGGATCATTAAACTGATCTCACGCTTGATCTGCTGATTGATCCTATCCATCCTGCTCATATCATCCTTCTTTCAGTAATAATTTTTTAACGAATCTTATTTCATCAAATTTAGATCTTAATAACCCATCGATCCTGGCATCCAAAACCTTATCTAATATCCGCCCTGTTTTCTTTCCATCTTTAAGGCCCAAACGCCCAAGATCATGCCCGTTGATCTGCGTTCGAAGATGAGAATCTTTTAAAAGAAACCCGTCAATCCTTCCAACGACCACACTCTCCTCAGCTACCGCTAAAATGTAAAGTAGTGTATCATGCTTTAATGTTTTAAGTAATCGATAAGTTTCACTTCTTTTAAGCCTTGGACTTTTCAACCTATTGATCACCCTTCCAACCTTTCGACACTCCCAAACAACATCCTGCTCATATTTGCTGACTTGAAATCTCACTAGGAACTGATTTACTCGCACGGTGGTCGCATCTTTTAAAAGATAAGAGAATACAATAAGCCACCATTGTGTCAACAATTGAAATCCTTTGTTTTTCCGTAAATTATGGATCCGGCCCTCAAATGTCTGTAATGATTTAAAATTAATTTTCACCTTCGGAAGAAAATAAGCCACGCCCAAAAGCTCATCAAAACGCCTTAACATAAGAGCAAAATGATCTTCCATTAAGATCTTCTTAAATTCCGAAAAAAAACGAGGCGCCTTCACCCGATGGATCATGCCCTGACCCAATGCATTCTTGATGAATCCTAAAGTTTTCGCTTCAATCGTAAATTTCAATCGGCCTTCAAAACGAATGGCCCGCAGGATCCTCGTTGGATCATCAACAAAACTTAGATCATGCAGAATGCGGATCTTTTTCTTTGCCAGATCCTCTCGCCCTCCCCAAAAATCAACAAGCTCTCCAAAACGATCTAAACTCACACAGATCGCCATTGCATTAACAGTAAAATCCCGCCGAAAAAGATCATCACGAATATCACCCGAACTTACCTTTGGTAGTGCTCCAGGAACAGAATATTCTTCTTTTCTTGCCGTAGCAAGATCAAGCCGCTGGCCGGTCGTAAAATGCAAAGTCGCTGTTTTAAATTGTGAATAACAAACCAACTTTCCCTCGAGCTTCTTTGCTAATTGTTCTGCCAATTCAATGGCATCGCCCTCAACAACAAGATCAAGATCAGAAACATTCCGCTCAAGCAAAAGGTCACGAACAACTCCTCCAACAATATAAACAGTCATATTAAGACCAGCCGCCTGCTGAGAAATAATTTTGACCATTTCCTTTAATTGAGGATCCAATCCCTTCAAATATTCTTTCATAACATTTATCCGCGCGGATGGAACTGTTTATGGATCGTTTTAAGTTTTTCCTTATCGACATGCGTATAGATCTGCGTTGTTGAAATATCCGCATGCCCCAACATTTCTTGAACACTTCGCAGATCCGCACCATGCTCTAAAAGATGGGTCGCGAATGTATGCCGAAGCGTGTGAGGTTTGATCGTCTTTTTAATATTTGCTTTCTTTGCGTAATATTTAACGATCTTCCAGATCCCCTGACGGCTGATCCTTTTTCCCAAACGGCTGATAAACAAAAATAAGTTCTGATTATCCTTCACTCTTTTCATCCTCACTGTCTCACAATATTTCCGAACAGATTCACACGCCATTTTCCCAACAGGAATGATCCGCTCCTTTCTTCCCTTACCAAAACAGCGAACATATCCCAGGTCCAGATTAATATTCTCAAGTTTAAGTGCCGCCAATTCGGAAACTCTCATGCCGCTGGCATAAAAAAGCTCTAGAATCGCGTTATCGCGAATTAACTGCCAATGCCGCCCTTTAGTTGCGGCGATCATCGCCTCAACTTCCGAAGTATTCAGAACACTCGGGACTGTTTTCCATATTTTAGGAGTTTCAACAAGACTTGTCGGATCTTCCGAAGAGAATCGTTCTCTTACTAAATGCCGATGGAACATCTTAACAGCGGCGAGTTTCCGGCAAATAGAACTTGTTGATAGCCCGCTCTTTTTAAGCCCTTGCATAAATCCGGTCACATGCTCACGCCGAACCCCAGAAACGCCTGTAATCCCATTTTTCTCAACGTAAGAAATATATCCTAT
>CAYGEE010000112.1:0-6961 GCA_964348765.1 uncultured Planctomycetales bacterium | reverse complement strand
ATGTGTTTTCATGGACGAGAAATTCATCTTTTCATTACATTTTGAAACAGACCCACAAAAGAAATAAAATCCTGTGTTCCGTTTCCATCCACATCAATTTGATAAACCTGTGGGCTCAAATAGTTAGGAGGATTGCTCTCTTTGATAAATAAAGGGATTTCCTTATCTGAAAGCTGCTTGTCTGGGGCATGATGGAATGGACCTTGTTTAAATTGATACGGCGGATGTGTTTCATAATAAGCGTGCGCACTTGAATTAATAATCAATAAAATCCCAAGCACCAGAAATATTCTCAGGATGAATTTCTTTGTCGTCGCAAATAACTTATTCATGGGCATTTTGTTTCTTGTTATTGGATAAAAGGTGAAAAAGGGAGTTGACCCCTTTTATTCAGTTTGTCACATTTTGTGACAGACTCATTTCCTTCTTTTTTTAGGCGATTCTTAAGAGTTGTCCAGTAACTTTGAGCTCTTTTAAAGTCTTTTTGCTCTATCAATGCAGCAATAATGTCGATTACCGAGAAATACCATACCTCCTTTTTTTCATCATAAATTCTACGAATTTTGAAATCTTCAAAAACAGCTAAAGTATTTTTCATAAAACCTTCCCCCGTCTTCATCAATCTTCTCAAGCTCAACTGCTTCGGCATTAGATTTATAAATTCTCGTCCATCTTAACACACCGCTTCCCCACATTACATCCGCTATGCGCGATTGCAGGGTTTCGTCGTTCGTGGTTCGGGGTTCGTGTTTCGTACAAATATTAAAATCAAACGTTATAAACTAAGCTCGTGATTTTAATTGCTTAGCAAATTCAAGATCACGGCGATCATCATGTCTTTTTCAGATGGTTTACTTGAGGCGATCATAAGCGTTAAAGCGACCAGGGCATTGTCGTCGATGCGTTTGCTGCCATCTTTGCGTAAAAGCAATCGATTCCCTTGCAAGAAAGAAACAAACAGCGCGGCGGCAATACGTTTATTGCCGTCCACAAAGCTGTGATTTTTGGTGACAAAATAAAGTAAATGCGCGGCCTTTTCTTCAACCGTCGGGTAGACATCCTTTTTATCAAATGTTTGATAGATCGCGCCCATCGAACTTTTGAAACTTTGATCCTTCTCCTGCCCGACAAGCCCGGAATCGTGGAACCTTTCTCTCATTCGTTCAATAATTTCTTTAGCCTTGTCATAATCAAGTTCGTATTTAACCCGCTTTGTTCCTTTTGGGGTACGCAGCTTCTGATGATCGAAATCATCCAACAAATCAAGCGCCCGGCTGTATTGGGCAATGACCCGGATCAAACCCTTGGTCTCATCAGACACACCGGCAAGCTGGACAACATTGCCCAGAAGTTTTATAGACTTTTGCAATTCTTGATATTTATGCTGAGCGGATCTTAGGCGTTTTTCGTTGATCGTATATCCGTCCACCAAGTGCCGCTTTAAAACGTTGGTCGCCCAAATACGAAATTGCGTCGCGCGCGCGGAATTGACGCGATAGCCGACAGAAATAATCATGTCCAAATTATAAAAATTAACGGGCTTATCGGAATTAGGAATGTGCATTTTTTGCACATTGCTCTTTTGTTCTAATTCTTTTGTTTCAAATATGTTATGAATATGTTTTGTAATAACACTGCGTTCTGTATGAAACAAATCCGCTAATTGCTTTTGGGTAAGCCAAATAGTATCCCGATCCAGCTTAACATCGAGCTGAATTTTCTGCCCTTTAGCCTGATAAATGATCACTTCGCCTTTAGAATCCATTTATACCTTTAACAATATTAAATGAGTTGATGAACACAAACATTTTATAAATTTTATCATACCTTTTCCATTCGCACCATGATCGGCTTATGGCTGAACGGGAACCGAGGCGCTCGAATCGTATTTCAAAACTTATTTTTTTCGGCGACAAAAAATTTTCTCATGAAATCACTCTTTTGCCGGTTTTCGATTCAAATTCGAGCCTGGCTTTCTTTGCGATTTCAGTTTGTCACATTTTGTGGTGAAAAAGGGAGTTGACCCCTTTATTTATTATTGCCATAACTGCGAATGAGCTGTGGAACCACTTCATGCGCATGGACAATTAAATCTGCTTCACTTTCCTCAAATAAAAACGGCCTTAATTGTTCCGCGAGTTTTTTGAGTTCCTCGGCGGAAAATGATTTCACACTCTTAAGGATAGCATCAAGCGGAAGATCTTTGATCTTAAGCGCTTTTAAGACGTTCGCGTCGATCGGATATTTTTTAGAAAGCATAAACATAAGATCAAACAAATGGCGCGCCCTGTTCTTTTTGATCAATGCATCAATTTTATCAGCAAACAACGCACCCTTTTGTGTGCAAACAATAGGAAACATATATCCAAAGCCAGTAACGACCAGCGATTCTGCTTGAATTTTCCAACTGGGTTGGTTAGCTTCAAATTTGATAAGGATCCCCTCTTTACGCTTATGCGCAGAAATAACTCCGTAATGTTCTTCAATGTTCGGAAAAACAAACTCACCAACCAGAATATTATCCCAATGCCCGAAGGTAAGCTTGATCTCCAATCCTTCTTTTTTAAGATTATTTTGAGTCTTTTCAAGAAGCCCTTCAAAATCACCCTTTTTCATTTTACTGACATTAAAATCAAGGTCTTCCGAAAATCTTTTTGTTTGATGCACAAGCCTTAAATATGTCCCGCCGGTAAAATACAATTTCTTGCCGTCGGGGAGTTTATACAATTCTTTTAAAATGAGAACCTGCAGATACTCCCGCAGGATCCCGCGCATTTTCCCCGTTGGCATGCCTCGTTGTTTGGCTTCCGATACTAAAGATTCAAGTTCAAGCATATAACACCCCTCTTACATCCAGATGATAAACTTTCGCGTATTTATCTAACTTTTTCTTATTTAGTTGATCCACGCGTTTTTGATCAAGCCGCTCTGCCCTTCGATCAAATTTTTCACCACGAAGGGTTTTAAAATAAAGATAGTCGACAAAGGCTTTTTCCGGTTCTGCGATTAAGACATTAAACCCATTGTGTTTCTCAATGACATAACCGTGAAATGCCTCGGGCTGTACACTACGATAGATAAAAAGCCCGTGAGTATTCTTAAAACGGCGAGTAATCTTGGACGTAACAGAAACGACCGCCATGGACACCTCAGGGAGGATACTATAATAAGAAAGCGCCGTTTCCAAAGAAACATAAGACGGTGCGTACATTTTATTAGCGATAAAAAGATCCGGCAAGTTGTGGTTTTCCGGAAACGTCAGTTCATAAAGGCCTTTTTTTAAAGCCCCAATCCACCCCTGCCTCTTCCAACGGGATAAATATTGCCGCAGGCTGCTACGCGGCTCCTGCGGATAAAAGACACACAGCTCCTCAAATGAAAAAACATAATATTTTTTCTCAACCAGCTTCTTATAGGCCTCTTGGAATCGCATCAGCTGTTTCCTTTTATATACATTATTGTATACTATCTGAAATAAACAATACCATTCAAATATCTCGCTGTCAAGAGGGGATGGGCCATATCAATTTTTCATACATCTTAGAAATAGAGAAATAGGGGTCAACTCCCGATTTTATACTTAGCTTTTTCAATCGGGTACTTCTGCGCATTCTTTTTCATTTTAGATTCGATGACTTGTGGTAAATCGATTTTTAAATTAAGAGCAAGTTCGAATAAATAAATCGCGCCGGCGGCAGGGATTTTATTTCAATTCCTGCGGCGCGCCGATTTTCCACACCCCTTTTTCTAAAAAAGCTTCAATAGTTTGACGGGTTGCTTTATTGATAAGATTGAAAAAATATCCATTTATTCACGGCTTTGTGAACAAAACCGTGAAAATCTTAAAGAAAACATACTTTTTCACGATTTTGCTATGTAATTAAGTAAATAATTACTTTTTTAAACCCCAAAAGTTCCTCTAAATTTCCCCATCTTATCACACCCCTCCCCCACATTCCATCCGCTTTGCTCGATTGCGGGGTTCGTCGTTCGTGGTTCGGGGTTCGTATCTCGTTAATCAACTGTTACTATGTTGAGATTAACCACCTAACACCTGTTAGCTTTTCCTAACACTTAAATCTCTCCATTTATTTCTTGCCATCGCTGATCTTTTCCTTATTTCCAACCTCTTGAACATCCGCAGCCATTTCTTTATTGTTCTTTTTATCCAAATTCATATAAAGCAAACCAAAGAATCTCAGATTGCTATTGCCAAAGGGCTCTCCGCGGACAATGTTCTCTAGCGTCAACAAAGCAATAACCTGCCCCTTGGCCCAATTATCATCCGGATGCGTTTTAGAATACTCTTCCAAGACCTTAACGATCTCCATTTTTCTTTCGTTATATTCCCAATTTGGGATCTCAGAATAGTTCGACACCCCATGATTGATCTCTTGATCCATTGTTCTCCAACGAAAATAGACATCATAAAGTGCCGGAGAATATTGTTTCCTTGATAATGCTTGATCGAGAAGATTGAATCCCTCATCTTGCGTTGTCATGTCTTCAGGAAGATCCGTATCTGAAATTAAAATACAATCTGACATCCGCATGAGGATACTTGCTTCAGCGGGTGTGTTGCGATATTTTTCAATTAACCCGGTTAAAATATCGTAAGCCGCCTTAAAACTCAGGTTCTTCATAAAATTATCCGCTTTTACGAATAATTCCCGATCTTTAACATCGCTAAATGATCTTATTTCTTCACCCAGCACTGTAAAATCATCACCCAATTTTTTTAATGTTAAGTACTGATCCATCTTCTTAGCAAGATTATTACTCGAGGTGTCCAGCAGGGCCTGAAAATACTTATAAAAAGCTTGGATCTGTTCATCCGATTTAGAATCAACATCTTTATAAAGATCTTTTTGCTTTTCGATGATCTCCATCAATTCATTCTTAACATCGGTTAGTTCCGGCGGCATCCCATCAGATATAAGGCGAGTTCTTATCGTATCTAGATCCTTAATACATTTTTGGGCAGTCGCCTTCATACCTTCTTTATTGTCTCGGACCCAACCAAAATAAAGAAGCATATCATTATCAACGGCCTGAAGCTGCTGACGGACAAAAAGCATTGTGTAGATCCCATCTTCAATTTGTCGGGAACGGATTTCTGAGATGTTCTCGGCGTGGGCGGGAATGAAAAGACTGGCCGAGAGGATGAGGGTTAAAACTATTCTTTTTAAAACTTTCGTAAACATAAAACCTCCGCTGTTATGATTAGCGAAGGTTTGACTTATTTTTCCGAATTCTGATTTTAAGTTCACAGATAAGGATTCGCCGCAACCGACGAAAAGTGGAGGATTCCCCCTTCAAACTCACCACTTGATTATGTCATTTTCTAACACAGTCTTTGAGGAATATCAAGATAAATAAGTAGAGACAGACACCACTTTCTTTATCAATTCCAGCTTGCGCGAAAATGACAGGATAAGTGGTGTCTGTCCCTACTTTATTTGGTGGGCGATGCAGGGCTCGAACCTACGACCTATTGAATGTAAGTCAATTGCTCTACCAGCTGAGCTAATCGCCCCAAAGATATCAGCGATTCTAATTTAAATAAGACAAAAAAGCAAAAAGATTCTTTTTTTACGAGAAAGATCAACTCAGATCTTTAAGGATATTTTGAACAACTTCGACGGGACGTTGGGCTTCAATGACCGGTCTTCCGACGACAATAAAATCAGTGCCGCTTTTAACAGCATCTTTGGGTGTGGCAACACGTTTTTGATCGTTGACCGACGATCCCGCAGGGCGGATGCCTGGGGTGACGATCACAAAATCTTCTCCTAATTCTTTTCGAATAAGCGCAGCTTCATGGACAGAGGCGACAACACCGTCAAGACCGGCTTTTTTTGCCAACGTCGCGCGTTCTAAAACGATCTTTTCAATATTTTCCGTCTTGGCATCCGATGTCAGAACTGTAACGCCAATAATAAGCGGCTTAGAAACTTTGATCGCCTGCGCTCGCTGTGCGGCCATCTCGACAGCCTTTGTCATCATTTCAAGCCCGCCCATTGTGTGAACATTACACATAAAAAGACTTTGATAATCTTTGCCTTTTTTCACAACATCATTATAAGCCGGAAGACTTAGATCAACACAAGAGGCAATGGCACTGCCGACGGTGTTGGGGATATCGTGGAATTTTAGATCCAGAAAAACTTTTTTCCCCTGCGATTGAATATATCGAACGATCATCGGCCCGCAAATCGTGAACAGCTGACTACCGACTTTGAAAATGTCGACGTGATTTCCTAACAAATCTATCAGTCCAACGGCTTCTTTAAAATTATCAACATCAAGAGCGACGACAAGCTGAGTTTTCCTATTTCTAATCATATCTTCTAACCTCTGACTTCTAGCTTCTAGCTTCTAACTTCCTATTCCCCACTAAGCCTCTAAACTTCCAACAAGTTCCTTAATATCGTCAATCTTCTGCTCTTTCATGTACGCTTCGATCCCCGCAAGCACTTCCAGCGGAACTCTCGGATTGACAAAATTCATCGTCCCGACGGCGACCATGCTTGCTCCGGCAATAATGAATTCAAGCGCATCGTTAGCATGAGCGATCCCGCCCATCGCAATGATCGGGATCTTGACGCGTTTTGCAACTTGATGAACCATATAAACCGCGATCGGACGGATCGCCGGACCGCTTAATCCGCCGGTAAAATTGCCGATCTTTGATCTTCTTTTCTTAATATCGATCGCCATCGCCGTAAACGTATTCACCAAACTCACCGCATCCGCACCGGAATCTTCCGCAGCTTTTGCAATTGATGCGATATCAGTGACATTCGGCGACAATTTCGCAAAAACCGGTACTTTGGAAATCTTTTTTACAAGCCCGACAACTCTTGCCGTTGACTGCGGATCTTGCGCAACTAAACTTTTATGGCCCAAATTCGGACACGATAAATTCAATTCAAGAGCCGAAACACCTTCTGCTTGATTG
>CAYGEE010000111.1:0-7000 GCA_964348765.1 uncultured Planctomycetales bacterium | reverse complement strand
ATTTAAAGGTTAGAATAATTTAATGGCCCTACCAAGTTACGATAAACCAACTTATACACTCATCCCCAATAAAGCCTTAGATTGTCTTTTAGAAAGAAATCATTCCAATGCCGCTGTTCTTGTTTACCAAGTTTTATGCCGGCACTACAATTTAAAAACCAACCAATGCTGGCCAAGTTTAACTACCATTGCTAAATTATCCGGCCTGGATAAAAGAAACGTCAGCCGATCATTAAAAACCTTATCTGAAACAGGTATGATCTTAAGAACTCAAAGCAAAAGTTCGAACAATAGCTTTGACCGGAATATTTATTACCTGCCGCATTTAATATCCTTCCAGATCGAAAGTCTTCAGTCGGAGAAAAAAACTGCCAGCACCACCAAGCTCATTAAAGAATTAAAAGAACTAGAGAGCTTTGTGCTTAAATCCATCATGGATGGTAGGGGCACAATGTCCCTAGGTAGGGGCAATAAACCCCTAGGTGGGGGCAGGAAAGCAGAAGGTAGGGGCGCATTGTCCTCGGGGGTAGTGGCACAAAGCCCCACTAACAATACTACCATCAACACTACTATCAACATTACTAAGAACGTTAACGAAAATTCTAAACATGAAACGAACGATGATATCCCACAAGAATTTAAACGATTTGATCTTAAACCTTCTTCACGGATTCCCGGTTCCCCTGAACAGTTAAATGCGATCCCCACTTTATCTATCATGAAACGAGAGTCTTTAGCCCAACACCTGGCCAATGAACTTAATGATCCTAGATCGATCTCATTTTTTAGGAACGTTGCATCGAAATTCTTGGATCATGAAGATATCCTTTATAAATGTTTAAGCCTGACCAAAGAAGTTCAGGAAATATCCGGGATCAAAAAAAGCAAAGGAGCTGTTTTTACGGACATCATCAAAAGAGAAGCTCTTAAACTTGGTATTAACGTTTAGTTTTTTCCTTCCGAATTATTTTCTTCCTTACAAGTTTTTTTCGTGTCCCTTAAAGTTTTCTTCCTTTATTTTTTGATTTAATACATTGTTATGAGAGAATACCCATATCTATAACCCAATGAGAAGATGGGTATTCAGTCAGCTATCTCTTCACAGAAGGCCTGTTTTGGCGGGTTTTATGGCATCTCCAAGTCATGTCACTATGTTTTGTGTTCATGCTATAATATCCGCACACCTTTAAAACCTCTTTACAAGGATACATTCAGATCATGAACAAAATTTTTATCATTCTTTTTCTTTTATTTTCTTCTTCACTTATTACTTTTGCTCAAGAACCTTTTCCTCATAACATAGGCACAATTTACGAATACAGCCAAGATGATATTCCGGATGTTTGTTTTTTTCCCACTGAAAAAGCCCGCTGGGATGGTTATGATGTCACCATTGATAAGTGGGGGCAATTAACTGATTTTCAAAAAGTTACCTTTTTAAGGGAAGCGATCGAAGAGATCAATCGAAATATTGATGGACAAGCGCATTTAACCGTTGATCCTGAGACGTTTGCCCATTCTATCGATGAAGCGCTTAACATCGCGTCAACTAAGTTGCCTGATCCCAAGATCCCAGTGATAACATTTGTTTTTGCCGTCCTTAAGGATACCGAAATGATCCACTGGCCTGAAAATAGCGATCACTTATTTAAAGGGATGGCTTAGTTTTGCCCTTTAACTATTCATTATTATGGATACCCTTAATTTAGAAGAACAAGCCAGGAAGGAAACAACGTGCCGCGGATGCGGCACTGTTAAAGAGCTGGGCATGGTTGTCTGCTGGCAATGTTTTAAATATAGGCAAGATGTGACGCCTTTAAAGTATTTTCAAGGGGAGTTTAGTGATTGGTTGCGCAGTATTTCGTATTTGAATAATTAAGAGCCGGGGCGCGGCCCTTTATTGTAGGAGGGGCGGCTCAATATTTGCTTAAACCATTTTTTCCACTTCGATCTAACTTTCTTTGCCCGGGGCTAAAAGATTTGATTTTTTCTCCATAGAGGCAGGGGATGAGGGCTAATATATGACTACAGATTTCGATTCATTGCCATTTTTAAGATCATTTCATAAATTAAGAAGTGGGGATAAAGTTTATTCTAAGAAATATGGGCTAGGTGAGGTAGCTTCTTTATATCAACAGGATCAGATCATTGTTAATTTTCCCAGCGTCAGATTAAGATTTTCAGCTTTGGATGAAGAAATTGCAACAATACCACCTAAGTTCCTGAAAAAGACAAAAATGAAGACAGAGGTTTATTTAAACTCTAAAAAGATGAGCTTTAAAGAATTCAAGAAGCGAAAGAAACTCGATAAAATACGTGAAGCAAATCAAAAAATATTAGATGAGATCAAAGAAGTGAATGCTCAGAGGAGCTTAGCTAAGACAAGGTAGCAATCATTTTGCCTGAGTCAATAGATTATTATGAATAGAAACGAATATTAATGTGGAAGGAAGAAAGATGAAAGAATATATTAAAAGATTTGTTTTTTATGCGTGTCTGATCATATTCGCGGCAATTATGTTTCGTTTATCATTGCCGAAAAGTTATAAAATCGTTATAGATATAGACACACAGCATACACCTATTCACGTTACACTCCATGATGCCTTTGGGATGTAAATATAAATATTTTGAAGACGCAAATTCTAATGGGATACTAGTATGGTAAGAGAAAAAATTGTGGATTTAAAATCCAAACTATGCCGATCCTTGGTTAGTGTACACTTATTGCCGATTTGGTAAAGATAAAGAAGCGATACCGCTTTGGGAAAATACATTGAAGTCGCCAAGATGGGAGATAATGAGCAAGAATGGACGAATCCTTTGAATTAAGATTAAAGAAATCTCAAGATTTAGAAGAAGCAGAAAAGAGGCAAATTCGCCCCATACCTGCTCCGAAGAAGTGTGATTTGTGTTCCAAGGATTTAATACATGAACAATTTTATATTGATGGAGCATTCGGTAATTCAAGTAGCTGGGCAAATATGTGTCCTAAATGTTATTTTGAGAATGGCAGGAGTATTGGTTGGGGAGAAGGACAATTATATTTTCAAGATAAAAAAGGATCATGGTTGCTTGTTGCTGGGTTTCCACCGAAAGACAAGGATTTAATTGATGGTTCAATTTGTAATTCTTGTGGTGAAGAATATCCCAAAGAAGATTTGTTTGAAACCCGGGATGGTGAATTTGTTTGCCAAGAATGTATGCATAATGCGGAATTAATAGTTGGGCAATGGCTTGATTTAGAAAAAGATGAAGATACTTGAGTTTGAACCCATAATTTATAATGTTCTGCGTAGAATATACCTCTGTATAGATTGAACACATTCGTCGCTGGGCTACTTTAGTCCTTCCGATTACGAAAAATGCTCTTTTCCATCTTTACTAACCGTCCACTAATAAGAGGAAGTTCAGGAACCAGCTCAACAACGTCGAACTTATTCGTTGTTCACAGAATCGCGTGGCGAAGGTCATGCGGGAAGCTAAAATGATTGCTATCCAGAAGCGTAAGTTCCGTCTGACGACGAATTCAAAGCACAATTATCCGGTGTGGCCGAATATTCTTTGCCGGAAATTTAACGTCGACCGGCCGAATGCCGTCTGGGTGTCCGATATTACTTACATCTGGACGTTTGAAGGTTGGTTATATTTGGCGGCGGTATTTGACCTGTTCTCACGTGGCGTTGTTGGTTTGGCGATGGATAAGACCATTGCCGACACGCTGGTGACACAGGCCATGAAGCAAGCAATCCTTCGACGGAATCCAGGCAAGGGTTTGATTCTTCATTCGGATCGGGGTAGTCAGTATGCTGGCAATGATTTTAAGGCAATACTGGCCCAGAATGAGTTCGTCGGCAGCATGAGCAAAAAGGGCGACTGCTGGGACAACGCCGTTGCTGAGAGTTTTATTCACACGTTAAAAGTCGAATTGATTCATCGGATGAAGTTCAAGACTCGGGATGAAGCGAAAATAAAAATCTTTGAATATATCGAGATGTACTATAATCGGAAAAGAACGCATTCGTCGCTGGGCTATCTGAGCCCATTTAATTACGAAAAACGCTCTTTCCCATCTTTACTAAACGTCCACTGATTTGGGGAAGGTCATCTTGTAGAAGGGCAGTGGGACGAAATAAAGAAAAACGGCAAGAAAATTGGTAAGGATTATTATTTTGAATGGGGGAAAATCAGGTTAGCTATGAATAATAAAATTGCACACGGGTTGTAAGTAATAAAACGCACCAGGCACTTCTAAAAGGGACAGGTTGAAGATGCTTTAAGCTTTAATGTGTTCCCGGAGACTGTGTTTATTTAGAATCATGCCTATAAACTCCCTCGCTGTTAAAGAAAGATATTTTCCTTTCCTCGTCACAATTCCACGTTCAGCTACGCCGAAATAGCGGTTTAGATTTCTGGTGAATAATTCTTTGTTGTCTTGCGGTGTTAGATAGAAGGCGTTGATGATGGAAATGCCTAAGCCCATCTTCACGTATTCTTTAATCGCTTCGCGTCCGGTAATTTCCATGGCGATGGCGAGCTTTAGGTTGTGTTGTGCGAAGACCCGGTCGATGGCCGCGCGGGTGCTGCTAGGCTGCGGCGGTAAGATAAGCGGATATTGGGCGATGTCTTTAAGGGTGATGGAGGCTTTTTTTGATAGAGCGTGTGTTTTATTGACGATCAAGAATCGGTCAAAACGGGCGAAGACTTGATAATCAATATTCTTTGGGATTTCTTTAAGCGAGCAAATGCCTAAGTCCGCTTCGCCGTTAACAACCATCGAAATAATATTCTGTTGGCTGCGGTTGATGATCGAAAGTTCACACGCAGGAAATTTCTTTCTAAATTTTTTGATCACTTCCGGCAATAAGTGGACCATGACCGAGGTGTGAGTGGCGATCCTTAGCGTTGTGTTTAGTGTACTCCCGCGTGCTTCGTCAAAGCGGCTTTTTAGAGATTCTATGTCTTCCAAGAGAGGAGAGACAAGGTCGTAAAGGATCTTACCATCCGAGGTCAGCTCGATTCTTTGCGGGCTCAGACGATCGAAGAGTTTGACGTTTAACTCATCTTCAAGTGATTTAATTTGCAGGCTAATCGCCGGCTGGGTGCGGAAAGTTTTATCCGCAGCTTGAGAGAATCCCTTGTATTTTGCAACCGCCAGAAAACCTTTAAGCTGTTGAATTTCCATGTCTATAATCTCCGCTTATAGTATATATAAGAACTATTAATTTTGCAAATAGTATGCGCGGTGTTATTCTTTGAATGGAGAGAAAAGAAAGGAGGTAGTAATGATCAACGAATATTATGATTTTAAACCGGAAGTAAAGCCGCCTTTTCGTGTTGACAGCTTGGATCAATTTAACTTTCATGAGAATGATTATTATGTAGTTGGTTATTTTAATGACATTGAGGATGCTATTTTATCAGCAAAGAATTTGACTGAAGAAAGTATTAAAGAATGTGGCTCAGTAGATAACTGGCAAGACTCCGGATCAATAGGATTGGTCTATGATTCGCAAGGGTATCTTGTCTGGAGTTATAGAGTAGAATGTTTAAATGATAATAAAGGAGAAGAAAATGGAAAAGGTTAAGATAATTTTAGAAGCTATCGCTTTTGCCGCCCGCCGGCATGACGGGCAGATCCGTAAAGACGGGCAAACGCCGTATGTCAGTCACGCTTACAGAGTTGCCGTGATCTTGGATCAAGTCTTTGGGGTAAATGATCCTGAGGTCTTGGCTGCAGCGGTGTTGCATGACACAATCGAGGATACGACCACGGATTTTGATGATATTGAAGAATTATTCGGAGTCAAGATCGCTTCTTGGGTGAGTACGCTTTCCAAAGACAAAAGGCTTCCTAATGAACAGCGGGAAGAAGAGTATTACAAAGCCTTAGGATGTGCGCCCGATCAAGTAAAATTGATAAAACTGGCGGATATCTTTGATAATACGTTTGATTCCGTCAATGCGGGATCCTCAGAGGGTACGGATAAGATATTAAAAAAGATCGAGAAATATATCACATTGTTTAAGCCGTCGATCAATGAACGGATCAAACCGGCATTTACGATCGTCGAGAAGTTGTTGGCAGAAAGGAAAGGCAGGTGAGTTATGTTAAGAGTAGAAATGGCATTCGAAAAACCCAAGTGCTCGATAAAGAAAGATTGAGAGATTTTATTACGTTCTTAAACAAATGGCCGTTTGATTTCGGGTCGTGGGATTAGAACGGGAATTAATAATTAAAGGAGGTGTGCCATGAACGAATATTATTTGGGAGCGAAATACGACGGGAAAAAGTCGTTCTCCAAGAAAGCAAGAGGAAGAGAACAGAATGGAGTTAAGACACTAAAAAGCTGCGGAACAAACTTGGTGTGTGTTGACCGCGGGAAAGCGTGCGTGTTTGGAACATATTCTCAAACCACGATTCGACACATTAAAGAGTTCCTAAAACAACAGGGGTTTAAGGTGGAGTCCACGGCTCAAATCGTGAAAGATTATCCTTCTGAGCCGCAAAAGAAAGAAGTTCCAAATCCTTATGCCAACGTTCTTTTGGCAATAGAATTTGGGAAGGTGAGCTATGGGGAAGATGAGGAGGGTCGATATAAATATAACAAAAAGATTCTGTTGACCATCCCGGGTTCTTTTTTCCCGGACGATTTTGATTCGCTCCCCCTCGAGGAACGGAAGAAAAGGATTGATGGGGCAATCAATGCCCTGCAAAAAAGTTTTTGACAAGTGTGTGTGGCTTGTGCTCATTAGCGGGTTTGTTGCTAATCAGTATTTTGGCAACGAGGATCCAATGCGGATATCTTTGTCCCAACTGTTTTAGGTTTAAAAACGGGTCACCTATTAAGGAGCATGTCAATAAGAGACAAAGTCTCCCATAAGGTCATTCCTCATTAAAATTATTTAAGGACATTGAACCAGAGGTAGCTTCTTTATATCAAGAGGATCAGATCATTGTTAATTTTCCCAGCGTCAGATTAAGATTTTCAGCTTTGGA